>NZ_CP045687.1:0-349375 GCF_009601705.1 Sulfolobus sp. E5-1-F | reverse complement strand
CTGGATCTCCTGATATAATGAGAGAAGAGGAAATAGAAGGGTATGAAAAGTTTGGAAAAGGGGCATACCTAATAGACTTTTCAAGAGATCTGCCTATTCTAAGCACAATAAATATTCCAGTAAGACCACAAAAAATTGTAACTATAAATACAAAAAATGTAAAAGGTGATGTATTGAAGATAAAGGACGAATTAGCTAAAAATAATAAAGATGAAAGTAAAAAACCGATATTGCAAATTATTGTAGAGGGCGAAAGAATTAGAAAAGATCTACTTTTTAGAGAGTTACTTCCTTTAAATGATGTTACGCTCTATTATAGAATATATAAGGATAACACTATTCAAAGTGTAAATAATTTAACGTATACCTTACCACAAGATAAGGGATTAGACAAGATAATAATCGAATACCTTACTAAATATGAGAAGTTTAACGAGGAGGAAGCCAATTTAATTTTGCAAATGATAAAAAATGTTGATTCTGACGAGATAATAAATGAGATATTAAAAAGATTAACAGGTGTTGGCTTATGAGAATTGACAAAATTATTTTGACTAATTTTTTAAGTCATGAACGCAATGAAATACAGTTTCTGGGGGAAATAAATGTAATAGTGGGACAAAATGGAGCAGGTAAAAGCTCTATAATAGATGGCATTGTATTCGGTTTATTTAGAGCCCACAGTAGAGGAAACAACGATAACTTAGTAAGAAAAGGTTCAAATAAAGCGAGCGTTAGCTTATACCTTTCTGATGAGAAAGATAAAATAGAGATAATAAGGGATGTAAAAAGCACTGCGGAAGATAGGTTAATAAGGAATCAAATACCAGTTGCACGCAGTGCAACTGTAGTATCTACTGAAATAGAAAAAATTCTAGGTATTGATAAAGATATTGCCCTATCAACAATAATAGTTAGACAAGGAGAATTAGATAAAATTTTAGATAACTTTCAAGATATTATAGGAAAAATTTTGAAATTGGAATCAATTGAGAAGCTCATTGATAGCAGAGGTCCAATAGTGGAATTCAGGAAGAACTTAGAGATCAAGTTAAAGGATTTAGATAGAATAGAACAAGATTATAATACTTTTAAGAAGAGCTTGGAGGAGAAGAATAGTAGATTATTGGAGTTAAGAAAAGATAAGAAAAAACTAGAGGATGAGATAAAGAACTTGGAGAATCAAATAGCAGAGGTAAAGATACAATTCGAAGAGTATGAGAAGAAAAGAAACCAGTACTTACAATTGACCACTATCTTAAAGTTAAAAGAGAGTAAATTAAATGAATTAAGCAGAAATATAGAAGACCTAAGGAAACAAACGGAAAGCATGGAAAAACTTGAAAAAGAAGTAAATGAACTTGATAATTTAAAGAGTATCAAATTAAAATTTGAAAAATATGATGTTTTGTCGAGCAGGTATAAGGAAATATCTGATAATGTGCTTAATTTAGAAAAAGAAATTGAGGAATATGAAAAAACTATCAAAAGAAAGAAAGAACTTGAACCGTATTTCCTAAGATACAAGGAATTAGAGAGGAAGCTAGAAGAACTAAAGCCAAAATATGAAGAGTATCTTAAACTGAAATCTAGTTTGGACTCTAAACTAAATTTAAAAGAACGTTTAGAGAAAAACGCAAGTGAGCTTTCTAAGGATATAGATAAGGTTAATAGTCTAGAACAACAACTTGAGGAGACTAGAAAGAAACAACTTAACCTTAAAGCTCAACTAGCCAAAATTGAAAGCTTAATATCCGAGAAAAATGAGATAATAAATAATCTTAGTCAAGTTAAGGGGGAAACTTGTCCGGTATGTGGAAGACCACTAGATGAGGAGCATAAGAAAAAAATAATAGAAGAAGCAAAAAGTTACATTTTACAATTTGAATTAAATAGGAATGAACTAGATGAGGAACTAGAGAAAATCACTAGTGAATTAAATAAACTTGAAAAGGAATACAAGAAACTTTCAAATAATAAGGCAAGTTACGATAATATAATAAGACAGCTTAAAGAGCTGAACGATGAAATAGAAAATCTTCATATTAAGATTAATTCTTTAAAGGATATAGAAGAGGAAATCAGTAGAGTAAATAGAGAGATAAAAGAACTAAAACAGTATTATGAAGAATACATGAGACTATTTAAGTATAACGAGAAGGAACTTAATGACAAAAGAGTAAGGCTAGATGAAATGAAAAAGAAGAAAATAGATACTGAAAAAGAAATGAGAGAACTAGAAAGTGAATTAAAAGGATTAGATAGAGAAGCTCTTGAGGGTAAAATTTCGGATTTGGAAAAGAAAAAAATAATGTTAGATGAAATAAAAAAGAAGAAAGGAATACTAGAAGATTATATACAACAAGTTAAGACACTACAAGAAGACGTTAAAAATTTGAGATATGAATTAAATATTATACAATTTGATGAAAATAAATACAATGAACTTAAAGCGAGTCTAGATAGATATAATGTTAGTCTTAAGGAAAAAGAAAATAAAAAAAGTAAAATAGAGGGTGAGTTGGAAAGTTTAGAGAAAGAAATAGAGGAAATAAGTAATAGAATCAAGACTTATGAATTACAGCTAAAGGATAGAGAAAAGATAATCAACGCTATTAATAAGTTAGAGAAAATAAGAGCTGCATTAGGAGAACGAAAATTACAGAGTTATATAATCATGACAACGAAACAATTAATCGAAAATAATCTAAACGATATAATATCGAAATTTGATCTCTCAATTAAAAACGTAGAGATGAATATTACACCGAAAACTAACAGAGGAAGGGGGAGTAGTGCAGATATACTAATATATACAAATAATGGCGATACCTTGCCTGTAGTATCGCTTAGTGGTGGTGAGAGAATTGCCTTATCTATAGCTTTGAGGTTAGCAGTGGCTAAAGCGCTAATGAGTAATACTAACTTCTTCATTCTTGACGAGCCGACAATTCACTTAGATGATCAAAGAAAAGCATATTTAATAGAGATAATCAGAGCTGCGAGGGAAAGTGTACCTCAGATAATAGTGGTTACTCATGATGAAGAGGTAGTCCAAGCAGCTGATTATGTTATTCGTGTTGAAAAGAGAGGTAATAAAAGTTTTGTGAGGGAGGAGACTTGATAAGAAAAATATATGATAAGTTAGCTGAAAATCATAGTGAGATAAAAAATCAGATTTACAATATTGCTAGCTATCTTAAGCAAGAAATACAAGAGAAAGTGAATCAATACTGGAATGAATATGTTACAAAGAATGAATTAAGCGATAATTGTAAATTTGTAGCTATTGATGGGGGGTCTTTTAGCAAACCAATGAGAATAGGGATAGTTTATGCTGTAGGAGCTGAATCTGTAATTGGAGATAATAAAGGAGTAAAGACATTAAGTGAAGAGGGTCAAATAGGAATATTCAAGCCAGGTAACGACGCCCAAGAAAGAATATCACTACTAATGGAGGCGTTGGAATTATCATTAGCCTTAAGGGATGGAAGTAAAGGAGATTATATTCTAATGGATGGAAGTTTAAACAAAAAGATTGGCAATAAAGTTAATATTCGACAACTTTCTGATGAAGAGTTAAAGCTGATTAAGAATCTCGATTTAAATAGTATTATTAGCATAAGAGATGAGAGAAAAATGAGAGATTTGTTAATGTTGCTTAATCAATTTCTTGTGAGTAGAATTATAGAGGAATATGATGGTAAGGTTTTGTGGATATCTAAAACCAGTAGGGGGAGAGATTTATTTGATACAGACTATCCCGACATAACTGTTTTTGAACTGTTTACTGAAAAAAGAGGATTTTCAAAATTAATAATCAAAAATATAGATGTTGAAAGAATTTCTGAACTACCCGAAATTGAGATATTAAGAAAAATGGAATATACTACTTTCTATACTAGATTAGATAATGGTAAGAGAGTCCTTAGAATAGATATAATTGGAAGAGTAGATGAGAAAATAGTAAAAGAAATAATGGATCATTTGAGTGAAGTAAGTATTAAGGGATATCCATTTCCACTATTAAAAGCTCATATAGACGTTAGATTTTCAAGGATGGATAGGGAAAAAATAATAAGGTTAATGGGAAGCAAGCTTCATAAAGATATCGAATGGTGGCCTAGCCAGTTTTATTAATCGTCATCACACGTCTCAAATTGAACTGTTACATGAGAAATACCATATTTTTCTCTAAGTAGAGTACAAATTGAACCTCTTATCTTATCAGCCTCAGCTATAGTCAAATTTGGTGATGTCTTAACGTGAAGTGTTGCAACCTTTACATGATCACAAATTGACCATACATGTAAATGATGGATACCTGGGGAAATTTTTGTAAGCTCTTTCATGATACTGTCAATTTTCACTGGAGAACCTTCCATAAATACCAGAAAAGATTCCTTCAATAATGGAATGGAAAGCGCAAAATTTAGTATTACTATTGTAATAGCTCCTACTGGATCCAATTCACGTATCCCGGAGATAAGCATAACAACACCTATAACAAAACCCACTATATATCCTAGAAAGTCTGATATGATGTGTATATATAATCCCTTCTTACCTAAGTTATCCTTTTCTTTAGGAGATGCAAAGTAAGTTAGAATTGACGCTAAGGCTGACGAAATAATTAACACTAAAGAACTATTAGTAGTTTCCTTAAACAATGATGTTATAGAAGTATATGCCACGGTGAGTGAAAGGAGGATAATCGTAAGGATATTAATCATAGCAACAACAACTTCTAGTCTATGTAATCCGTAAGAAAATCTCCCTTCACTTACTTCATTAAGCCCTATAAATTTTAGAGCAATGATTGAAAATGTAATTGTTAAGAAGTCAATCAATGCGTGAGAAAACTCTGCTAAAATTAATGGACTAAAAGAAATATAATAAGCTACAATAAAAGCAAGAGATGTGAACAACGTTAATATAAAAGTTCTTTGCACAATGAAGAGATAGGTGGGTAATATAAATAAGTCTTTTTAAGGTCTACCCTAAGAGAACCGTTATAAAAATTAAAAAGGCATTTTTGCGTCTAAGCTGTAATGGAAGAAAGGTAAGTTGATGGGAAAAAATATAATCTAAAGTCTTAAAACTTAAAGATAGGGTCAGCAGGATCAGCCCCCGAGTGTCTATTAAGACTCGATGAAAGGGGCTCCGATTTATTAGGGATAGCTTCCACACAGATGAATGACCCACTATCATCATTATAAGTTTCCTCGATTTCAGTTTCACTTATATCTTTTAGCGTGGACCTAATTCTTGAGATTTTCATGAAATCGTTTATAATTTCGTAAAGCTCTCTCCTCGATATAAAATGAGCAAATGAATAGTACCTATGTCCACTTTTACCCAGCTTCTCATAATATTCGCCCCATGGTGAATCTCTAGCAATAAAACAAATAACTGCCCTTTCTTTAGTTATCCTAGCTATCTCCTTTATGAATCTCTTTACATCTTCTATAAAACAGACGGTAACGGAACTAAATATACATTTAAATGAGTTGTCTCTGAAGGGTAAATGTAAAGCGTCAGCTAGAACTTTCTCGTCACTTTTACTTTCTTTTAGCATAAGTAACGATATGTCCAGAGATACAATCTTTCCTCTAATTTCCTCATGAAAAATATCTGGCCCTGATCCTAAATCTAAACAATCTTTAAGGTTAAAACTTCTAACTACTTTTTTCTCACTCTCGTATAGCTTATTGTGAAGTTCGTACCATCTTTTATAACTCTTTGGATTATTAAATATTTCATCTGTCCTCATGCTCTCTCTCACTTACTCTTATTATTTCCATTAATATTTTAATTTTAGTTGAAATATCATCGAGGAAGGCTATCAAGTCCTCTCTCCTCCTCCTTAGAGCTAAGGAAGTTGAAAACGAAAACTCTGAAAGTCTACTCTCTATAAATTCTAATTCCCTTTCAATCTGTGTCTTCAAATTTTTATATGTTAAGTAAATATCGAAAAGATCAATAGTTATAGTTTTGTCATCATCTCTTAACGAGTAAAATGGACATAAATAACAAAACAGAGGATGAGGAATAATCCTTCCATTAGATATCCAGCTAGCAAGAACTTTACTTTTTGACGAAATTTTTTTACAATAACCATAGACGAAAAATGCACAAGAATCACGTTTTCTGTTACCCTCCAGAATTATTTGGTCATAATTGCGTATTTTATGTGAAAGAACTATATCAATTGATAACTCCCTAAAGTTTTGCATTATTATATAATACTCACTTAACTTTATAAACCTAGATTTAAGGTTTAATAGAGTTGCAGATAGGAGAAATTTTAAATTACTCCAAAATAGAAATGAGTACAGTATGGAAGTTGATCTTGCAAACTTGTTGAGGCAAAGAAACCTTAAGGTAACACCACAAAGAATAGCAATATTAAAGCTAATAATGAGAGGGGGTCATTATAGCGGGGAACAAATTTACGAAGAACTTAAAAAAACAGAACCTAGTATTAGCCTTTCCACGGTTTATAATACGTTAGAAACATTAAAGGAATCTGGAATACTAAATTCCTTCGAAGCAAATGGCATAACTTGGTTTGAAATTAATAGAAAGCCTCACATCAATGTTTTTTGCACAGATTCTAATAGAATTATTGACCTGGATATGGAAATGGATAACTTTATGGATAAGTTAGTTAAGTCTGGCTTAGACGTAAAGAATGTTAATATTATAGTATACGCTGATTGTTCAAAACTCGGAAAGAGTTCTGAATAGAAGATTTTTAAACTTGTTACCATCTGCCTTTAATACAATTTCAGCATTCGGCTTATTTTTATACAAATTGTACCAATCTATTAACATCGCTCCTCTTGATTTTGAACATAATTCTATATCAACATACTTTTTGGAAGACTCTAAGATAATCGACTTATCATAGGCTATAGAAACTGTTAAAGAATCTGGATGAGTACTACCAGATATGCCTTGATTCTTGGTAGTATACTCCTTTAATGTCTTATTTACGTTAATAAAGAATTTTGAGAGCTTAGTATTAAGTTTGGAGATAAATTCCCAATCTTGCTCATTTAAAGAACCACTTGATTCGGTAACTTCCCAAGGAACAATAGTAATATCAAATCCTGCGTCTAAAACTATTTTTGCAGCCTCAGGGTCTACCCAAAAATTGAACTCTGCTATGGGGGTAGTATTGCCCTTTGAAAAAGCACCACCCATTATCCAAATCTTCTTTACACGCTTTACGATTGATGTATCTTTAAGATAGGCCAAGGCAATATTTGTTAAAGGAGAAACTGCAAGTATTTCTAATTCTCCGTCATATTCTTTTGATAATCTGAGTATAGCATCTATTGCATGCTCTTTTTCTGGCCTTTTAGTAGGTTCAGGGTACTCCCAATTACCCATTCCATTACTTCCATGAACTTCCTCAACTGTCCTCCAATTTCCTAAAATAGGTCTTTGTGAGCCTAAATAAACTGGTACGTCTTGCTTACCGATGTACTCTAAAGTGAAAAGAGCATTCTTAACCTCTTGATCATAATTTACATTTCCAGCAACTATGGTCACACCTAATAACTCGAAATATCTAGATGCGAGCAATATTGCTATAGTGTCATCGCTTGCAGTATCTGAATCCAATATAACTTTTCTCATAAAAATCTAGCACCTCTACAAATATGATAAACCGTAAGTATCTAAAGTCTTCTCTGTTAAAGTTATTGAGAAAGAACATTTGTAGATTCAATCTTTTCTACTACACTAGAACTAGACAGTAGGAGAGAGTTTTTATACCAGTTTATATTTAATACCACTAGATGAAGGTTAAAGTATTTAATATAGGTGGCATAACACAAGACTATAGTCTTGATATAGAGAAAGGAGTAACATCATATGAAGCTCCAAACGCTTATGGTAAAACATCACTAGTAAGGGCATTAATATCTTTACTGACATCTAGTATTAAGGCAGAAGATTTACTTAATGTATTTGCAGATAGTGGCTATATAGAAGTAGAATTGGATAACAAACTTTACTATAGAAGAATAAAAAGAATAAAGAATGGATTGAGCGAAGATAAAAATCTAATTATGGATGATGATAGAGCATTACTACTAACGTATTTCTCTCCAGAAAACAAATTAGTAACCCAAATATTATCTGGAGACGGTAATGTAGAGTGGTTTATATCTGCTACATCAAAGATAAATGAGATAAAGGCAAAAAAGGAGGAATTACAGAAACTCCTAAACGCTGAGATAAACGCCAGAGATGAATTACAGAAGAAATATAATAATATTAGAGAGATACAAGCTAAAATAAGGGCGATAGATGAGGAGATAGACAAACTGGAAAAAGAAAGAGAAAGCAGTAGCAATATAGTAGCTAAGACCACATATACAATAACACTAACCAGGCAGAATAAGATAAATGAAATATTAAACAAAATAAAGGTTAAGAAAGATGAATTAGCGAACTTAGAATTTGCATTAAAGAAGATTGAAGAAGAGATCCAGAATAAAGAGAGTAAAGTATCTCCAGATATAAAGGCTCAACTCCAGAAAGAGCTAGAAGAAATAAATGAGAAACTTAAGCTGAAAACCTCTGATAGATCTGAGTTAGAAATAGAACTTAAGGTGCTTGAACGTGTATTGGAAGAAGTGGACGAAAGTGATAAACATCATTTAGATACTTGCAACGTATGTGGAAGCAAAGTAGATCCCAGTATATGGAAAGAAAGAGCTGAAATAATATCAAGAGAATTAAGAGAGAAGACCTCACTTCTAGATAGCTTGCGTAATGATATAATAGGATTACAGAAAAGAAAAGAAGAAATTGACCTTAGATTAAAGGAATTACAGACTCTTGAGAATGAAATCGCAAAGCTAAAAGCTAAAAGGGAAGAACTAATCAATAGGATAGATTCAGTTAAGTTCCAAATAGATGATTTAGAAAGACAGAAGAGAGAGACAGAAGAAAGATTCAATAAATCCGAGTCATTATCAGGGGCAATAGTAACTAGTGATGATAGTGCAAGCATCTTAAAGAGAATAGAAGAGCTAAGAAAGAAAAGAGAAGAATATGAGTATGAGCTTCAACTATTAGGAGTACCATCTTCTATCTTAGAAGAATTAAAAGAAAAGGAGGAACATATAGAGCAATTACAGAAGAAAGTAGATGAGTTGCAAGTAGAATACATAAGAAGACTAACAAAGGCTAGGGAAGAATTTAACAGAATATCTAACCAATTACTGAGAAAATTCGAATTTGACATGGAAGCCGAAATTGACGGTAATTACAGATTAATTGTAAGAAGAAAAGGTGCTATAATTGATATAAAGAAGTTATCTTCGTCAGAGAGAACTACGCTAGCTTTAATATTAGTATTAAGTGCATTAAGAGCGTATTTCAAAACTCCTTACTTCATAATCGATGAGTCTGCAATGACATTTGATCAGAAAAGATTTAATAGACTATTAGAGTATTTAACTGAAATTGCTGACTACGTAATTGTGACTAGAAGTAGCGAAAACACAGAAATAAAGACAATACCACCTAAACAAATAGAAATTTCTAGTTAAATTACGGCGACCACGGAACTTCCAATTTTTTCATCAGTATCTTATTTAAATCAGTCCTTATCGCATCTTCAACTTGTGGAGGTATTTGGCTTATAGGCTGGAACCATCCAACTGCAGATGTCATACCCAATTCTTCTGCGCGTTGTTTTAGCCATAATGCCACAGCCAAACCTGCCATGGTTGGCTTAAATATAACTACAGAAGGACCAATCGAGGAACTCGCTATCTTTATAGCGTGCTTTGATATAGTCTTCCATCTCGTTTTTGTTATAATTCTAACTAATTCTTTTGCCCTTTCCCTTTCACCGATCGCATAAAATATAATCATAAATAGAAGAAAGTGCGAACCTTAAAAAAAGTATTGGTCATCACTTAGATAAAAATCTACCTAACTTCTCCAGGTTTCTAAAAGAGTTAGATATAACTTCTGCATCATTAGTTAAAAAGTTCTGATGGAGTTAATTTCCTTCTTAGCTTTTAATTCTTTCTTCTGGATTACCATTAGAAAATTTTAATTGATACAAGCTAGTTAATTAACCCAAGATAAATTGATGAGCTTTAACCGACTCTCCTTCTAATATTACTAGAGCTGCGTGAAGAAGACCACTACTATATTCGCTACCTGGATTTATAACGAGCGTATTGTTGACTTTATCAAAGCCTCTCGATTCATGAATATGACCATGCAACCCCAGTAGTGGATTGGTTTCCTCAATAACTCTTCTTATTGATTTAGAGCCCACATGTGTATATACAATCTCACCTCCTCTAACTATGGGCTTTAAATTCTCATCTAAAAGAGGAGCATTGTCTAAATTGGAATTGTAAGGAGGAGCATGAAAGTTGTAAATAGCTTTTGAATAATTAGTAATTTTTGACACTATCTTACTTAAGTCATCATAGATTTCCTCTTCTTTCTTCTCTCTAAACGTATGCCAAGGTGTTGGATTAACGTAGCCATAAGATACGATTTCATATCCATTAAAATCAAATACCTCACCCTCACCAACTTTAAATATCTCGCTTTCCTTCAGTACTTCAAAGAGATATTCCGGATCATCATTCCCGAGGTTTATAAAGATAGGTATTTTATAGTCCTTCAATCTCTCCTCTGCAATTTTCATCCATTCGCGAACGGTCGAAATTATTGCCTTCTTAAATAATTCATCCTGGACTTTTTTATTTTGAGAAGCTTCTTCGTACTCATTTTGGCTTAATATAGCATAATAGATCCCTTCGCTCTTGAATCTGTCTATTAAGGTATTCAATTCACTTGATGTTACAATCTTATCTTGAATATTGTAATTATTATTTCCAAGATCAATAATAGGTAACAATGTTTTACCAGCTATATCCCCACCTATTATCAAAGCATTTACCTTGTAAATTTTCCCTGCATTTATAAACTTCTTGAATACTGTATACGATGCATGAAGATCTGAACTAAAGAGAATTCTCAAATTAGTAGTAGAATTTGTTGAATGTTTGTTCTTTTTAAATAAAGAGACCACAATACTCTTATCTCACGATGATATTTAAGTTTAAACTAATAAAGTGGGGAGATATAACAACTAAGTGATGACAATAATAATTTTCATTAGGCATGGTCAAAGTACCTCTAACGTTAATAAAATACTCAGCCATGATATTAACACTTATCCTCTCACTGAAGAAGGTATTACACAGGCTAAGGATGCTGGGAAGGAACTTATGAAATTGAAGGTTGAAAAGATCTACACTAGTCCAGTTCTAAGGGCATATCAGACTGCGCTTATTATAGGTGAAACTTTAGGAATTTTTCCAATAGTAGATCAAAGATTAAGAGAAAGATCCTTAGGAGAATTGAATAATACCACTTTTGACCCAAATGATCACTGGAAGTTGAAGGTTTTTAAAAAACAAATTGAGATTAAAGGTCTAGAAAGTTGGGAAGATATGACAAAAAGAATGAAAAACTTTCTCGAATCAGTTATAAATAAAGATAATAGTATTATAGCTGCTGTATCACATTCCGATCCTATAAGAGCAATAGTTACGTATATACTGGACATGGACGATATTAGCGGATGGGGAATAAGAATACCTAATGCTAGCCTAACTATTTTGAGATGTGAAACTAACATAGATAGTTGCAAAGTCATTAGTATAGGTTCACCGCTATTGACTCCACAAATACTATCGAAGCTGAATATTAATATCAAACCTCTTTAGAACTGTTATAATTCGCTCTCTCTGCTTAGAGTTTAAGCTATCGATTACAACTTTGTTAATATTATTTACAGAATTAGTTATAGCTTGAATTATAACCTTATCATCTAACTTATCGACATAATGCTTAGAAATTACATGACCTAAACAACTCTCGTCAGCTAACTTAGTAAAAAGTTTAGAATAGTGAGGTCCACCGAAACCTGTAATGTAATCTCTACAATCTATCTCGTTAACCTTATCAATACCTTTTAGGGTTGAATCAACAAGAGTTCTTACTATTCTCTCGTTAGTCCAATATGTCTTATCACTACCAACCTCCACGAATATAACCGGAACATGTTGATATGTTGGTCCATGATGAGTGGCCTCAATAGTTTTCTCTATGTCTAGATCTATCTTTTTAATTTCCCTTAAAATTGAGGTAAGCAACCTAGGATAAGCTATTCCGAGTTTTTTAGGCTCTCCACCCATGACTTCTTCAGATGGATTACCAGGATAATGTACGGTTAGTGAAGGAATACTTGCCTTACTTTCATGCCTAGAAAAAATTACTATAACATCACCATTGTTGTAGCGAAAATCTGTCACGTCCTCGCTGATCTCTTCGAAACGATATCCAAGTTTTTTTATTGTCATACCAACTGGATCTGAGGTGGAGTAAACTACCTTAATGTCCATGTTTAATCATCTGTATAGCTTTTTCAGCAAGTACCGGAGCTAATGCAAAGCCAAACCTATAACCAGTTATTAAAATTGCATTTGAGTAAATCCTCTTTACAATTGGTTCCCCATCTTTACTTACACTTCTAAATCCTACTCTGATCTCTAAATTTGTAGTATCTATCTTTAGTACCTTTCCAATTTCATTAATTGTCTTAGATATTTCGTCATAATCTATTGTAGAGGATGAATTTAGCTTGGAGTCACCGTTAAGGTATAAGTTCTTACCCTCAACTGCAATTCTATCATTCACAATCAATATTCCATTTAAACTAGTTTTTTTAGTAATAATCAAATGTCCTTTAAATAAATTTACCTCTATTCCCAATCTAGAGAATAATTTGGGAGTTAGATAGCCTGTAGCGAAAATATAGAACTCTCCCTTTACCTCACCTTTTGACGTTAAGAGAGATTTTATTTCGTTATCTTTAACTAGTATATCCGTCACTTCTAAGTTCGATTCTATGTTAAACTCTGTTCCAAGTATACTAAGAAGCTCATCTCCTTCTACGAAAAACCCATTATCAAAAAATTCTGCTTCTCCTATATCTAATTGAGGCTCAAAACTTCTTATTTCCTTTCTATCAATAATCTTACCACCAATCGTTTTATTGGAAATTCTAATAATATGAGTCTTTTTACAATAGATACCATATTTCTCACAAATATCTTCGTAGAATCTTATACCCTTTTCGCAATCTTCTTTATGGTTACTGCATAATGGTGGAATGATTGACCATAAGCTTGCTTTTGAATTATTTCCTATAATTTTATTCCTCTCTAAAATTGTTACATCTCCATTATATTTTAATGCAGTAATTAACCCCGTTATCCCACTACCTACAATTATAAGTTTTGTCATGTCTAATCTCTTTATATGATAAAAACTTTTTAAATGAATACTATATATAATCTCTTATGAATGACGAACTAAATGATCCAGAATTACAAAAACTCCTCTCTAAAAAAGCAAATCAAATATATACTAGTCTAAGAGAGAAAGATAAAGAACCAGTAAAACATCTTGACTCAAAAAACTTTGATGAATTTATAACTAAAAACAAAATAGCAGTTGTTGACTTTTGGGCGGAATGGTGCGCGCCTTGCTTTATATTAGCTCCGATAATAGAGGAACTTGCAAATGACTATCCTCAAGTAGCTTTTGGGAAATTAAATACTGAAGAGAACCAAGATATTGCAATGAGATATGGAATAATGAGCCTTCCAACTGTGATGTTCTTTAAGAATGGAGAACCCGTAGACCAAATACTAGGTGCAGTACCTAGAGAGGAAATAGAGATAAGGCTAAAGTCTTTATTAGAGTAATAAGTGATATGAATGAATCCATTATTATTAGGGATAGATGGATTAAGCTATACCAGTTTTATGAAGTGCAATCCGAGAACTTTATTTACACTTTTCAGCAGTACTTATAGGGGAGTTGTTTTAAATAAAAAGCCACAATTTCCGCAAACCTCATGGATGTCAGTATTAGAGATCAAGAATGTAAAAGACATCTCAGAAGTCAATCTAAATAATGAAATACCTAGACTTCTTAAAGAAACCAATGCAGTAGCAATAAATTTGCCTATAACTAATCCAACTTATGGCAAACTTAGTCTTCCATACGACACATCACTAAATGCAGAAGAGGAAATTAGTAAGGTAACTCAAACAATTCTAGGACTTATAGAAGAAACTCCCGTCATAGCCTCTATAACTGCTATAGATAGACTTCTCCATAAAGATCCTACAGAAAAGTGTAAAATTTATTCATTAGTAGATACAGCAGTAAGAAAGATTTTAAACAAGATTGATGACTTTATAATATTTTCTATATATGGAGAACCAAGAAGTGAGAACGAAGATGGAAATCATGAAGATTATGGAGTATTTTTAGCAACAATCCCAAGACCTTCAGAACACGAGACTATCAAATTGCAAGATATCGGCGAGTTATTTATAAAACTGGTTAAAAAGGAGTATTATTAATCATTACATTGTAAATTGGATATAGTGCAAGGATAATAGGTTGAACATAGAGCATTTTTCTATCAATTATATTGTTCGTTAATAATCCCACAGCACCCTCTTTAATCTTACTATTATTCGTTTTAAAAATAATATCTGACGCTTCACCTAGTTCCTTTCCTTGAAGTATTAAAGAAACTATAGAATTAGGCAAGGTAAAAGATGAGGAAATTGCAAAATTCTCTAAACCATCCTTAGTAATAACATATACGACAGCATTTGCTATAAATTTACCATAGATATTACAAACTCCTCCTTCTATTCCTAACCCTATATCTGCATTAGTAGCCCTTATTGCATTCAGTGCCCTGTTTCTAGCACCCACGTATGTCTGATCGCAAAAAGGTTGATTACCTACTCCACTATCAACTTCAACTGCAATCAATTCCCAATTCAATTTTAAAACATCTAGTACCTCCCTAGTAGCACTGACTTTTACAGGGTTTCTACTACCTAAAGCAATTGTTACCATGTTTTAAACTCAATACTAACAAGGATTTAATAAGTTTCTAGTGCAGAGTGTAGAACATTATTGAACGTATTTTAAATCACACTTATATATCGTTATGTCAAATTATAGCCTATGGTGACAATAAGAGTAGGCGCGCTTGCAGATTCTGGGGACCTTTATCCTTTTATACCGTTAATGGACGGAAAAGTTAAACCAGAAGGGTTCAACTTAGAGTTTGAAGTAATACCTACGGTTCAAGATATCAATGAAGCAGTATTAAAGAAAGAGGTTGATGTTTCAGTTCCATCTGTAGCAATGTATCCGTATATACAAGATGATTATTATATTCTAAGTAATGCTGTAGCAACTGCAGTGGATGGTATAACCGGAATGCCAATTTTAGCAATAAAAGAAATGAATGAGGACGAAATAAAGAGAAGTAGACTAATAGTTCATGGACCAAACACTACTGCATTTACGTTATATAAGTTACTTATTGGAAAATATGGAAGATTAGTCGTAATTAGAAGAGTATTAGACGAAATAAAAGCTTTGGGAAAGGAGGGAGACGTGTTAGTAGCAGTTCATGAAATAAAGATGATGTATGCTCTAAAGAAGTTGGGAATTAATGTAGTTAGAATAGGTAGTATGTGGGACATGTGGAAAGCGATTTCAAATAATACGCCGATGCCAATGGGTATGGTGGTGATTTCTAAAGAAGTTGGAAAGGAACTTGCACTCAAATTTAAAGAGACTTACGAGAAAAGTAAAAAATATGCAGAAAAACACTTAGATGAAATAATACCAAGAGACGTTCAGATAATGAGGGAATCACAAAAGGCGGATATTGATGAGGAGATAGTAAGAAAGACAATCTGGGCTGATATACAAGAGTATAATGTTCCAGTTAATGAGGTAAGAAGAGGATTAGAGTTCTTCTTTAAGATAAATGAGGAAAGGGGAATATTACCCAGAGTAAAGAGCATTGACTTGCTCTAATATTTTCTTTTTCTTAATTTCAGTTAAAGGTACGAGTATTACGTCAACATAAGCTATATTATCATATTTTTTGATTATTCTCTTGGTTTTCCTCTTAATTTTATATGCTTTTTCCAGACTTATGTCTTTAGGTAAACCTATATAAGTATATACTGCATAGAAAGAGCCGCATTTCTTTAAATACAAGTTCAGTATAGGTATATTCTTTGACTTAAGTTCATTAACTAGTTGAATCTTTATTGGAGAATCTATTGAGGCACCAAGTATTGATAGGATTGAGTCTTTAATTTCTCTTATCACATCGCTCAAGGTGAATATGAGAATTACTAATGTCACTACATCTATTAAAACTACACTTTGTACGATTAACGTTATGCCAGAGATTACTTCAGCTATACTATCCAAAAAAGAGTGAATCATGTCATTTTTTACTATTTGTATCTCAACATATCTCCTCTCTATAAAGTATAATGTGAGTGAATAAATGCTACTTACAAATAGAACAATTGAATACCAAGGTGAAATTGAAAAAGTTATAGAACTATCGATCATGTTAAGTATTAAATTCATTGATAAATAGACGATAAATATAGATGCAGCTAATATTACCAGACTTTCGAGATTGTAGAGTCCCCAAGGAAATCTTCTCGATCTGGTATTTATTTTCACTAACGTAAAATAAAAAAGAAGTGACATTAAAAAATCTATTAACGTATGGTAAGAGTCTGCCATTAGTATATACGATTTAAATAGTATTCCAATAATCAATTCAAACAGAAATATTGGAATGAGAAAAATGCTACTGAAAAGAAAAATGATAGAGACCCTTCTTAGGACCTTAACTGAAACCAATTCTCATCACCACACAATAACTTGTAGGAAAATAGAGCCTCTATATTATATATACAATATTTACTATATTATATGGGTATTTATAACTTACCGTGAGAATGATAATATATTAACTAGCTAGAAGTTACATCAGGCCTTCTCCTTGAAGAGAGTACCTTATAAATTTAGAAACCACATTATCGGAGACCTTTCATTTTCAAGGATTAAGGAATGAAAGACATATGAAATATCACCCATAGAAAAGTATTTACAGCAGTTATGAGATTTTAACGTAGTTTAAAGATTTTCATTAGTCCCACTATCCCTCCTAAATGCCTTTCAACGAACCTCAACAACTCCTCAACGCTCCTTAAGTTAAGGGAGGCCAATAGCTCCCTAACCGCGTTAACGAGCATCACGAAGAGGAGGACATAACCTTGAAGCCTAATCCTCTTGAAGAAAGAGGTATCTTGAAGACCTAGAACCTTAATGTCCCTGTGAAACTTCTCGATCTCCCACCTTATCCTCCAAGTCTCCTCAACCTCTTCCTTGCTAAGGGATAGGTCAGTAGTATAGAGGTTCCTCCTGCCGTAATCTTTATATTCCTCGACGAACAACTTAACTGTAATAACTTTGTCCTTCAGGGTCAAGTCAACCAAATAACTTCCAGGGGGTAGATCGCCCACGTGAAGGTGACCCTCCACCTCATCATGGGTCCCCTGGATTGACTTGACTCTGAGGACTCTCCTATTGGACTTCAGTTCAGACACTACCTTGTCAGTGACGAGCTCACTCGACCAATACCAAGAGTCGAAGACGACTCTCATCACTTGAAACTTCTCTCTCAGCAGCTTCATTAATGCAGAGGCCATCTGGATCTTGGTTTGGAACTCCTTCACCATTCCCCTCTCGTACATTTCTCTAATGGCGTAGGGGAAGGCTCCTATCATGTAAGCTTTCTTGGTGTTAAGATCGTAGATTGCGATTGTTAGTAATTGGACTCCGGATTCGAATCTCTTGTGTGCTTGACACCACATGATGTAGTTTCCTTGTCCGCTCGCTCTGTTTCTAGCTCTAGCGTATTCCTTGTGGTCGAACGTGTCGTCGATTATGATTATTACTGGTCCTTTGATTAGTTCTCTTAATTTGTCTAGGTAGTTCGTCCACGCTTTTTCCACTTCCTCTAATGCTTTGAGTAGGTTGTTGTAATCTAGGTTGAACGTTTGTGAGATGTTCTTCACGCTAGCTCTATCGCTTATGAATGCGATTAAGGCTAGTGCGATAGCGACCTTTTTTGTTAGTCCTTGCATCCTTAGTGTTCCTACTACGAAATTGATGGTGTTTACGAGTTCTGTCTTAGCTCTACTTGCCAAGTCCTTGATCTCGTTTTTCATACCTTTTAATAAAATGACCTAGAATGTTAAAAACTTTCTAGGTAGTACCGTAGACTCGGTACTACTAAGGGAAAATATGATAACTGCTGGTATTTATTTTGAGGAAAAAATGAGAAGTTTCAGGCCTAGGCTGAAGGAGCTAAATCATACACTTGGGTAAAATTTCAAAGGCTAAGGAGAACAAATTCTCATCAACTTTTCCACAAGAGGACTAAGTAGATAAGTTCAATGTGAGTGTAGGGGATTGAGATTACTCCAAAAAGCAGAAAATCGTCTCAAGATGATGCCACATTCACGAAAGCCGAGCAATTCGCTATGTTAAGATAGTCTAGTATGGTATCACAATCCAACTCACTTTACGTCTTATCTCCTAGTATATATAATTTGTTTCATAAATAAAATTTCGCATATATATTAGAGCAAAAGTTATAAATGGGAAAAACATAAATTAAAATGGTGGATTTACTTGAGTCAAAAGAAAAACGAAATAAAGAGTTGGGCCGATCTGGTAAAGGCATTATTTATTGATGATAATTGGTATTTAGGAGTGTTTATAGTATTATTAATACTATTCGTAATTTTTGATTTGATCGCTTTCACACCTCATTCATAGTTTTTAAAATAAGTTTAAACGATAGCATGACTAAATATAAATAGTCTTTTTACAAACTTTCTATAGACAGATTATGCCAAGAGTTAATATAGCAGCTGAAGCTGACTTGATTGAACAATTGGAAAACGAGGCAAAGAAGAGAGGTTATACTATTTATTCATTGACTAACGCTGCTCTTAAAGCCTTGCTGAAACTATTGAAAGAGGGTGAGGATGCAAGCACACTAGAAAGTTTAGTAGATTATTACTCAATATCGAAGGCATTAGATATAGTTCCAGTAACAAGTTGGTTCCTTGAGAACTTAACCAAGTTGGCTTACGAAAAAGACAGTAAGCAGTATGAGAATATGTGTGAAGAAGTAGGAGAGCAAATAGGTTCGTTCTTAAGATCAAAAGCCTCAACGCTCGACGAATTATTTGATTTTTATAATGCAATAAAAATTATCCTGCCAATAAGAAACGTTGCAATTAAAAATGCTGGTGACGTAATAGAATTTAGAATAACTGGAACAGGATTTAGTTTAATCTCTACCTTATGTGCAGGAAAGATATTCTCAAAAATTGCAGAGGCATATAATTTGTCGATACAAGATGTAGATGTAGTACCTGGTGGAATAGTTACCATTAAAGCTAAGGCCAACCTAAAATAGAGTTACAAGCAGATAAGATTCGGCATAAAACTTGCTGGGTTTCCAGTTGAAATTTGCTTATGGAGTAAATTTTCTTAGCTAAACCCAAAATTTTTTCAGAGAACTCTCCATGAGGAAAAGCTCCTATTCCTAAAATCCATTTTTCATCTAACTTACAGAGTTCTTCTGGATTTATTTTTTCTCCTTTTTCTGACAATAATATTAAGTTGTATTTGGTTGCAATTTCCTCTAGCGTAAGATTTGTAACTTCCATTAGACTCTCATTACCATTAATGGGGATTCTACCGTATTTCAATAATTGCTCCATTAATCCCATAAATCTCAAATAATTTTTAGGTGGTCTCATGTTGGGATTTACCTTAATTATCTTAGATTGTATAGTATGTATAAATAAGTCACCTTTAATTAATGGATCAGTTAAAATTACAAGTAAGGCCTGGTGTAAAATATCCGGTCTGCCTCTTTTATGACTATTTTCTAAACTCTTCATTGCATGATAGTGTAAGGAAATATCCAGTAAAGTCTCTTCAGGTTTTTTATTCCTTCTTTTAGCGTTTTTAATAACAGCTGGATGATTAACTATTTCTTTTGGGACTAGTTCTAGACTAGCTTCTAGTAAGATAATATTTAAATTCATAGAATATTTTTAACATAAGGGGGTTTAGTAGTTATCGTGAGAATAAAAAACAAGATTAAGAAAAGAATTATTGAGCTTATAGAGCTAGCTTACATTACTGCAAAGAAGGGAGACTTAGAAATAGCAAGAGAATACATAAAGTTAGCTGAAATGTATTCAAGAAAAGGTAGAGTCAAAATTCCCTTAAAGTACAAACGCATGTTTTGTAGAAAATGTTACACACCTTTAATTATTGGCGTAACTGAAAGAAGAAGAATTAGGTCAAAGATTTTAATTAGAACATGTCTTATTTGTAATTGGCAAAGGAGATATGTACTCTCAAGAAATAAAGGATCTAATAAAGAAAATTAGGGCTGAAAGAGCGGATATAAGAATAGGAAAGTATGGTGTAACCGAAGGTATGATAAATGAGATAAAAAGAAGATTAAATGAACATAAAGTTATAAAGGTAAAAATAGGAATTAAGGAAATTGACGATCGAAAAGAATTCGCAAAAAGAGTTGCAGAGATGGTTGGAGCTAAACTTATAGAGGTAAGAGGATATACTTTTATATTAGCTAAAGTTGATAGCAGTAGACAAGATAAAGATTAAGGGACATTATAACATCAGAGGATTACATAAGACCACATTAGAAATAACAAGAGATAACTATCTTACAACTAGGGGAGATTGTATAATAGGAATATTAGCCGATAAAGGTGCAAGAGATATAAGCGAAAACTTCAAAAAGATTGCCAGAAGTGATGAAAGTTTTATTTACGCTGTAGTTAAGGTAAAAGAGCTCTTTGATATAATTCACGGCAGGGGTTCATCTAAATTTACTTTTGAGAATCAAAATAAAATTATATTTAGAAAATCCACTTTTATAGAAGGATCAACAATAATGATAAGGTCAGATAAGGCTGCAAGAGATATAAATAGAGAAATAATTAAATTACTTAAAAGTGAAGTTGAGGGAGAAGTTCATATTTTAGCATCTGACAAGCCCCTTGAAGATAAAGAGATTCTTAGAATAGTCGTTGATCTTAACCCAATTAGTTTTGCCTAAACTTGAGTTTGCCTTATCTTCAGATTCACATAAAATGTAAAATACGACGTTTTCGGAAACTCTGCACAACTCTTCTTTGAAATCAATTATCAAAGTCGGATTATCTCCGAAAGACAACTTAAAGGCCTTGTCTCTAAATGGCAGATAATGTGCATCATATTGGACGATATCTATCATGCCCTTTATCTTATTTAGAGCTAAAGACTTCTTGAGCATATACAGCCCATGAATATTAACATCTCCAGCAACAACATAAGCCATTTTTTTATGAGCTATATTCAATGCAATAGCTCCATAACCTGTAAAGGCGTCTAATATAGCACTTCCTTCTTCAACAAGTTCTACATTTTTTAGTCTATCTCCAGCAAGAGAAGGATTAACATAAACCGTCATAATATCTACATAAAACAATACCCCATTCTCCTTATAGATCGTAGTTGATATTCTTTCTCCAGATAAAAATTCCAATTCGTTCGTTCTTAATTCGCCTTTTACCTTCTTTTTAAGATATACAGCCTTTATCTTAGGGTGAGCTTCCATAATTTTCTGAGCAACTAAACTATAATCGACATTAACACGCTTAGGAGTTACTATAGCAATCTCGCCTATTATATAATAACTTCTCACACCAGGGAAATATACGTTAAGCCTTTCACTTTTCATTTTATTTAGAAAAAAGAATGATTACTTAGGTTTAAATTTGTCCATTTCTGAACTATGACCAGCAAATAAAGACGCACTAGGCTCTATATACTTCTTAGCTACACTTATAGCAATTGCAGCATGGGCAAAACCTACAGCTATTAGGGCTAATTTGGGAGAACCTTCCAGCTGTACAATATCTCCTCCAGCATAAACACCTGGTAAGTTGGTTTCCATTCTACCGTTAACAATTATATCTCTTCCTTTCATATTTACTCCCCATTTAGGAATATTACCAAGATCACCTTTGTATCCTATACTTATAATTACACTATCCACATCCAATACTTTCTCCTCCTTCGTCCTATTGTCAAATATTATAGCCTGAGTAACCTTGTTACCATCCCCCTTAACTTCTTTTAGTTCGTGCCAAACGTAGACCTTAGCAACCCTAAAGAGCTCCTTTACACTTCTCTCATGAGCTCTAAATTGATCTCTTCTGTGTATTAATGTAACGGATTTAGCTACTGGGGCTAAAGTCAATGCCCAGTCTACTGCAGAGTCTCCACCACCTACTACTAATACTCTCTTGCCTTCAAAGTCTTTCTTTCTCCTTACGGTATAATAAACCCCTTTATTCTCATATTCAATCTCTCCTTTAGCTCCTAACCTTGAAGGTACTATTTTCCCTATACCAGCTGCAATGAAAATAGTCTTAGTTTTATATGAACCTTTATCAGTCTTAACTATCCACATGTTATCGCTGGTTTTTTCTATCATATCGGCCCATTCGTTAACCCTTATATCTGGACCAAACATTTTAGCTTGCTCAATAAGTCTTTGAGCTAATTCATAGGCTTGGATTCCTGGCAAACCACCTACATCATATACAATTTTCTCCGGATATAATGAGATTAATTGACCACCCAACTCATCTTGAGCATCTATCAATAACGTTTTCATATCTCTTAATCCTGCATAAAAAGTTCCAAATAGACCTACTGGCCCACCACCGATTACAACCATATCGTATTCGTTCACTTACACACCACCTATTAGGTTGTAGTATTTATACTATTTAAACCTTAGTGCAAATTTTTATTACCAAATAACGTAAAGTTATATATGAGTCTTCAGACACAACTTGATTTAGTAATATTAGCATTGCCGTTACCTATTCTGACTTATTTATGGTTTAGATATTATAATATCATTATAACAGAGGGTACAAAATATGTTGGGGGGAATTACAGAGAGGAGGAAATATTGTTGTTACCTTCAAGTACTAAAACTGTAAAAATAGATGGAAAAGTATCCATTTTAGTATATGGAGTTAACCCTTGGATAACAATAAGAATAAATGGTGGGCCAAAGCAGAAAGTCTTTAAAATACGCCTATTAAACGAAAGTGGAAATCTGGAGTTGATCAATGAGAGTAAAGTCTTTCAAGTACGAGTTAAATTGAGATATTCTGTCTAATTAACATTATAAGTGAAAAGAGTATTAGTCCGATGATATTAACGACAATCCACATGTAATAGCCAGAATATGAGGCTAGAGGCTCAAAATTCATTCCAATTAAAATATTTAGTGAATTAACCACGGCTAATCCCATGGTCGTATTTGCGTCTCTTTGCAAACTAGCTATTATTGAGTAAAGCACTGATATTGCTAGTTCATTAAAAATACCAGTTATTACTATACCTAGTAAATATATTTTTGTATAGAGAAGAAGAGAAGGAACTGAACCTAAAAGTGAGGAAATTATAAGGAGGTTAAACTTCTTGATCTTTCTATCTGCTAAAAATGTTAAACTTCCGCCTATAACTGAGGAAATAAGCAAGAGAGATGTAAACAAACCTGAATCAACTAAATTTAGATGCAAATAATAATATGCAAACGTCGGATATAATTCGCCTATAACATAATAAACTCCCCATATTCCTGCTATTGAAATCCCTAGAATTACGATTCTATTGTCTCTAATTATTTTCCAACTTGGTTTTAGGTTAGGGTTATCTATATTAATAATAAGTGAGAAAAATGTTAAAATTGACAAGATGTAAAATGACCAATAGTCCCCAAACATTGTATACCAATTTAAACCTATAAGTCCCCCAACTGCAAAAGAGGCGTTATATATACCTAAAGCTAAACCAGGGGAATCCCTATTTAATGAAGCTAAAATCCCACCTCCAGTTGAAAAGAACATTGAAGCGCCAACGCCGTCTATTAGGTAAAATATCAGTAATTCAATAAAACTAGATGAGAATGATACTAATAATGGCGATATACTCATTATAATTAGACCTAAGAGTAAAGTGTTCCTTAATCCTATTTTGGTTGATAAAAAGGCAGAAGGTACTTGCATAATACCAGAGCCTAAAAAGAAGGAAAAAGGAATTAAACCAACAATCTGTAATGATAAACTAAGTTTACTTGCGAGAAAAGGTATTAGAGGTGCGAGATAAAACCAATGTATAGAGTAAATAACTCTAGCGACTATGATTCTTATGCCTTTCATTGTTGTAGTGGAAGATTCAAAAATTACGATATTAAATTTTTCCTATACAGCCTTAGGGGAAAGGAGAAGAATATTATAACTTTCAAGTATATATGTGAACAAAATGAGAGTTAAGATAGTGAGTAAACCTACTTCACAACTTGATAACATCATAGAAAAAATTAAGAATACTTGTACTAAATTGGGCTTTGAAGTAGTCGATAAGGATTACGATTATGTTATTGCAGTAGGTGGAGATGGAACGTTATTAAGAGCAGTTAAGCAAAATAAACCAGTGATTGCTGTAAAGGCAGGTAGAAGAGGGTTATTAATGGATGTTCCGTTAGATAAGGTTGAGGAGGCTCTTTTGAGATTAAAAAAGGGAGATTATGAGGAGGAAGAATACATGCTATTAGAAATGATATATAATGATAAGGTAGAATTAGGATTCAACGAAGTAGGTATCTTGTATGATAGACCAGAAGCCATAAAAGTTGGAATAAGTTTTGATACGGAGAGAGTATCAGTAGAAGGGGATGGAGTTTTAGTTTCCACACCACAAGGAAGTAGTGGATGGGGAATGTCCGCAACTAACTCCCTAATATATAAAGATTTAAGTGCAATAGAGATAATATTCGTCAATCCAATTTTTTACTATTTGAGATCAGTTGTAATACCACCCAAGCCTCTGGTCTTAAGACTAGAGGATAAGGGATATCCACAAACAGCAAGAGTAGTAGTAGATGGTGAAGTAGTGACATTGATAAAAACTAATCAAGAAATTATGGTAAGGGCTTCAAAGCGTAAGGCAAAAATCTTAAGATTTTTCAAACTAGACTTAATAGGAGAAGTACTACATGCATATCATATTTGATACCTCAGCGTTTTTAGCTGGACTTCAATTATCATTAGATAAAATATATACTACGCAGGAGGTTATAAATGAAGTTAAGGATAGATATTCTAGATTTAACCTAGAAATCGCAATATCGTCTGGAAAGGTAATAATAATGAAACCCTCTCCAAAAAGTTTGGAAAAGGTAATTAAGGTATTGAATATTACTAGAGAGAGAAAACTATCTAATACAGATATATCAATTATCGCACTAGCGCTAGATCTACAACCTTCAGTCGTACTTACTGATGACTTGTCAGTACAAAATACACTTAAACATCTTGGAATACAATTCTCTTCAGTAAAGATTAATAAAAAAGTAGAAAAATCTTTTAAATTTAAATATATCTGCATTGACTGTAAGAGAGAATTTAACATAGACCACAGAGAATGCCCATATTGTGGTGGAAAAGTGGTAAAAAGAAAAATAATGGAGTAAATATAACCACGCTTCTCATAATCATAAAAACAAATTAAAAAGTTATAATAAGTAAAAGATATGGACTACTATACGCTTTACGACCTTTCCTTAGAAAAACCAGAAAACTACTGGGAAACCTTTGCCAATAAACTATCATTCTTTAAGAAATGGGAAAAAGTAATTGAGAAAAATAAACAACTACCCATAGCTAAATGGTTCGTTAACGGTACTACAAATATTGCATATAATTCACTTAATCACGCTGGGAAGGCGCTAATATTTTATCAGGAGGGTAAATACAAGGGAGATGAAGTGTCCTTCGATGAGTTAAACAATATGAGCTCAATGATTAGTGGATTATTATTAGATAAAGGGATTAGAAGAGGAGATAGGATCGCAATTTACATGCCTAACTCAATACATACAATAGCTACAATATTAGCTGCGGCTAGACTAGGAGTAATTTACACGCTTATCTTTGCAGGATTAGGAGTAAACGCCATTACAAATAGAATTTCAGATCTGGAACCTAAATTGGTAATATCCGCGGACAAGACATTCAGAAGAGGAAAGGAAATAAAACTGTACACTAGCTTAGCCAACATAGTACTTCCAAGAGATTCACAATTTGATTATTCAAGGGAATATAAAGAATTTGAGAAAATAGAAAGTAATGAACCACTAAAAATAATGTATACTTCCGGGACAACAGGTAAACCTAAAGGTGTGATCTTGCCACATGGAGCTTGGATGGTAGGGGATTATACGGTATTTGACCTAATGTTTTCATTGAAAAGCAACGATATAGTTCTAACAACTGCAGATGTAGGATGGATAACGTTCTCAAGAATAATGTATGGAACTCTAATGCATGGTTCCACATTAGCATTTATGGAAGGAGCACCAGATTATCCACCAGAGAGATTACCAAAAATAATTGACGAATTACAACCTAAAGTACTATTTACATCCCCCACACTTCTTAGAACTTTACAGAAATTAGATGTAAAACTGCCAAGAGTAGAGTTCATAGCTACAGCTGGAGAGATGATGGATGAAACTGCATGGAAATACGCGTTAAGATTCTCCGATAAAATTGCAGATGTATACGGGCAAACTGAGTTGGGTTATGTAATAGGCTATCCATATGCATTAGATAGTGTGGAACCAAAAATAGGCTATGCGGGATTGCCATTCCCTGGTGCAGTTATGGATACAGTGGATGAATATGGTAAAAGTTTAAGAGGGCATGTTGGCCACCTAATAGCAAAAGCCCCATTCCCTACTCAATTTATAGGTATTTGGAAAGACGAAGCCAAATTTTTAAGCTATTTTGAGAAATTTAAAGCTCATGATACTGGGGATCTAGCGATAATTGATGAGAAAGGTTATGTGAAAATAGTTGGTAGAGATGACGATATGATAAAGATAGCTGGGCACAGAATAACTAGTGGAGAAGTAGAAAGTGTAATAAATTCCTTGGAAGGAGTAGTTGAATCAGCTGCTGTAGGAATACCAGATGAGATAAAGGGCGAAAAATTAGTAGTTTTTTATGTGGGAAATATAGACGAAAAAACAATAGTAACTAAAGTTAGGGAAATGTTAGGGCCAATATATATTATTGACAAAATATACAAGGTGGAAAGGCTACCTAAGTCTCGAAGCGGTAAAATAGTCAGAAGAGTTTTGAGGGATTTATTATTGGATAAAGAAATAGATGAAACTATATTGGAGGACCCAGAAATATTAAAGGAGATCAAAAGTGAGATTAAGAGATCCGAAGGAATTTAGGGAAAATGTGCTTGTTACGAGAAAATATGTATATTTAAATCATGCAGCAATTTCCCCTACACCTTTACCATCATTATTTGAGGCTTACAGATACTTATATGAAGTTGCAAATAGGGGAAGTATAGCTGTTAATGAAGAGGAAGAAGACGAACTGTATCACATAAGGACTAGAATAGCCAATTTAATAGGAGCATACCCAGATGAGATTTCATTGATTCCAAATACTAGTTATGGAGTAAACTTAGTTGCACATGGGCTAGAATGGAAGAGAGATGATAATATAATAACAGATAATCTCGAGTTTCCAACTGTAGTATATCCATTTTTCAAGTTAGTAAAGAAGGGAGTAAAGGTAAATATAATAGAAACTAATCCTTACACCTTTGAGGAAGATATAATATCAAATATTAATAAAAATACTAAACTTATTGCAATAAGTCATGTTAGTTTTAATACTGGCTTAAAAGTAGACGTTAAAAAAATAGTAAAAGCAGCAAGGGAGAATGACGCGTTAGTTCTATTAGATATCATACAAAGTGCTGGTGCAACCAGAATAAATGTAAAGGAACTTGACGTGGATTTCGCTATAGCAGGAGGATATAAGTGGTTAATGAGCCCACAAGGATCCGGATTTATTTACGTTAAAAGAGGATTAATAGAAGATCCACCGTTCTATGGATGGAAAACCAGTGCTGATTACTTGGATTTCAATCCCAATAAGTTTACATTAGAAAAAGGTCCCAGAAGGTTTGAAATAGGTACAGTAGATATAGCTGCAAACTTATCGCTTGCCAAGTCTTGCGAAATAATAAGTGAAAATATGGAATTAATTGAGAGTTCAGTAACGTATCTTTCCCAATTTGCAATAAGACTAGCGAAGGACCATAACATGGAGGTAATCACTCCAGAGGAAAAGAGAGCTGGAATTGTGATAGTAAAGGTTAAAAGACCTAAAGAAGTTGCTAAAGAACTATTAAAGGAAAACATAATAGTATCTCCAAGAGGAGAAGGCATAAGAATATCTACCCATTTCTATAATACTGAGGAAGAAGTGCAAAAGACTATCGAGAAAATTTTAGAAATTGAGAGGAAAATTAACTAGAATTTTTAGCCATATATTTATCTATACTATTTATGGCCTCTTCGACGTCTTCCATAATTCTTACAAGCATACTGTGTAAAATTTCGTCATCAATATTATCTAGATTATTAACAATTTTAAGAATATCGAGAAGCTCTTGAGCCAAAGTGGCTGAAATTAATCCTAACTTCATTAATTGAAATATCAAATCATCATTAGAAGTAAATTTGATTATCATACCTGCCTTTTGAAAAAGTAACTCTACTAAACCTTTTATTCCATTCTTAACACTTTCCTTTAACTTTTGGTCTCTTTTGAACTCCTCGAGACTTACTAATGTTCCCTTTTCAATCATTCTATAATACTCCCAAAAGCTCACAAATTTTTATATACGTGAAAATTATTTATATGCACCGAAAATGATTAAGGAATATTATGGAGCGGAAACCTCTATCTTAAACAAAGACTTCGCTTATATATTGGTAATAGGAACTACTGACGTCAGTTTAATCCCAGGATTAACCATAGCTGGAGCAACACCAGAATTAACTCACTTTACCCCTGCAGCTGATGCCGAATACGTACTTCTGGGTAAATGTAAAAGTATAAATTCTATTCCAGTTAGTCCTACTGGAATACCAACTCCTGCTTTGTTGACAAGAGCATCACTATCCTTCATAAACCCTTTAAAAATTGTAGTAAATGCAGGTAGTAGAATACTACCTAAGATTCCATATATAGATCTTCAAGGTGAGCCCGGAAAGGATATTAGGAAACAAGCACTCTCCATAGAGAAAGTAAATACTATAGTCGAGAATGGTATCAAATTAGGCGAAGAACTATCTAATGAATATGAACTTATTATGATAGGAGAATCAATACCGGCCGGAACGACTACGGCTATGGCTAGCCTTTTAGCATTAGGCTATGACGCAATGGATAAAGTAAGTTCTGCATCTCCTGATAATCCGAAGGAATTAAAGAGAAAAGTTGTTGAAGAAGCTTTGAGGAATTTGCCAACAGATCCATTACAAAGATTAGCTAAAGTATCAGACCCTGTCCTATTTGGCGTAGCAGGAATATCTTTAGGATTTAGAGGAAAGATTTTACTAGCTGGAGGAACTCAAATGACAGCTGCGGCTGCTATAGTTAAAGAATTCAATAAGAATAAGGTGAAGGATATAACAATTGGCACTACAAAGTGGATAGTTGAAGATAAATCTGCAGACATGTTAGGTTTAGCAAAACAAGTAGGAGTTAAAGTATTGGTAAGCATATTAGATCTTTCAATTTCTGCCTATGAAGGAATAAGAGCGTATGAAAAAGGTTATGTAAAGGAGGGAGTAGGAGCTGGAGGATCAACAATAATGGCTTTCGCGAGAGGAGTTAGTAACAATACACTAGTGAGGAAAATTGACGAGCTATATAGTGAATTAGTAGGAGGCAACAATTCACATATCTAGATAAGATTTTCATTTTATTCATATATTCGCATTAAAAATATAAATATTATAAAAACATTAAAGTCCAACATGATATTAATTACTAAGACGTATTATATATTATGCTGCTCTAAATCTTTCTAGCCTATTTTTGATATAAGATTAACTAGCTGATCTGCAAGTTGTTTAGAGATTTCCATAACTGCATGAACAGAAGGTTTCTCTATTGAAAACTTAAGAGGTGCAGAGAATAGAATGGTTTTATCATCACAAGAAACAATTGAAAAGGAAACTTGTTTATCAATTTCTATAATTTTCAATTTTTCTTTTATCTTATCTCTGATTTGACCTACCTCTTGTACAAAGTTCTGAATACTCTCCCTCAATATGCTAATTTGGGATAGAGCTTCCCTTCTCTTTCTTATTCCATAGTAAATTAGGATCCCTATAGCAATTAAAGACAAAGGAACATCGTAATATATGAGGTTACCTATCACGAAATAGAGGACAATATCCATTATGGCGATAGCTATAGAAATAATTAAGGTGAAATAAATTATTTGCACGTAAATAGCCTCATTTCTTCTCAGCTCTTTATATAATCTGTTCTCTTCATCCTTCTTATAAGCCTCGGATTGGTTTTTTAACCATCTTGCCCAATCCTTATCAGCTGTTACTAGGACTGTATTAACTCCACTTGCTGCTTTATTCAGTATTTCAGAAGCGGCGTCTTGATCAATACCATATGTAACTATTAAAATAGAAGAAGTAGCAGAGGCTATCATACTTTTTATCGTCTCTAACAATCTACTGCTTTCCTCAAACTTAACACTCATATAATATATTGTACACAATGAGTTTTTAAGGTATGATCTCAGTTGAATCAAGTATTGGATTATAATACAAATCGCTAAGCCTTATTTTACCGTCTCTGATAATCCTTTCAATTTCTGGTATTATTGAGAGTACCGTACGAAGATATTCCTTATTAACCTCATCTACAGCCTTAAACCCCTCTTCTCCCCAGTATCTCTCCTTTTGTGCATATAAGCATCTTCCACCACAGTATTGTTTAAACTCACATCTCTTGCAATCATCTGGTAATGGATCCTCTAAGAGCTTATACCCTAAACTTACGTTACCTAATTCAGCCCATTTCTCCCTGACCGCTATCGGACAAGAAAGTATTCTCCCATCAGGTGTGACGGTAACTGAGGAATATCCTGCACCACAAGGAGAACCCTTATATCCCCCGAAGAAATGAGCACTAATTACACCCAATATGGGTATTATTTTAACGACCCTTCCCTTTCTTAGTTCTGAAAGGAAATAGTCAGTCAGCCGTTTTATCCCATTCAAGTATGAAAAAGACCAACTTTTAAAATCCCATTCCTCACTCCATATCACATCTAATTGCCAATGCACCTTATCAAATAACCCTAAATTTATTAAATGCATAACATCAGCAAAGATGTCGGTATCTTGTGTAACTGTCATTCTAGCTATAGTTTCAACACCCAGATCCTTAAGGTATTTTGCTGTTCGTAATACCGCTTTGTAAATACCCTTACCCCTATGCTTGTCAGTAATTTCTTCTCTACCATCTATAGATAACAATACGACATTAATTTTCTTCCAATATTTTTCAGGGAGAAGTCTTGACGCAATGCCATTCGTTTGTATCCCATATCTCTTAGCTCTTACGTTATCTAAAACGGCCATTATAAATTTATAATTAAGCAATGGTTCTCCACCATAGAATATTACTGTGGAATCCTTATCATTCTCTATCAGTCTTTTTAGCATATTGATATCATATTTAACATCATAAGGTACAACGTTAGATGGAAAAGAACCTCCACAGTAATCACATTTAAGGTTACATTTACCGGTAGTCATTACAAGCCATAGCATAGTATACCAAAAGTGAAGACGTTTTTATATGCTTTTTATATAATTTAGAGTAATCTTAGATGCAATTTCCTCTTGTGCATTCTTCACATTATAGTATAATTTCAGCATATCATAAATCGCTCTAATATAGGAATCCAATGAAGTGTGATTTAAGGGTCTAGATATTCGTATTTTAATAATCAAGGAACTATCATCTAATTGAGCATATTGGAAGCCATAGCTTGATATTAACGAGTTTATAATGTCTATTCCGGTCAAATAATCCAATACTAATGAAGTGACTTCTATACTATTATCATTTATTCTTAAGTCTAACCTATCAATCCATTTTTCTGGTGTATAAAGAACTTCTTTAAGTTTGCTAATTGAAGAGAGTTGGAAGGAAAATGAAGATAATATATCATCTTTAAGATCATGAATAGGATATATTAAAATCCCGTAATCAGAAAATTCTTTAAGAATATACTTCTCATTAGCTCTATCTTTAACAATTAACCACTCATCCCTTTTCTCATCTATGGTAAAATGTTCTAACTCATGTCTGAATGAATAAATGTTTAGGTAAATTTCTACTGAAGTACTTTGCATATATTATATTATCAGAAGTGGTCCTTATATCATCTATCTATAGCACTCGACCTCATCATCTCAGCGTCACACCTCCAATCATCAATCTTTAGGGGTAGAACATCAGCATCATCTTTGTATCTTTCATTTCCCCCTTAAAGGTTTTACTATATACTTTTTACCTCTCCAATAAACCTCTCTCCTATTCCAGTTAAACACCATAAGAAATAACGCATAAGGTATTGCTATTATAGTCATAAGTGATGCAATTAGTGCTTGTTTAGGATATCTTATTCCTCTAATTACATTCTTTACTATCCATAGTAAATAAGGGGTAAAGGTAATTATATTAAGATAAACGAGAGAGTAAATCAGAATTAAAGTAAAGAACGTTCCTGCTATTAAATACGCCTTTGCTCCTCTAGGCGAGTAAGCTAGAATAGTAATTATTTGCCGAGATGACCAGCTTATCAGACTATCCTCATCATAAACATTAAGGGGAATTGCACTCATCACGAAGCCTATTTTGCCACCCCTCCTCTTAATTATCCTAGTCAATGTACAATCATCACACCATTCTTTAGATAGTTCGTCTAGAACTTCTTCATCAAAGAATTCCCTTCTTATTGCTATTGAACCTCCCCATAAAAATCTAGAACTCTCGAGTGATTGAGATTCGAAACCTAATGTCCAAAACCCAGCTCTTATAAGGTTGCTTAAGGTGATTCTATAAGGAGATGGCCAAGAAAATGTAGTTGTTGCATAATATTTGTCCAATGGTGAAATTAAATTTCTAAGCCAATATCTAGGATACCATGTATCCGAATCTGCAAAAACTATGATATCATATGAGGCTCTTAATAGACCAGAAATCTGTGCCTTGATTTTACCACTACATGAATCACAATTAAAATCTGAGTAAACAATCTTGACATTATACTTTCTTAGAATATTCTCCACCTTATCCCCCTTTTCTACAACGTATATTATCTCATAAGGATATGGATAGTCTTGCGAAAGTAATGATTCTATATTTCTTTCCAGTCCGATATCTAGGCCTTTTATCGGGATTATTATGGATACTTTGCCTGTGAAGTTTCCTTTCACCATTTTCCACATTTTGATTTCATTATACATTTGCAGAATTATTAGCATATCAACTCCAAATACAAGGAAATAAAGTATTAAATCATAATATTCCATTAGTATCGGGTGATACAGTAAGGTATTTAAGCATTAGGGATAGGTAATACTGTGTATTCGGTACTACTAAATCCTAGCAATACGGAAACCTATTCCTTTTTGACTGAGAGAATTTATAGAGAACTTGTAGTACTCTTCGCTACATGTAAGGTGAGTTATAAGGGAAGAGCCGAATCAGTAGCTTCAGAATCGCCTAGGTTAATAATATTGAAACCAGATGGTACAGTGATAATACATGAAAGTGTGAAAAGAGAACCGTTAAACTGGCAACCACCAGGAACTAAAATAGAGATAATGAACAATTATCCATTAAAGATAGTCGCCCAAAGAAAAAGACCAAAAGAAGTAATAGAGATAGATTTGAAAGAGGTATTTTACATAACTTCAGCTGAAGTAAAGGAAGGAGATTTCATAATTAAAGGAAGGGAGATTGACATGGTAAATACTATTATTCAAAATCCCAGTATGATCGAAGAAGGCTTTGTACCGTTAACCAGAGAGTATAATACGCCTTATGGGAAAATAGATCTGGTGGGGTTAGATAAAAAAGGTAATTTTGTAATAATTGAAGTAAAGAGAAGTAAAGCTCAACTGAGTGCGATCTCACAATTATATAGGTACTACTTATATATAAGAGAAATAAAAGGAGATAAAGTGAGAGGAATACTCGTGTCACCAGATTTAACTAGTCATGCAAGAGAATTATTACAAAAATTAGGTCTTGAGTTTATCAGATATGATATACAAAAGTACTCTAGTTACTGACATAATCTTTGTTTAAGATAATCTATAACTTCTGTATATTTTACATTAAATATTCTATAATCTCTCAAGAATTTAGAGAATCCGTTCTTGTCAACTTGAAAATTTATGCAATCATTAGAAAACAAAAAAGAATCCGATTCGTAGGTGTTAGATAAGCTTAAAATAGCCTTAATACACCCCTTTTCATTTCCTAGTATTAATTTTAACTTCTTTACTACATCAAATTGGGATGATTGCTTTGCAAAGTCATTAGTCAAATGGATTAGAAAATAATCTAAACCGTAATCTAAACAACTTAACAATGAGAAATTAAGATTGAATACTACTTCTAGGTTCTCATTTAGAATTTTCACTGGAATATTATACATTATAGCCAGGTTGTTTATCTATATTACTAATCATATTAGAAATATGTATTCTGGCAACGTTGTCCTTCAAAACTTTTAAGTTATGCATATCAATTAGCCTATTACCATCATATGATATTCTTATATTATCTGACGAAAATAACGATAAATTGTATTTTCCGTTAAGGAGATTAAAGGACATTGAATAGTTAGAAACGTTGATTTCGATCTTTATGTTCCCACTCTTAGCACATTCCATAAGAAAACTAGTATCTCTTATCCAACTCATTTCTAGTACACCGTAGGGTCCTTCCTTAAAGAGGCCTCCCAGAAACTTATCTCGAACCTTACAGAATCTACAAATATACCTAGAAGACCTTCAGTAATATTTATCTCGTTTAAGGCATCAAGAATAGCCTCAACTCTCTTCTTATACTCATCTGAAGCATAAAATGAGGCCCATGTTTTATAAAGTTCGTGAGTAGACTCAACTACATAATCGCCAATTAAACTATATCCAACCATACATGGAGCCAATGCAACCAAAAATTCATTCCAATCTAGACTAGCATAGTAGTATAAATGTCTCGTATACGCATAATTTATTAGATTGTATCTAGTTTTTAATATCTCATCTCTAGAAATACTCAGTTTAGAATAAAGTCTACTATGAATTTCTAAGCCCTTATCCCGAGTAGAAAAAACCAAATTAAGTATCTTGGTAACTTTATCAATTGGACCTTTGCTAGAGGCAATCAGCAATGCCCTTAGCATATCCTCTACATATTTCCCATCTTGTATAAGGTAATATCTAAAAATATCTACTGGAAGAGACCCGTCTCTCATTTTAAGTACGAATTCATGTTTAACATACTTGTTCCATAACTCTCCTACACTTTCAATAAGATTTTCAATATTACTCACTATAGACACCTATTTTAACCTTGCTCCACCATGAACTGGTATTACCACTCCATCTACCCATTCCGATTCGTCAGTTAAAAGCCAAATAATAATCCTTGCGAAATCCTCTGGAGGAGCCATATCATCACCTAATTTTCTAAGTTTCTTCCAATTTCTTTCAGGTTGGAATTCTCCACTTATAGTAGTTGGAGCAATACCGTTAACCCTAATCCCCCTCCCTAACAATTCTGAGGCTAGGACCTCAACCTCCTTAGCCAAGCCAGCTTTAGCTACTGCATAGGATAATTGGTCGGGTGAGGCTTTAGCAATGCCACTCATTGATGATACTAAAACTACACTAGAGCCTTCTCTAAGAAACCTTAGAGATGAATTGATTACATAAAGGGGAATTTTTATGTGATTAGTTAACATCTCTTCTAATCCACTAAAATTATCTATTGTGTCCTCAACATATCCTCCAACAGTAACCACTAGATGGTCTATTCCGTTAAGGAGAGACGCGCACTTATCTATTACATTCCTAGCACCGTCAGCACTAGAGACGTCACCAATTACGTACTGGATATTACCATACTTACTTAGAGTCTCTTTCATTCTCTTTAGCTTATTTTCATTTCTCGCATTTATACAAACTTGTGCACCCTCTTTTAATGCAAAATAAGCCGTTGCATAACCTAAACCTTCACTTACACCTATAATAGCTACTTTCTTATTATCTAACCTTCCCATAAATAAAAATGTTAAAGCTTGGTTTTAAGTAATTGTTTAACCTTTTCATCTTCACTTACCGGCATACTGCACGTATTGCCTATGCACACATATGCCCTACTCTTTCCCGCATTATATTTAATCATCGCTCTTATTACTGAACTAACGTAATCAGTTCTGCTATCATCTATCCTTTCAACTAATTTAAAGGGATAATATGTAAGTAAAGCAACTTTATGTAATCTTTCCGCTAGTCCATCCTTCTCATCAACAATTACTACATGAGCCATACTATTATTAATATAGCTTGAGATAGTATTAATTATACCGGCAATAAATTGAGAATTTTCAGCTGTTGTAGAGGGAATTAGAGGTTTAATTTTTCCTTCATCAACTTTAAACTCGTCAGATAATAGAGATAACTTGAATAATGCCTTAATGTACATTGAATTTGCAGACTCATTAGGCATATCGGTAAAATTGTTAGGCTTAATGCTCTCAATATTTCTACCAAGTTCAATTGCTAAATCATAATACTTTTCTTCACCTAATACCTCATATGCGGAAATAATTGCTAAAAGTACTGCGGCATAGTCTTCTGGTAATCCAGCTCTTCCGCCATCTAATCTTCTACTAACAGTTTTTCCTAACTTACTCAGAACAAGCTTAGCCTCCTTAATACCCTCGTTTAAAATTAATGAGGAATACAGCATGGATTCTGCTAGTCTTGCGTTAGGATAAGTGTATGTATTATCATCTCTATATGGCATTTTTCTATTTTGCTCTCTATATGTCAATAATTTAGCCCTTATCTCATTTATCTTCTTTATTGTTTCGTTTACTTGAAAACCAGTTACCCTAGATAGGTCCCTAAGTTCAGTTGTTCTCAATAGAACTTTTCTGCCCTCAACTTCTACAGTATTTTTAAGGTCGAATATTCTAATCGCGATACTGTAATCACTTCCTAACGCATCTTTAAGCTCATCCTCAGTCCACGTATAATATTTGCCCTCTATGCCTTCACTATCTGCATCCAAGCTATTAGCAAAACCTTTCCCATCTATGTACAGTTCTCTTAAAACAAAATCAACTGAATTTCGTAAGGCATCTAGAATTTCTATGTCACTAGTTGCAGTATAATAAGTAAAATAATCATAAATCAATTCAGCATTATCTATAAGTAGTTTCTCAAAATGAGGTAATTTCCATTCTCTGTCAACAGTATATCTATGAAATCCCCCACCAACTTGATCAAAAATCCCACCATAATACATTTTCCTTAAGGTAAATAGACCAAGTTTCTTACCTAAATCATCTCCCCTGGTAGCACTATAGTTGAGGAATAGTAAGTCCACAAAAGGATGTGGAAATTTAGCTCCAAACCCTAATCCACCATATTCAATATCAAAGTAGGATGTTATATAAGAAAACGCGTCATCTAAAATACTTGAACTTAGAACTCCGCCACTATTTCTAGGAATTAGTGTATTAGGGTCTATTGAAGATGATAATATTTGATTTCTATCTTCTCTCCATATTCTCAAAATCTCTATCAATAATGTCTTAAAGCCTATTCTTCCGTACCTATCCTCCGGAGGAAAGTAAGTTCCGCCAAAGAAAACCTTTCCCTCTGGTGTCATGAATATAGTTAAAGGCCACCCAGACTCACCTGTTATTGCCATGGCTGTGTTTTGTAATAGTCTATCCAGATCAGGCATTTCATCTCGATCAACTTTAACTGGAATGAAATTCTCGTTAACTATCTTAACTATTTCTGGGTTTGAATAGGTATCTTCATCCATAACATTACACCAATGACACCAAGCAGCACCTACATCAATAAGTATCGGCTTATCTTCCTTTTTCGCAATTTCAAATATTTCATTAGACCAAGTATACCAATTTATTGGATGATTTATTGCTTTCCTCAAATAGCCACTTTGAGAATTCCTTAATCTCTCATTCATTCTAATATTTTTAGTAACGAGTTCACATTTAAAAGTTGTTATCAAACATTAGTATCTTGGTCCTTTCTAGAATATATTTTATATAATACAAAAAATCCTATCGCAAATAAACTAAGTCCTATTTCTGTGTAGTTTATTATAGGTTTAATAGTACCAGCCCTTAGAAGAATACTAGAATTACTAAAAAAAGCTGTAATTGTTGAGTTACCATTAACTGCGTACCAAAGCGTCATGGTATGAGCCCCATTTGACCAATTTAGAAGATCTCCGCTAGCCTCAAGAAGAACGTTAGACCCATTATATAGTTTGACCACAGAGGAGTTCCTAACTGAAATAATACTACCATTATCTAATTCAATATAAACTGTGCCTTTTCCGACTACAGTAACTCTTAAAAAAGCGTAACTAGGAATAACGAATACTGTGAGGTTGAATTCAGAGTAGTTGGGCAAATTAACGTTGAATTCACTAGTCCTATTTCCGTTAATATATATGGAATACGAATAAGGGGCTAAAACATACGCTAGAATCGTTAAATTTGAACTGTTAACGTTTAGAGTTTGGTTGGAAGAAACTAATTTAACACCATGGGAATCAGAAATCAGTAATGTGACCGGAAAAGGACTTAAGATTTTTACATTAACTATATACGCATTACCAATAATATTTGCTATAAATAGTAATATTGTAATATATATAAGGATTTTTGCACTCTTAAGCACAATAAGCCCGTGTCTAATATCTAACAGTCAGTGAAGCGTAACTGATAATAGTAACTAAAAACAATGATCATAATGTATGAGGAAACCAACCTTAACTGAAAAGGTGATGATGGGTTGTTTCCCTGACATGCTATAGCATTTACGTAATATTTTCGTTAACTAAAATGTATAAGGCTAAACCTCACAATAAAGTATTATTATAAGATGGGGTTTTAACCCTGTAGTAATACCAATATCAGGAAAGATGAAGATAATACTAGGTATACCTGACATGAAAATCCCAGTTTGGACGTTTAAACAACCATTAATGGTAAACCAATTAAATTGGAATAGTCTGTCTTGGGAAAATGAGACATGGGTGGACTCTGGAGGATATCAAATAATGGTAAAAGGAATAAAGGTTAATATAGAAAAAGTTGTTGAGAAATATAAAATCCTAAATGCTACACAATACATGAGCCTCGATATACCGTCAAACCCTTGCCATAAACCTTCAGAATTAAATTATAAATACTTTGAATATCTATATTCGGTTTTTGATAAGAAGATAGTACCAGTTATACACGCTTATGACGTAGAATCAATAAAGATAGCTATAGACTTCTACTCCCAATACACTGATCTGGTGGCATTTGGTGGAATAATACCTCCTACCCTTAATAAAAATGGTAACAAAAAAATTGCAGTAGGAATATATCATCTAGTGAGAAAATTATGGAAAGGAAAAATCCACGTATTGGGAGCTGGATCACCGTTCATGAGAAAAGTCTACTTTAACGCTGATAGTGTAGATACCTCAACCTACAGAATAAAGGGAATACATGGCATGGTAATTATACCCGGTAAAGGAGAAAGATACGTTGGTGAAAGAAAAATAGTTTGGGGGACTAAGAGAGCGAGTGAAGAAGAATTAGAGACTCTATTATCATTCTTAGATAGGACAAAATATCCATTTCCAATTAGACTTGATAATTGGATAGACAGAAGTTTAATTAATGCATGGGTACTCTTAAATTCAGAATATGAAATTAACAATCCATTAATAGAATATTCTAAAAAGCTAGATAACTTTTCAGAAGATGAGATAGAGGAAGAGGTAAATGAGCTCTGCATGCGAGCAACTATATGAATATCTTAAGCCTGATTTTACTAGAATATCTAAAAAAGATAATATAGATGATTTATTCAAACACCCAGTAGTAATGAGATGGCATAGTTATTTCCTTGAAAATTGGAGTTCAAATAAGGAAATTGGATTGCTATTACCTTGTACAGTAGTTAAGCCTTATTCACGCTCCCCTACCCACAAAATAGCCTATGCTACATTAAACAAATATAATTTAGAGGAAAAAGTGCAAGTCTATTCAGTATCGGAACCAATGTTATTAGTGCCTAAAGAATTAGAGGAATGTTATCCGTTCAATAATTACGATTATCCACCAAGACTTATGAGTAAAGAGGAGAAAGAAGAATTTATAATATTACTAACTAAACCCCTCTTAAAAATAAGTAAGTTGCACAAGAGGTTAATAGGTATACTACCTAAGCATCACTACGAAATAGTGAAAAGATCAGCTGAAATCTCAAATTTAAAAATAACAATTTACCCATACGGTAGGTTAGCTTTCAAGACCATTTCTAATGTAATAGCGAGCATTTCGTCATAATCCTAGCAGCTTAATCGTTTAAAAACATTCTTAAATAATGCTAAATAGTGATGGAAAAGGGAGAGATAATAGGAATAGTACTGCAGAAAAGCGAAGCAAATGAGTTGCAAGGTCTAATTAGGGCTGACGAGGAAATAAACATAGGACAGTTGTTATTAATTGATGATTCCGATAAACTTTCATTAGTCAGAGTTGAGAACTATGAATTTCTAAATGAATTCTTTGACGAAAAGGGAGATATAGCTAAGTCAATACTAAAAGAACCATCAATATATCAGATTTTAGACATGAACACAATAATAAAGGCTACTTTGCACTTAATAAAAAAATATGATCATAACACTACTCCTAAACCGGGCTCTTTTGTAAGAAGATTACCAGAAATAAAGAATGAGAAAGACCTACTTTCGTTTTATGGTATAAAAAGCAAAAAAGGATTAGTTGAGTATGGGGCTTTGGCAGGTTCTGAAATACCTTTATTGCTAGACCTTAATGCGATAACCATGCATGTAGGAGTTTTTGGGGAAACAGGGAGTGGAAAGAGTTACAATATGAGATATTTAATCAAGCTCCTATCTAACATAAAAATAGGAGATAAAATTACAGCCTTACCAATGATTGTAGTTGACGCAAACGGAGACTACATAGATTTAGCTTCAACAAATCTTGACGTAGTATCTAAGGGAAGGGGTTGGATAAAGAGATATATACTAAAGGATCCTAAGGAACAAAATGACATTAAGCTTACAATAGATTTGTCCATGTTCACGCCTAGAGAATTATCTGAATTCATTATGTCTCTAAAATATGGAGAGGCTTCATATAATACCTTACAGCTAAATTTCCTAGAGCAAGTTCTAGCAAATCACGAGAATAGGGAATATAATACACTTTTAGGAACTACGATAGGAATCGAGAACCTAAAAAATGAGATTCTTACTATGGCTCAAAATAAAGATATCGGAATAACAACGAGCACAGCTAGAGGAATCGCGAGTGCATTAGAAATATTCAAAAACAAGGTGATTAGCAAGCTACAACTGGTTAGCTCTTCTGCCTCTTTAACTGAAAGTACACTAGAAGTAATTTGGAGAAATAGAGGTTTGGCAATCATAGACTTCTCAGCTGAGGGTTCACCCGGTATAGATATCCTTACAAAACAACTCATCGTGAGTTACATAACTAGATTGATCTTCAATTATCTTACAAAATCCAAATATAACGGCAATCAAAGATTTTTGGGATTTGTAATAGAAGAGGCACAAAACTACATACCTTCTGTTGATTATCCAGTAAACGCCAATTTAACAAAAGACGTATTGGTAACATTGGCAACTCAAGGAAGGAAATTTGGAGCTTCTTTAATTCTGGTAAGTCAAAGACCAGCATTTATAGATAAATACGTATTATCTATGATTAACACCTTCTTCTTTCATAGAATATATCACGAGGACGTAAAGTATGTGATGTCTGCTTCAGGTGGTTTACCAGAATCGTTAACTAGAAATTTAACGTCATTAGAGACTGGGCACGTAATAGTAAGTGGGCTTATGTCAATAATGAAAAGTCCAGCATTGGTAAGAATACCATGGGATGCTAGGTTGGGGTCATACACTGGAAACGTGGAAAGAATTGATTTAATTTTAAGCGAAGGGTGAAAATGTGAGTTGTTATAAGAGAATAAGCGAGACTGCCTCCGACTCGTCTTACATATATCAAATTTTCTCTTGTATTAGTGAAAATCCATTTTATATTAATAGACTGAGATTTTTCAAGCAAGTTAAGGACGAGATAGACAGAATATCTACGACTAAACAATCCCCAGAAATAATATCCCTTGTGGCCGATTGGGGCCAAGGAAAAAGCACGTTTCTCGACATTATTGAGGAATACGCTAAAAGCAGAAATATTAATGTAATAAAAGTACCTTTTGTAGAACTTTTAAGTAAAACTGAAGATCTATTAACGTTTAGAAACAACGTGTATCTCATTGATGAGGTCGAGAGCTCTGTAGATTATTTTGCAGAATATCAAAGCGAGATAAAGGATTTTTGGAATAAGGTAAAGGAATTAGCCAACTCAACCGGAAATTCAATAGTATATCTTTCCATGACTCCAAGCGCATATTCTAAAATATTTGGAACTGGCGGATTGATTTATAACCTATTTTCAGAGACCTACCCTTCACTCCTTGAAAGAATAAGGAAAGTTAGTATAGAAAATCCGTCTAAATTAGAGTTTCTACTGATGCTAAAATGTATGCTAAATATGGGTAACGTAAAGGACTTCAAAATACTCCAATACATGGATTTACCATACTGGGTAATAGACCAGGAGAGAAGAAAATATGTAAGGTTCTTCAACGATATACTTTGCGATAATCTTCCTAATGTAGAAAGAATTTTCAATGAACTAGCAAGGTCAGATAAAGGGATCAGTCTAAATTCAGAAGGAGAAACAATTAAGCTAGATACGTTGGCAAGAATTGAAAACGAAATGGACTCTCAAGAATTAAGCAAGTTATATAGGGTGCTAATGAGTAGAATATTCACTGACGAAAAATTAATCATAAAACAATTAGAAGGTCATATTGTTAAAGGAGCTCTAATACCATACTTAAAATGGATTGAGGTATTCCCCAAAGGACAAGAATACGTAGAAGATTTCCTTTTAACGTATTATCAAGACGACTTTTACATATTTATATCAGATAATATAGAAAATATAGTATATGAAAGTATAGATATAAGTAAAATAAAGGAGGATATCAAAAAACTAACAATATTCAGTAAAACTGAAGCCTACGCATTATCTTGGAACTTCTTTGAGAGCATAGCGAATACGAACATAGGAGGATTAGTAGTAGAGTTCAAATCTAGAGAAATACGAGATAAGGCTCTACAGTTTGTGAACACATATATTACAGATAGAGAGAAGGAACTCGAATCCCTAGAATATCTTTTGGAGATTTTAGGAATAAAAATAGATAGTGTGAATAGAACCAAAGACTATATAAGGTTTTTAAAAATTATAGATAAAAATGAAAAAATTACAATTATTTTAACAAATCCTGTTACCGAGGATGAGATTAAGAGTCTAATAAAAGAGATTAGAGAAAGCGATGAGATAATTCACGGTGTTATTCTAATAGAGCCTCAAATAGGAAAGGAAGAATTGTCGAAAACTTTAGACGCTCTATCAATACCTTTGATCGAACTAAAAATCACTACACCGAAGAAAAGACAGCTATTATATCTATTATTCTCTAAAATTTATGGACAAAGTAGAATTAGACTGGATTCTATAGAACTAAGACTAGGGGATTTGAAAAATTCGATATCCTCTCTACTATTAAAAATAAGGGATAATCTTAATTTGAAACAACTTCCAATACCTAAAAATAAGAGACTAATACAATCTTTTAATTGGATAATCTTCTACCCTTCAATAAAGATGGCTAACGCTAATGAAGTATTCGACAAGGTAAATGAAATCATTAACGAGAAATTTAGAATGTATGGAAGTAAACAATTTCATTTAGAGGATATAGAAACATCAAACACATTCATTGAAGACGTAGTTACTTACTTCCATAACAATTATATAATAAAGATAAGAGCTAATTACATAGATTTCGAAGACCTGGCTGGAGACTCATTATCGTCGTTTTCTAAGCTATTTGCGGGACTTATTAAGCAAAAATTCAAACAAGAAGCAGAGGATGTCGTATTTAATTATATAATGTACTATGTAAATCCACAAGATATCAAAAGAAAGGATTATAAAAATAATCCTTTGATCTTCGCTTACCAAATTTTTAACCCTGATAAAAAAATTGGGCAAAACCCTACCTTAGACTTCCTAGTCTACTCGTCAATAGTTAGTGGTGAAGTTAGTAAATATTTAAATAAAGACTCAATTTATATGAAAATAAGTGAGCAGATAAGAAAAATAAAGGAAAAACTAGATAATCCATATACAGCTTACGGATACTTCATAACAGCTAAAAAGAGGGGAGCTGCGGTAAGAAGTCTTGAAGAAATGAAAGAGGTCATTGAAACATATGAGAAATCTTGCACTGAAAATAGAGATATAAGGTTATGCTATGATTACCTCTATTTATCGAATATTTATCTGGAATTATTAAGAGAGACTGAAAGATCAGTTATTGAAACAGACATGATCGTGGAGGAAATCTACAAGAAATTAGAAGTTGTAGAAAAAGCTAAGAGATATATTAAGATAAACGAGAAAATAGAGGAAATAGAGAGAGTACACGATATAATTAGAGAACTCAAAGAAAACTTCAAAATACACATGGATAAGCTAGCGAGGAGAATTCAAGAGATAAATGAAAAGGGAGAAACGGAACCTTTCAAAAGATACCTCGATTACTTACTTACCACAATTCATGTTGAAGATAACTCAAACCTTTATTTCATATTATTCAAATTGCTGAAAGATATATTAAATGGAATATCGATAGTCGGAGATGAGTTAAAAGGAACAATAATAGAGGAAATTGTATCGTTAAGTAAAGTCGGTATTCAATTAAATAATATTGAGATGATTGTAAGGGAGTTAGAAAAGATAAGTCCGGAATTACCTAAGTTAAAGGAGAACGTGGAGAGAAACAAGCAAAAGATAACACAACTAATTCAAGAGATAAAGGAGGTTCTAGAAGAATATGGATTTAGCTGAGTTTATAGAAAAACTAACCCAATATAAACAGCACTTAGACGTAGAAAAACTTAGAGAGGAAGATAGAAAAATTACTGAGACAATAGAAGAATTAGAAATATCTAAACAAAGCCTTAAGGAGTCTCTAAAGAAATTAAGGAGCTTAGAGAAGAAAATAAGCGAATTAAATAAGTATGAAGATAAGCTTGAGGAAATTAAAGCAGATATAGAAAGACTAATTAAATTCGATTCCGCTGAAGAGATCATCAGATACGTAGAGAAGATAAAAGGAAAAATTAACAGCTTAGAAAAGGACGTAGAACAAGATATAAATAAAATAATAGAAGATAAGATTAAGAACATCGAGGAAATAAATGATAGACTAAAATTATATGCGAAAATCTTGTATCATTTTCTTAAAATTCCAAAAGATGTGAAAACTTTTACCATCCCTAATGAGAAATCACTATTTAAGTTGAATGAAGTTGAAATACAAGCTAAACGACACCTCAATGAAGTATATGGGATTATAGTAAACGAGTTGAGAAAAGTAAATCTAAACCAGAACGAGATTAATATTCTGATAGCACTTATGGAAAAAGGCGAAATCAAGATTAGTAAAGATAACTTACAAGAAGCTATTAAGGTTATGGAAATGCTTGTAGAGAGAAATATTTCGATAAAGGTGAAAGTTTGAATATCGATGAGGTAATCAAAAAGATAAATGAACTAGCTATTAAGGATATTGATGAAAAAGAGAAAATAAACACGGCAACTAACCTAATTTTTGACGATATTACTTCAAATAACACAGAACTAAAAATAGGACTACTTGACGAGATTATAGATTCCGATCACATAGCGTGCGCGGTAGACGGAAGTAAATATGAAATAGAGTTAAGTGATGTAACCCTCATCTTGGCTAGAGCTGTGAAAATCTTAGGTAAAAAGAAGGATAAAAAGAATGTTCCCTCTGATATAGCTGAAGATTTCAAGATAATAGAGAATTACTACGACAAGAATGTAATATCCAACAAATCCATCTTATTTATGCTTACTTTAGAAACGGGTCTAATTGAGAAGTGTGAAGAGTGTGACGTGATATTTATCGATGGACCTATTGTAGATCCACCAACATATTATGAAGAGGATGTTGAGATAGAAAATATCTTATCTTTGGATAAGTTAGCACTATATCGTTCTACAGTACTTAGAAGATTAAAGGATAAGAATAAACTAATCGTGGGAATAGTAAAGAACTTCTCCCACAGAATACTGATAAAGGAATTTTTAAACAGTTATCCGGCATTGATAAAGGCAAGGGAGAATTACATAATATCTAATATCATATATAAATATAGGCTCGAAAGGTCTGAGCTTAATAAACCAATTTTTCTAGGATGGATAAGTTGGGATTCGTTAATAAATAATCAGACAATACCAGATGATCTAAAGGGAATCTCAAAGGCTTATATCCAATATAAAAAGGCGTTTAAAGACTCACTCTCAATCTACTCTATATATTACCAGTATAATATAACATCACCAATAGTTAGAATAGATGTGTTAACCGAAAAGGAACTTGACCTCACGCCAATTAAATATCTGAACACATGGGCTATGCAAGGTGTTAGAGAAGTTACGTTATTAAATAAACTAGCTGACGAACTTTCTGAAATAAATTCACAAGATGCAAAAAAATACGCATTATTATTTAACTTAGCTAGAGAAAACTATTTAGATATAAATGATAAGCTAGCAGAACTAATGATGAGAAAGACATAAATGAAAGATGAAGACTCCTAGTCCAGCTGACTACTTAGTTTCAGTTTGTAACTTTTTTGAGAGAGTTGACAAAGCAGCACTAGTACCTAGAGTAGGATATATTTCATTTCCTGCAGGAACTACTATTATTAAACCTCCTCTTTGTGAAATGTCTGATAATGTTTCTAAAAACCTCAATTGTAATGCCGATGGATTATCCTTATAATAAGTGGATGCATCAGCTAAAATACTTGCAGCTTGCCTTTCACCTTCACTTAGTATTACCTTTGCTCTTCTTAATCTCTCTGCCTCAGCTTGCTTCGCCATAGCAGATAGTAAATCTTGAGATAATCTAATATCTCTTATAGTTACAGCGGTGACTTTAATTCCCCACCCTTCAGTCGTAACATCTAAAATTTCTTGTATTCTCTTATTGATCTCTTCCCTTTTACTTAATAGCTCGTCCAATTCCATTTGTCCAACAATATCCCTTAATGACGTTTGAGCTAAATTCAGCACTGCTACATTATAGTTGTAAACACTTAGTACTGCTTTTTGCGGGTCAACCACTTTATAGTATACTACTGCGTCTACACTTACAGTAACGTTATCTCTAGTTAAGATAGTTTGAGGTGGAACCTCAACAGTATTTACTCTTAAATCTACTATTAATGGTCTATCAACAAAGGGTATAAGGAATATAATTCCAGGGCCTTTTATTCTTAAAAATCTCCCTAATCTCAGTACAACGGCTCTCTCCCATTCTCTCACTACTCTGAATGACATTGCAATAAAAATTATTATTATTATGATCAGAAATACTATGCCTACTATGTCTCCTATACTAATTGCCAAATCTTACTACCTCCAAATATATAACTATAATTTGAACCTTATTAATATTGCTGAAATAACCATACCTATTACAAAAGCCAAGATGTAAACTATAATATACAAGTTGACCCCAAATTGGGGAGAACTTAAAGGAGTTGAAGTTGATGTGGTAGAAGTTATAGAAGTCTCCTGCTTAGATAATATAGACTTTATACCCTTTTTAAAGGAATTTTGGGCAGAGTTAAGGAAGTTCAATAAATCTTGATAGTAAGAATGAAACTTATTGGAAAGCGAATTAAGGATAGGTGAGGAAAAATAATATGCAGAAGATAGCGTAAAGTTACCTGGAAAATAAACTACGTAAAACGAATAATTGTTATTAGGAAATACTGCAATCCCAGAAGAGTTCGTTACTGCAGAAGATACAATTGAAGGAGGAAACCCAGTTTCTAAATAGACCTCTTGCCCAGGCAATGACTTATTACTTATGGATAATTTCACAGTTATTCTATCACTAGTCTGATTAACTAAAACGTGAGGAGGTATTGGCCATAATATTGAAGGAACGTTAACCCCACTTGTTTCTATTGCTATAGGTGAGAATACAGTAGGAAAAGTGGAGTATACCTTAACCCCAAATGCTGACTCTGCAGTATCAAATCCAATAGAGTAAGCATTGGGTACAATACTTAAACTATTGCCATTGAAATAATACAAATTGGCTACGCTAGTCACGTTCATAAAAACTACACTTCCACCACCTGGTCCTCCCCAAACTAATTCTAGATCATTTGGCAATCCTAACAATGAAAGACCGCCTAACTGGAATAATCCTATTAAGGGATATCGGAAGTAAATCCCTCTTTCCCCATTTATATCGTATCCGAAGTCTAGTGTAGAATTAACTATCTCCATAAATAGACTAATGGAGAGGGGTAAGTTTACCTTTAACGTTGGACCTTGATAACAAATTACGCCAAGGCCTTGGTATACTAACGAATTCCCTGTTGAATTGCTAAAGGGGCCAGAGAGATTCCAAAGATTTACTATCAGTGTAGCATAAAAGGTATTATTTGATATTTGATGAAATAGGATTACATTTTGTGCCCAATATTTTCCTAATACCATAGCGTTTAGCTGAAGAGACGCATTCCCCGTAGTAAAATATTCTCCTCCAGGCAAGTATGATCTACCTATATTTAAATATGAAATATTGATCTTACCCACAACGAAATTTGTATAGATTACTGTATTCAAAGGATAACTGGTTACTCCAGAGGGAAAAGCCAAGGAAGAAGGTTGCGAAATAGTATGTATTGTCAATGGCATTGATAATGGTAACAATAGAATTAGTATAAGCAGAACCTTATACATCACGAATATATACTAATTAAACTAATAAAAAATCTGTGGCACACCCAGTAGCAATCACCTTGATAATTATCGCAATTTTAATCGCAATTTTAGTCATTACTGGTTACATATCCGACCCTATTATAGATATTCCTACTTTGGCCCTACTAGGTTTCTTAACATATAGGGTTATTAATGTTGTTATAAAAACTAGAGGGAGAAACTTATACTCCTATGAGGGAAAAATTGGAAAAGCAGTTGATGATATAAAATCTGGACAAGAAGGGTATGTAATAGTAGAGGGCGAATATTGGCGAGCCTTAGCTCTAGAGGATATAAAGAAAAACGAAGATATAATAGTTATAAGAAGAGAGGGGATGAAATTAATAGTCAGAAAGAAGGTGAGTGATATTGAAACCAGTAGAGTATAAAAAATTGATAGATATACTTACTAGGAGGGGTCTTGACGTTAGGGAAAACGGAGAAGAGTTACTAGCAATATTTTACCCTCCAACGATTGAAGAAGCAGGAGGGGAAGGAGAGATACCAAATCAACGATACTACGTTATAAAATTTAAGATAAGAGATGGATTAGCGTACTATGATTCTACAACGCTTATGGAAAACGATAAACCTATAAAAGCTTTAAACATAGATGAAGTTGAACTTTGGCTAGAGTCATTTTTAGGTGAGTAAATATGTACCTTTTTGTGTATGGTAGTCTAAGATATGGTTTCGAGTTAAATCACCTAGTAGCTAAATCAAGGTTTATAGGCCTAGGTTACATAGAAGGTTATGAAATGTACGATTTAGGCAATTATCCAGGTATAATTAAGGGTGATGGTATAGTTTGGGGAGAAGTTTATGAGATAGATGAGAACCTAATTAAATTACTTGATGAGGTAGAGGATTACAAAGGATCCCCAGATGATTTGTACGTGAGGGAAAAAACAAGGGTATATTTTGATCAAAAAAGAAAATATTACTTGGATAACGTATATTTCTACAGATACAACAGAGAAATAGCAAAAGATATGGATAAGATAGAAGAGGGCGACTACTCAGCGTGGAGCGGAATGCCCATAATTGTAAACTATTTCGCATATGCTGAAAATACTAATGAGAAGATTTTACATCAGCGTGGAGTTGATATAATGTTAAGTGAAATTCCAGCCTATATGAAAGGCTATAAGCTGATATTTAACATACCCTGCAAATACGGTTATTGCGCAAATCTAATAGAAGATGAAAACGGCATAATATGTGGATATTTGCAAAAGGTTTTCCTTCATACTTTAAACTCGTTAGATAAGGCTGAGCAACACTTAATAAAGTATATTAGAGAAGTTGTGAAAGTTTATGATAAAAATGGAAAAGAATATTTTGCGTATGCCTACGTCTCTAGCCATAAAGAGGATAGAATGAAACCAAGCGAAGAGTATCTAAAAATAATTAGAGAAGGGCTAATGAGAGGATGGGGAAATGAGTGTATAAGCACTGGATTATATGATGAACCTGGCATGCCTTGATTGATGAAGAACGAACTCGGTTCTGATGATTACTTTCAGACAAAATGGTTTTCCCTTGACTCAAGATGAAGTAGAGAAGATTAAATGCCCACATAACTCAAAATGATCAAAAAATGTTTTCCTTCAAAACTCTAATAATGTGTTGACTTGAATATTCTTATTGCCTCATGTGATGCATGTAATGGAGGGAAATATCTGAATTCAAAACATTTTCGTACAAAGGCTAAATCTTGAATTCAATACCGAAACTTTACAATATGTAAGTCACTAATACGTTGACCTTTTTATTCAACTTCTTAAGTAAAACGCAGACGTGAGAGTGAATACACATAATACCTTTGATTCTCTCTAACTCAAGAGAAAATTCAGTTTTATTAAAATAAACTAAACTTATCTTATCACACGATTTTTCATAAATGACTAACCTTAACAAAGTGTAGATCATATAAAATGCTTATTTTACCAAAAAGATTAATTGATATATTAAGTGAGAGTTTGAGCCTGAAAGAAGCTTATACTCAATATAAGAACAAGAACTTAAATTACGCATTAAGATTATTAGATGAAATAATCGCTCAGAATCCAGACCTCAAGGAAGCCTACTCCCTTAAAGGAAAAATACTCTTTGAGCTAGGAAAACTACAAGAAGCTTACGAGAATTTTCAGAAAGCTCAAGATAAAATTGGAATGGCTAAAGTACTTATAATTCAAGGACTTTATAGAGACGCACTAGCGTATTTAGATGATAATTCTAAGGAGTCTAGTAAACTAAGAGGATTGATTTATTTAAAATTGGAAAATTACGAGAACGCCCTAAATGAGATTAAGATTATAGAAGATGAGGATCCTTTAGTATATAAGATAAGGGGTATCTCAGAATTTAAATTAGGCAGATATAATGATGCTATAATTGACTTAAGTATTGCAATCGAGAAATATCCTACTGACGCTGAGTTGTACTTTTATAGAGCTATGGCTCAAAAAGAATTAGGAAACTATAAGGAAGCTGAAAGTGATTTGGAAATAGCAATTAATCTAAACCCATATTATGCAGAAGTATACTTCAGTTTAGGAGAATTAAAGGAAGGTAGGGGATTATTAGAGGAAGCAGTAAATATGTATACGAAAGCTATCAATGCCAACCCATTATATAGAAATGCGTACGTAAGGAGAGCTAAATCTCTAATGAAATTAGGGAGAGAAGATGAAGCCTATACTGATATTCAAAAAGCAAACGAACTTAATAGCTCTTAAAGTTAAATACCTTAATAGTGTATAATATATACGATGAAGTGTTCAACGAAGTCAATAAGGGAAATAAGAGGTTTCTCATTTCTTGTACCTAACTGCGATTCTAATCTCCTTCGGGAAAAATTTGAAAGTTTTAGAAAATTATCTAATGAAGAAAATAAAACCTATATTATAAGAATAGCTGATTCAAATTATTTTAAATTCGAAGTACTCATGCTTCCTAATTCACTTACATTGCTTACAATATCTACTGTAAGAGGGACAAATAACATAAATCTAAGAGATTTCGAAATGGTGGACGAATTACAAACTCTAGCGTGTTGTGCATATCAAAGGGAGGAATTAAAAACTTCAATGTCAAACTTTTTATCACCTACAGCACAGATTACAGAGGCGGAGGTCGTAGACTTAATTAGTACAGATGAGGAATTTGAATGTCAAACTGAATGTAATAACGTATCTTGGAATGAAATAAAATTACCAGAATCCACTGAGGGAAAGTGGACAACTACGGAATTAGCTTCAACTGACAGACTCTATTTAAAGGCATTATCTGGCCAAGCCAGATTCTTAACGATATCCACTGAAAGGCCACAAAACTCGATAAAGTTTACAAGTATGGAGAGATTAGGAGCACTATGTTGTTTCCTAACTGAGTTAAAACGAAAGTTAAATGAATGTCCAGCACTAAAAGAAGTGTTACAGCCCTATTTACAAGCAGAGATAGGAAAGAAAAGGAGGAAAAGATGAGTGAAAAAGTAACTCCAATATTCGGCTTAGGAAATTTCGTTATGGATAAAGTGGGTAACGTTACACAATACACTTTTTTCTATTATTATGATCCTGAAAATTACTATGCAAGTCTAACAAGAGAAATGCTAGATAAAGAAATGGAGATAGTTAAGGGAAACATGCAGAATTTTTTAGATGAGGAGAAGATAATAATAAATGATAGATCTACAAGAGCTAAAGTAGTTAGTACAGACATTTTCCTTTTAGATATTACCCATCCCGTTATTGAATTTATAATAGTGTTTAGGGGAAAATTAAGGAAAGGAGTAAACGTCTACGAAAACTTCTACGAGGAGGAGATCACAGAATATCCATATGAGGCAATATGGAGATTTCCCGGAAAAATACTGAACGTTAAAATGAAAGGAGAGATCACTATATTAGAAAACTTCCTAAAAATTAAAGTAAATAAAGGAATTAAAGTTGGTGGAAGAGAACGTATTGAGTTCCTTCTAACTTCTTAAAATTTTAATAAACGGAGTACTAGACTTAACTTACAAAAACACTATCATTATTTTACACGTCAATTCTTATTGCAAATTGCTAGTTTTCAATTTGTAAAGTTCATCAATTTTTATAGCTAATTTGTAGTCAAGATCTGTTAATCCGCCTACATCATGAGTTGTTAATTCCACTATTACTCTATTATAATAAACACAAACATCAGGATGATGATCCAAAGCATCTGCTGACGGTTGAATATCTTTCAAGAAATCTATTGATTGCTTAAAATCCTTAAACTTAAATTCCTTTTTAACCTTCTTTCCATCTTCTAATATCAGCCAACCACTATTTTTAAGTTCCTCTAATTCCTTCGAGGAAATTCCACTCATAAAAATAATAGGGTAACTAGAGTTTAAAAAAGGCTTGTTATAAAGACTTATTTAATTTCTGCCAAGAATTTCTTTACCAAACTTATAACCAGAGGAATTAATGCTATGGCAAAAGCTATTGCCAGACCCCACGATATAGCGTATATTATTGATGTAACATTTCCGAAGGGTTCAACTATTATAGCGATTGCAATTAATAGTACAATAATATATAATATTAATCTACCGTAATTTGCGACATAGGCTAAATCTGGATTAGAGTTCGCAAAAGGAACTAGTACTTTATCAATTAAGGCATATGCGGCATATAGTATTACGGCACCTAATATTATCGCATAAAATACATAAGGATCAACATATGGTATAACACTGAAAATTGCTAAGGATGCGGCAACAGTTAAGATAGCAGCATAAAGACCAAACCTCAGAACGTTAAATATCGCAGTTATCAAGTCATCTTGAGATCTAGCTCCTATTTGCCTCTGCATGTAATCAACCAGAATATTGACTAGAGTTAAGCCTATGGTAAGGAGTACTATAGCCCCAGCTAATTTAGGTAAATAATTAGCTATCTGTTGAACATATCCAGAAGCTGCTCCCAACTGTAGAAAAGAAAGAGCTATTGACAATGCAATTAATATGATTAACGCCTTTACCGTACCTGCTATTATGTCAACACTAGCTCTAACGTGTTCCTCTCTAAAAATCCTACCTAAGAACGCCCTAATAGAATACGCTACTATATTACCTATTATATAACCTATTAATAGTATTATTACAAATAGTATTATAGAAGGTATTGCATCGATAATACTAGTAGCTATACCAGATAACGCTTGGGAAATCGATGTCTGAGCCGATACTATTATCACAGGCATCACTATTCTATATCTATAGAGAATAGGTTATTTAAGACTATCTTAAAGTAAAACATACATATAGAGACATGTTTAATAATCAGTAATAATCTTTTCTACTTTGTTAATAATATTGGATAACTTCTTTTCTTCCTCTTTTAATTGTGTTAATCTTCTTCTTAATTGCTCGCTTCTTGTAAGTTTTTCTTTAATATCACTAGCAAATTTGCCAACATATTTGCTCTTTAATTTACCATCTTCCCAATACCTTAAGTAATAGTAAATGTTTCCATTAATTACCTTTACCTCAAGATGTCCGCTTGGTAATCCTTCTAATTCCTTTTCAACTTCCTCAATTTCCCTTCTTAGTTCATATAGTCTCTCTTCTAGCCTCTTAATTTTCTCCCACATCATCAAAATCACCAATACCAATACTATCTTCAAAAGTCTCATTAAGTGCCCTCAACACCTTCTCCTTATCTTCCACTAAAGCATACTTCTTAACTCCACCGGCTCTACCCCTATTAACTATCCTTATCTTAACTATCCCAAACATATCCAGTTCCGATATTATATCTGAAAATCTTCTATACGATAAAGGCTTTTGCTTGAATTTATTACAAAGATCAGTATACATTTTATGAGCAGACATCACATCCTCTGATTCTATTAGACTCCTTAAAGCCAATTTATAGTGAAAAGGAAGGGCTTTGACGGCCTCTATGAGTCTCTCTTGTTCATAATCCACTATCGCCTTATCTACATGCTCCTTTTTAATCATGCCCCCACCAGAAGCTAGCTGAGCTGCTCTGAAAAGCAAATTGACTGCCTTTCTTGCATCACCGTGTTCTTTAGCAGAGATAGCTGCAATATAACTTAGTATTTCATCATCATAGGTACCTTTTATTAAACCATATTCTGCATACTTTGAAAGGATAAATTTAAGTTGCTCTGCATCATAAGGTTTAAAAATAACTGAAGGACCTAAGGATGATAAAACTCTAGGTTCCATATAGTCACGAACATTTATGTCATTGCTAATCATAATAACTGATATATTAGCATCTGACCTTAGCAGTTGATAAAGTACTATATCTCCCCCTCTCCTCTTAACCAATGTGTCAACTTCATCAAGATATATTATGGCCTTTGTGTTCTTAGTACCATTCTTTATCTTATCAATGTACTCGCCTAGATTAATACCGTGCTTAGGCACTGAAAAACCAGTCAGCTTACCAGCTAATGATGACAACACTGCTTGTGGTGTTCCACCAACTTCTCTGCAATTAACATAAGCTTGTTTTACATCCTTATATTCCTCATCCTCATTCTTAACCTCCTCAATCTCGTTATAGATGTATTTACTCACGAAAGTCTTTCCAGTACCGGTTAATCCAAGAAATAAGTTCGAAAACTTGACCTCATTCTTGACAAAATACCTAATAGCTATTGCAGCGTCCCTTAATATATCCTCTCTGAACGGTATCTCCTTAAATACAGATAACGGATCGATAAAGACCTTAGGGTTTTTTATGACTTCACCCTTACCACCTTTCAATGTCTCCCTTATCACACTAGCTTCTAATGTTTCTACTGTTAAACCTGTTTCCTATGACTCTGTTGGTAATATCTAGACCACAGGTTATATCAATATTACTTCAAAATTGAGGTTTTAACAATTTTGTATAATTTATAGAATGAAAATAACATGTAAGTAATCAGTAAAATCAAAATAGCAAAAAGAAGTAATAAAAGCGACTGAAAGAATAACGAAACAACTTGTACTGTAGGTAAATATTCGATTAGGAAATAGGGATACAATTGCAATAATGCTATAATAAAGGCGAGTTTACCAGATCCGAAAGAGACCCTAGCAATAAGGTACAATAAATAAGATATTGAAAAAGACACCGCTAAGGTAGACTTTATAAACGTACGCCTAATAACCATTGCCACATAGCTAGGTTAAAAAAGTTACTTATTAATCTTTTCAAAATTGTTAGACTCTTAACTGTATAAAATCTAAAAATAATTTGCCCTTACAAATAGGTAACATGACCGTATAGACATTATTAGCATAATTATTGAGTAGTTTTTTGTAAAATTTTCAGAATAGATAGCTTTTAACTCCCCAGTTATACAGTAAATTTCTGACGTTGTTGAAGGTTAAAATACCCTATCATTAACCTAAAGTAATACCTTTGTATAAAGTAATATTATTTTTAAAGGAACACACAGCTAATTTCCTCTGAAACATTATATTAGTAAATTAAAAAAGAAAATTGTTTGTATAATTTAGACCAAGTAAAAAAGAACAGCTTTCATCGGAAACAGAGGAAATTCACTGAGAGACAAAAAACAATTTAGGGTATATTGATGCTGTAGTAACAGAGGAAATTTACTGTAAAAATTAAGATATCGTATCGATTATTGATATTAATTCATCAGTATATTCAGTGGTCGATAATGCTCTTACACCCATAAACCTAGCGAGATCTTGGGTAACCTTCTTTTGCTTTATGGACTCCATAATTGCTGAATCTATTAAATCAGCTGCCTTATCCCATCCCATAAACCTTAACATTAACTCTCCACCTTTTATTATTCCCGTAGGATTTGCAACATTCTTACCAGCGTATTTAGGTGCGGTACCATGTATCGCCTCGAACATGCCTCCAGTATCACCTATGTTTGCACCACCTAACATTCCAATATTTCCTACCAATGCGCCTGCTGCATCTGATATGTAATCCCCATTTACATTAGGCGCTAATATTATATCATATTCGTCTGGTCTAGTAATTATCTGTTGGAACATATTATCGGCTATTCTATCATTTATTATAACTTTCCCAGATGGAGGTACTCCATTGTAGTTCTTCGTAATCTCTTCTTCAGTAACAACGTAATCTCTGAACTCTTTTGTTGCAACCTCATATGACCATTCTCTAAATGCCCCTTCAGTGTATTTCATCACATTACCTTTGTGCATTATCGTAACTTTCTTTCGTTTATGTTCTATAGCGTATTTTATGGCCATTCTTGCAATCCTTTGCGTCTTAAACTTACTAATAACTTTTATACCAATGCCAGTGTCGTCCTCTATCTCCACCCCTAACTCTTTTTCGAGGAAATCTCTAATTTTTTTAGCTTGTTCACTATCATAAGGATACTCTATTCCTCTGTATAAATCATCAGTATTTTCCCTAAATATTATCATATCAATCTTATCAGCGTTCTTAATGGGACTCTCTATACCCGGAATGTATTTTACTGGCCTAATATTTGCGTAAAGATCCAACATTAATCTGATTGCAACGTTAATAGATTTCCATCCTTTGCCTATTGGTGTTTCCAAAGGTCCTTTTAATAAGACCCTATACTTCTCTATCAATTCCTCTGTCTCTTTAGGGAATCTATTTCCGGTTAGTTTTTCTGCCTTGTCTCCAGCTAGAGCTTCTACCCATTTAATTTTTCTACTAGATCCATAAGCTTTTTCAACTGCTTTATCTATGACCTTCATTGCAGCGTGTGTTATTTCTGGTCCTATCCCATCCCCTTCAACGTATAGAATTATTGGGTTGTTAGGTACAATCCATTTTCCATTTTCAAATTTAATTACTTCTCCATCTTCTGGTATCTTTTGCATAAAATCTATCTCTAATATGGAGTTTTAAAATCACTGTTCACATTTTAGCATTAAAAAATGAAGTTTATTTTGTTGATGATCTTTTATAAACAGTTACCGAGCTTCCTAAAACGATAATTTACTTTAGTGGACAAGTGCTTCACATAACTTATTAAGTTATATTAAGTCGTTACATCAGTATGGGGATTTCGTTTTTAGCGAAAATTACGCATTAAATAAAATACAATAAGGCTAAATTTCAAAATGTAAAATAGGAGAAAAGTTTGTATATAAGGAAGGCGAACCTAACGTATGACCAGTACAACAGACCATAATAGAACTTACGTTAGGTCCGCCTTCAAGAATTTATTATCCCTTTTCTCCCTAATATTCCTTTCTCTCCCAGATGAGAAGGTAAAAAAGATCTTGAGAGCACTCTTGAAAGCTAGAGGAAGATACTTAAGCGAGCTTGGAAACGAGGGAAAATACGCGCTCAACGCCCTAAACTCGGTGAAAGCTGAAAACGTGATAAGCGCAATAGAGGAACAGGCTAAAAAACTCCTCAAGGTCAGGGACAAGAGGGTAGCAGTGGACTTCCACGCAATACCACAATACCACAAATCAAAGAACTTACTAGCGAGAATAAAACCAACCAAGGGCACAACCTATGGACTAGTCCAAATAGCGATCTACCTCATGGGAAGAGTTAAGGGATTCATAAGCGTCCAACCCGTTACCGAGAAGAACGTAACAAAGAACTTCAAGGAAATCTTCACAAACCTCGAGAGACAAGTCAAGGAGCTGGGATTCAAGCTAACAATTATCTTCGCCGATAGGGAGTTCGCCGTGAACGAGGTACTCTCGTTCCTCGTGGAGAGGGGAGTTGACTTCGTCATAGCAGCTAGGTTGAACATGTATAAGAATTACCTCAAGGAGTTGGAGGAGATTAATGTAACCTACGCTGGGGTAACCTATACGGGTTTCTTGGTTAAGAGGCATCGTTCTGGAGCTTATTTGGTTATCTTGAGGGAGGGAGATAGGTTAGTCTCGTTTTTGGTGAGGAGTAGGGTTTCGGAGTACGAGGCCATTTTCTTGGCTGAGATGTATAGGAGGAGGTGGGGAATAGAGACTGCATTTCGTTCCCTTGAGAGCTTTAGGATAAGGACGAGGACTTGTGACGTGAGGAAGGAGTTGGTTATCGTCCTCATCTCGTATCTCATAGTTAATGCTTGGTTTATTCTCTCATCTCGTCGGAGGATCAAGTTGAGGGAGTTTGCAGACGAGATGATCTCTCTTTCCTCGACTGAGATGAGGGGAGAGGGATCTCAAACGAGTTCTAAATCTTACTTGGACTACCCAGTTTGTTTGTATACTCGTTTACTTGTTTACTTGAATTGACTCACTCTCGCTTTCCCTTTATCTCACGTGCAATAAATTCTATATTCCTCTTCACTTGATTAGGAAAAGTGCTATTTTTCTTCTACTTTAGCACAATATAATATATTTTAATGGGGTTAATGTTAGTTTAATACTATCTTAGTATTTTTTAGTTTATATCAAGATAAAAGAAATCCCCATACTGACATTGAATTTATTAGATGTATTACCAAATGTGTAGGTTTATGAGGTCCTTTCCTCATTCTTGGTTTTAACTGGGGAGTTAAATAGCATAAGAAGCTTGGGAAAAATTATATACACTCAGAAAATACATCTTACTTTAATGATATGGAGTACATTTTTATTGATTTTAACCTTAAGTGGTATCGTTCTACCATTGATTATGACAAATATAAATAACCAATCCATCTCTACATTATCTCCAAACTATTACTTAACTGTAGCTATAGTTTTTCCACCTAATAATTTAACACTTTTACAACAGTATGTTCAGCAACATATTGTATTAAATCAGAGTCAAGTGGAGAAGCTTTTCATTCCAACTGAGGAAATTTCAAGAACCTTATCTCAGTTAAGGCAATTAAATATATCTGCAGCTAGCTATATGAATGTGATATTAGCTAGCGGAACCGTTTCCAAGTTAGAAAAAGTGTTAAATGGAAAATTCTATGTTTATGAATTTGATGGGAAGAAATTCTATGAGTTTTCCGGATCTCCAGTTATTCCAAACGCTATTGTAATAGGTACCAATATTACTTCATTAATTCTAAATAAACCTACGACGCTCTATAACATTACACAAGCAGTAGCATATAATGCTTTAGCGCCTAGTCAATTACTTGATGCCTATAATATTACTTGGCTACATGCCCATAATATAACTGGAAAAGGCACTGTTATAGGAGTATTGGATTTTTACGGTGACCCATACATTCAGCAACAATTAGAAGAATTTGATAAACAATACAATATTTCTAATCCTCCGTTCTTTAAAATCGTTCCTATAGGGGCTTATAATCCTAATGATGGTATAACAACAGGCTGGGCAATGGAGATCTCGTTAGATATCGAGTATGCACATATTATAGCTCCCGATGCTGGAATTGTTTTATACGTCGCTAATCCAAATATTCCTCTTCCTGCAATTATAGCATATATAGTTCAGCAAAATGAGGTAAATGTCCTATCACAGAGCTTTGGTATCCCTGAACTTTACGTAGATTTAGGGCTAATTCCTCTTTCATATGTCAACTCGTTAATGTATGAATACTGGCTAGGTGAAGTAGAGGGAATTACTTTCACCGCAGCATCTGGTGACGCAGGCGGAAATGGTTATAATTACTTCTTAGCTCCACAAGGTTCCGTAATATTCCCAGCTTCGATACCTTATGTTTTAGCAGTAGGTGGTTCATCTGTTTACATCTCAGGAAATAAGACTATTGAGACAGCGTGGAGCGGGGAAAGTGTTCTAGGGGCTACCACTGGAGGATATAGTACACTGTTCCCAGCACCTTCGTATCAAGGCAGTAATGGTTTTAGATTAGTTCCGGATGTTGTAGCTGATGCCAATCCATATACTGGTGTTTTTATCTTATATTACTACAATCAAACTTACCTAGTTGGAGGTACATCGTTAGCTACACCAGTAGTTAGCGGGATTATTGACTTAATGACTCAAGAATATGGTAGGTTGGGATTTGTAAATCCTTACCTTTATGAGCTGAGAAATACAAGCGCATTAACGCCTATAAGGTTTGGATATAATACACCTTATTATGTTAACTCCTCTGAGTTAAATCCTGTAACTGGTTTAGGGTCAATAAATGCTGGATATCTGTATCAATTACTACCTAAAGTAATGCATTCCCCTACTATTGCTGTTGCAGTCTATAATAGTACATATTTAGATGGACAAGTCGTAAAAGTAGTCGCTAATATTTCCGGAATAATGCCATCAAGCGTAATTGGAATGGTTTTTAATGGCAGTTCTGTTATTCAGCAGTTCCCATTATCATTTAATGGAACTTATTGGGTTGGCAAGTTTATTGCAAGTGGAAGTGGTATACAAGAGGTAATAGTAAAAGCTGATAATTTGGAAGGTGATACTTACGTTACTATTGGCTATCAGGCCCAATTCATCTTTCCCCCTATTGCATTATTCCCACAACCTGAATCCGTTCCTATAGTGGTTCAACTTATATATCCTAACGGTTCTCTGGTAAAGAATCCTCCAAATCTTACAGCTATAATATATAAATATGATCAGATAGACAACAAGATGTCAATTGTTTCAAGTGTTCTATTGCAAAGAACTCCAGTGATAAACCTTTCCGTTTTAGGTATACAAATACAATTTGGTTACCTTACTGGGGTCTATCAGTTGCCAAGTACTATTGTAAGTGGTGTCTACTTTATTAAAATACCGAATGTATTTGGTTTCGATGAATTCGTTAGCGGAATATATATTCTTGATGCAGTATATCCTCCAATCTTCACAAACCCAGTTGTAGTCTCTCCTGGTCAAAACGTTACTATACTTGCCGAAGCCTTAGCAACGGGATCGCCAAACGTTACGGTAAGTTTCTATAACATATCCGGTGCCGAAGTTTACTCTATACCCGTAAATGCAATCACTTATCAAAATACTTTAATATATATAACCCAAATTACCTTGCCAAAATTGAAGCCCGGATACTATTATGTTGTAGCTAAGGCAATTTACAACGCTTCTAACTTTACTGCGAAAGGCATAGGTGTAACTCAAATTTACGTGTCTCCTTATTCACTTAATGTTAAGGTTAGAATAATACCCAATACCAGTATCGTATACCAAAACCAACAGATTTACATAATAGCTAATATTACTTATCCTAATGGTACTGAGGTCAAATGTGGCTCATTTTCCGCTATTATTGTTCCTTCTTATCTTTCTAGCCAGTTTGACAACTTACAACTACAATATAGTGTACCTCTAACATACTTTAACGGCAGTTGGATCGGTAAATTACAAATCCCCAGTGGATCATCTTCTAACTCCTTAGGATATTCTACTTATGGTATATCTGGTTATTGGTATGTTTACGTGGAAGGGATATCAGCGGATGGAATTCCTACGAGTTTCCCTGCTACGCTAGACGTGAATACCTTATCCATAAATCCACTATCGCCTTCGAGCCAATTCGTAGTCTTACCATATGTGTATGTGCGTGCATTCAATGGTACTATAGCCTTCAATGAATTTATAGATAATGCTATAATAGTTGGTCATAACGCTACGTTTGTTAATAGTATAATACGTAATCTAATAGTTGAAAACGGTTCAGTAACCTTGATAAATTCTAGGGCATTGAATGTGAGTTTAATTAATTCTCAAATAATAAAGATAAATAGTACTATAGGTAATAATGTAAATTATATCACAACAATTGGTAGTAATTATATCAAATCAGGATATTTAAGCGTGGGCAATCCAATTTTGATTATTATAGGTGTGGCGTTAGACATTGTAACAATTATCATTTTAATTCTCATAAGGATAAGAAGAAAGAAATTTATTTAACTCCAGTTATCATTCCGGCCCATTGACTTTGATCATACATTAGATATTGAACGTGAAGATAGATTTTTTTCTTCCCTGTCTTAGTCTTTAAGGTTATAGGATATATGAAATAGTAAATATCTCCTTCAGCCTCTATTTCGGCTTTCTCTGGAAATTCAACTGTATATTTATATTGGTTAGCAATCTCCTCAATTTTTACCGTTAATCTAGTTATAATATCTTTTATGGACTCTCCATAAATTGGCTCAAAGCTTAACGCTTTTAATTCTTTTTTAAATGCAGTGATGCTTTCACTATATCTTCTTTTTTTCTGTTGTTCTTTTCCTCTTGTTGTCACGTATTATCTTTATGCCGAAATGGTATATAAACCTAAAAGTAATTAAGGGTAGTAATAATAAGTTGAAAAAGTTCTTTTACTTTTCGTTGGTATTCACTACTTACTTCCTGTTCTTTTATTGCCTTACTTCCTTCTTCTTCGACTATTTTTACTGTATCTGAAATTGTATTGCTTATTAGAGTATAATCGAAATGAAGTGTTTTCGATGCTGCTAAATAATATATAAATGGTATAACATAGTCTACGAATTCATTCACTCTTTCAGATAACTGAAAAGCCCTTATAGCGTTCTCTCTTTTAACGTTCTTAGCCCAGGGATATCTAACTTTTATCTCTTCCATTAATTTACTATCATATGCAATATCATTAATTATTTCTGAATCACTAGCTTCTATTTCCTCTTTTCTCTTACTAGTTAAGTCATTTACGAATGGCGAAAAATCTACCTTAACAAAATCTAAACTTAACGCGGTTGGATAGTCTGTAAAATTGTTGGAGAGGGAGAACTTTTTAATTTCTTCATATACGTACTCCACGTTTTTCTCCAAAATATCATATTTAATTGGCTTATTGATTAATGTCGAAGACATCCCATAGATTGCTATTATGTCTCCCCATATTAAGGCTTCAAACGCCTGATTTAATTGAATATTTCTTATCAATACAAGTTTTTTACTTAGATATTTTCTAGGCCATTCTCTAAGCTTATGAAGAATAGGAGGCTTCGAATAGTATAAACTTTCAAAGTAACCACCATTAAATAGCCTATAAACTTTTATCGCAGCTTCACGATCAATTCCTAACTTCTCAGCAAATGTAATAAAATTCATATAGTAGAATAGGAAAGGATAAGTAAAAAGAGTTACCTCTTATCAATATAACCTTTCTCGACCAAGAGTTCGGCTGTTAATATACCTCCTCCAGCAGCACCTCTTACAGTGTTATGAATTACTGAGACTAATCTAATAGTTCTCCTATTTATCTGGCTTAATCTCCCTACAACTACGCTCATTCCAGGTGGATCTCCTGCCCATCTATCGAAATACACTTGAGGTCTCGCATCTTGATTAGTTAAAAGGATGGGTTTTTCTGGGGCCGTGGGTAATTTTAATTTCTGCGGTTCTCCTCTAAAAGAATCTAGGGTCTCTCTGATCTTTTCTACACTAATATCTTCTTTAAAAGTGACGTAAATTACCTCATAGTGACCATGAATGGTTGCTATTCTATGAGTTGTCGCACCTAATGACAGATCATTATCATCATTGACCATCCTTCTCGCCTCACTTAATATCCTACTAATCTCCTTAACCGTTTTATTATCGTAATTGTCACCAAGGGGCAATACATTATCTACGACATCTAGTGAAGGTATTCCAGGATAACCTGCTCCTGACAACGATTGAATGGTTGTTATCAAGCTACTATCTATTCTAAAGTTCATGTATATCGGTGCTAACGGAATCGCAGCTCCTTGAGCAGTACATAATGGTGTAGTGACTATAAAACCCCTCCAATCACGACTTTCCCTTTGCTTATCAATAAGCGATATCGTGTGTGGATTTATTTCTGGTATCAGCAATGGTACGTCAGGATCAAATCTATGATCTGGAGAATTGCTAATTACGGGGAATCCATGTTTAGCGAATTCCTCTTCTACTGGACCAGCAGCACCTTGCGGCAAGGGGGAGAATACAATATCCACATCATCCATTAATTTAGGGTCAGTTGGTTTTACTTCCATGTCAGCTATTTCCTTTGGAACTTGACCTACAGTTTGCCATCTTACAACTTCTTCATAAGGTTTACCTACCGAACCTTTTCCGGCTAGATATCCCACTTTAATATATGGATGATTCGTTAACATTCTAACGTATTCTATCCCAACTAACCCGGTTGACCCCAAGATTGCTGCCTTAAGTGTTCTTCTCATTTTTACTCAGAGTGTGGTCAACAATTTAATTAATTTGAAATTAATCGTATAAGTTGCTTCTATTATAGAAATAAATTGTTTTTATTTAGCGTAATACCTTTTTGGGTGAGCACGGGATTTTTATTGGTGAGCACATGCCTAATAGATGGAATATCCCCGTCTAACCCAAGTTATTTTAATCCTAATGGAGTATAATATTAATCTTAAGCCAAGATTTCACGTTAGGGAGGAGATCGCGTTAGGCTTAGCGAGTTATCTAGCTGGCTTATCCTCTTGGAGTATACCACACTCCACCTTGCTTTACTATTATAAGAGGCTTGGTAGGGTTAAGTACGTTGTGTCCTTGAGTCTTTACGCTATTGACGAGACTAAGGTTGTTTGCGTTAGGGGGTAATTATTATTACGTTTGGATCGTTAGGGATGTTGTGACTAAGGCTATTCCCTTCTTCATGGCTTGAGGAGTGGTTTCACGTGTTAATAGTTAACATGAGGGGGATTGAGGAAATTGCGAGTAGGTACTTTAAGAGGGTTGATCGAGTGATTTACTTTCATGACGGGCTACCAGCTTATAATGCATTTGACTGGTTTAATGTTAAGCACAAAAGGGTTACGTTTGGTAGGAGGGATTACGCTGAGCAAGGACATTGAAGCATAGGCTCTCCTCTATGGACCTCCATTCCCCCTGGAGTTCCAATAGGTTAACGATTACGAGTTGGCTCTCGACCTTCTTCCTAATCTACAACATTCTTTACACTCAAGTATATTTAGTGGATAGGGGAGTGATAATAAATGCAAATATCTCAAATGCATAAAATTGTTGACCACACTCTTTACTCATATGAAATATAGAGTTACTGGAATATAAGCGTATTTTAAAAGTATAAGCCATAGGATTTTGTAGCTAATTATATAATAAAATAAATGCTGATCTAAAACAACTATATAACTTCGATAGTGAATTCAGGGGATAAATTCCAAATTTTATCGAAGTGATTGAGTAGTATACTTAAAGTACTAAAAGTATAAGCTATTAAAAATTAATGAAAAGGATTTATAACACTACAGATTAAATTGTATTTAAACCCTTAACCTCGTCTAACTCCCCCTTAATCTATATGATGTGTCACGTTTTTAAACCACTCAAGGAATCTGGAGAGAGTTCAGAAGTTCTTGTAAAATTACATTATTTTTAAGGTTTTGAGACATTCATTTTTGCTTTTGTTTTTTAAGAAATATTGTATATATCTTAAGATCATTAACCGTTGTACATTCAAATAATTAGAAAGTCGCAAATATCCAGCTTTTTCACTCCTTTCCGATATTTTATTATTCCTATTGTCTGAGTAAGGTAGCTTCAAATATTATTTTCATTTTATGCATATAACCATGTAGATAAGTGGAATCAAGAATACTTCAAATTGTCCCTACATCTAGTTAAAAATATTGAATCATGAAGGTAATTAGAGCTGAAAGCTTCACTTTTCAAAGGAAATCAGTTGTCTAAGCTGGCGTAGCTATTATTGTCATTTCCGGATCCATTATGCTGAATTTTTTCCAAGAATATCCTGATACCACTTCCACTGGATTTAATCCAGCCTTTTTGAGTAGGGCTAAAATCTCATGGATGCTATATAACCTTTGCTTGTAAGTTATCTCTCCTACTTCCTTGTCATTTATGTAGTATTTTCTATATATTATTAGCCTGGAAGTTTCTTGCTCAAAGTCCACTTTAGAGTACACTAAATACGGTGGTATATAAGTATAGTACTCATTTGGTCTATTATATATTATATAGTCTCTATTATCTAGGTTAATTACTAATATCTTCTTTGTACTATTTCTTAAAGATTCTAAAATTTTTAGGTCATCTTCTTCGGAATAATATCCAAGACTATTATAGATATTTATGACAAGATCATATTTTTCGTCACCAATTATTTCCTTTATTTTTCTCATATCACCTATTATGAATTTTCCGTTTTGAATATTAGTTCTCGCCATCGATATCATTTTTTCTGAAATATCTATTCCAGTAATCTTATAGCCCCTATTTGCGAGGAAATATGAAACCCTACCAATTCCACAAGGTACATCAAGAACCTTCTTTTCAAGCTTGTATTTACTTACTACTTCATCTATCCAGTTGGCCCACTTTTCTCCCTCGTCCCATACCTTTATCATTTCACGAACGTAAAAATCAGACTCAAAGATCTTAATCCATTCATCGCTCATAGTTTTTATAAAGTTAAAAGAGAGTTATTAATGTATGGTTTATCAACTGGTATTCATATTTCTTATATTATTAATTTCAATACCTCTTTCCCCTCATCAATCCTTCTCTTATAATGTCCAAATAATTTATAATAACACTTTATATGTATACACATATAATTATACTATATTATCAGTATCTCCTTTAACCTATAATTTTACAATCTATAATTCTAATGGAAGCATAGTTTATAATAAGATCTTCACAATCTATAATTATTCCCTATTTCCTCCACAATTTCTCATAAATGGGAACACAATTGAGAATATGAGCTTATATATGAGTAAAATACAAAATAATGTCAATGTCTCCGTATATAAGGGATTTTTAAAACTATTTGGAGAAGAAATTACATTGACTCTCACATATCATGATAATATTCTTTATCAGGCTAATGGTACGAGTCAAAATGTACAAATATATATCTTTCAGACAAATTCTGATAATGTATCACAATCTCCAACAATATATAGTTACTTGCCACTAATTATCCTTTTTATTGTAATAGTTATTGCAGTACTCATTTTGATAAAAATAGGAAAGATTTAGACTATTAGTGGTAAAATAATTGGTATTACGATCGTTAATATTACCCCTGAGATCATTGCAGACAAGGCATAATCTTTTCCCAAAACTTCTACATAAAGTGGGAGCGTAGTATCCATTGATGTTGCACCTCCCACTGCAATTGCAGATCTAGGTTCAAATTTCAATTTAAGAAGAAGAGGAACTAAAACATAAGTTAGTTGTTCTCTTAGGAAATTTACAAGAAAAGCTAAGGTACCTAAGTATGGATCAGAGTTTACTGCTACCAGTGGTCCAACATAGCTGTACCATCCACTAGCCAATGCAATAGCAAGCGAAATTGTAAAGGTAGTTACGTGTAGCATGTACATAACTAAAGCTAGTATTATATCACCAAGAATTGTTATAAATAATGAGATTAAGGAATCTTTGCTACTCCTTAGGATTACTTTACGGCTAACGTCCTTTCCCATAATATAGCCCAATACTGAGGCTAAAGCATATAACTCGTAATCTACTAAGCTCACGATAATAGTGTTGCTAATATGAAACAATAATCCGAGTATCCATCCAATCACAAAAGGTAGCATGTATTTTATTATCGTCTGTTTATTACTGTTGCTGATAATCATCTTTTCTCTTTTAGCCTTCATTAATGGTTTCGTATTACTGAAGTGCCTTATTGCCACTCCGGAAAAGTATGTAATAATTATTGATAATGTGCCTAGTATTAATGAGTTTATAAGCAAACCAAATATTTGATTACTCGCAATTTCTTCCCCTGCCCAATACGAGATTGATAGTATGAGAAGGATAACTACAATGTCTACGATTTTCTCAACTCTTTTTACATATTTTATCTTACCTATAACTAAAAATATTAGATATAGTATTATGAAAAATATTGAGATACTGTTCAAGTTTTTCAGCTATCTTTTTGCTATTTCCTCCTCTAAATACTTTTCAACTATTTTATAGTTCTTTGAAATTACATAAAAATATTTTGTCTTGTATCTATTTACGTTTATTAGTCCAACTTTTTCTAAAATTTCTAAATGATACTTCACTGTAGAATAATTCAATCCTAACTTTTTAGACAATTCATAAGCTGTCTGCGGTTTATTTTTCAATTCATTTAATATCTTTTTTCTTGTATCCCATCCCTTGTTTTGGAAGATCTCATCCAATCTTAGTAGCATAAATTAAAAATTGAAGGGAGTGATAAAACCCTACGCCTTAGAACAGCTGTTCTAATCTCTTTTTACACCAGATAAAATGAATTTTGCTGTAAGTAAAACGAGAGGAATTACAAAAAGTTCTGATAAAGTGATAGATAATATTAGATTTAATATAAGTAAGGCCTTTATTAAACTGTTCATATGTAAAATAGCGTCATAGTGATTAATAAATTTAAAATTTAAAACTAAGATGCCTGGTAATACTTCTAATAAATAATAGAACTAATAATAGTATCATTGCTAACGCACCAAATGCATAAAAATCACTATGAATACCTAAAAGAAATAATATTAGTAATGGTATCGGTATAAAAATTCTTGCAAAAGGATATCCATCTATGAACACACCTGCTATGGCTGCGGGAATAAGCGCTACTGGATAGAATATAGCTACAATGAGTAGAATTATAATTATAAGTAAGAGTAAGAGATTTAAGTTAAATCTTTGAGAAATCATACCCAATTATGTATATCATTTATACAGTTATAAAAGTTATAGCTTATCAAGAATTGAATGAAACTCCCTTATATGATCTCTATAGCTACTAAAGAACCTAGCCCTAAGCAACTCATTCTCAGTAAGCTCCGTAACTCCCCTATCCTCATAAAATAGTTTTAGTTTAAGTTTTACATCTCCTAATGGTGAAACCACTCTAGATCCTCCCCAAAAGTACTCTTCCTCTTGACTACCTACAACGTTTGTGAAAACAGTCCAAACAGTATTCATTAATGAGTGAGCCTTCAAAAGTGAATCCCAACTCTCTTCTATTGCCAACTTTTCACTTAGTTTTCGCATTGGCGAAGCAGAAGGTACGAAAATTGCGTCAGCTCCCATAAGTGATAGAGCCTCTATTGGCTCTGGGTGCCATGCATCTTCACAAATTACTACTCCGAATTTTAAATCCCTATACTCAAAGATTTTCAAATCCTTTAGTGGATCTCCTCTTTGGAAGTACCTTCTTTCTTCAAATAATCCATATGTTGGGAGATAAAACTTAAATATATAATCTAATTTCCCATTAATGATAACTGCCGCTGAATTCCTTAATATTCCTTTCCTAACTTCCTTTATTGTTCCAAATACTACACACTTATTAACTCTCTCTGCTATTTTATGTGTAGCCTCCTCTGCATCCTTATATATCTCATATGTCAGATCTTTAATAATGTAACCAGTTAAGGAGAGTTCAGGAAAGATTACACAGTCTGCAGTGCTGGTCTCTATGATCTCTAAATGTTTCTTATAGTTTCTATATACATCTCCAGGATAAGATCTTATTTGAGCTAATTCGACTTTTATGCCCATCTTCTAGGAAACCTCCAATCTGAGTTTATGGCTCTACCACTTAATCTAAATATCTCTGGAGGTAGTCTTTTGTGCTGAGAGATTTTAACTAGTCTATCAACTTTTTTAATAGTATCTAAAGGGATTCCTAGCATTTTCACTATCTCATCTTCACTTCTCATTTCGTCAAATCTTAAGTATAATATTGAATCTATTGTTTCGTAATCGATTCCTAATTCGCCTTCAGCAGTTTGTCCTTCCCATAAGGCTGGGGAGCTTGGTTTTGTAATTATCCTTTCCGGTATTCCTAAACATTTTCCTAGCATCCTAACTTGTGTCTTATACAAATCACCTATTGGTAAAATATCAGCACCTCCATCTCCATACTTTGTGAAATATCCCAATAGTAGCTCACTCTTATCCCCGGTTCCTACTACTAGGTAATCTAACATTTGCGCATACGCGTAAAGTATTATCATCCTAACTCTAGCTTTTATGTTACCTATTATGTATTTGTTATCTGTTTCTATTTTATTTGAGAATAAGTTCACAATTTCATCTATATTAATCAATTTATACTTATTTTGTGCGTTGAGGAGTCTTATCATTTCGAAAGAGTCTTCCAAATCTATCTTTGGCGTTGAAGATGAAGGCATGAGAAGTATAAAGAAATTATCGGTAGCTTTAGCAAGTAACGTTGCTGTTACTGCTGAATCTATTCCTCCACTTACTCCTATCACCCCACCTTTCTTCTTGCTAAATTCAAGATACTCTCTTATCCTTTCTACAATATAATTAGTTACAGCTTCACAATCTATTGTAAGTGATCTTCTAATGTATTCGTGCATCACCATGATGAGAATATTTGTTGAGGCAATATTTAACGTATAATGAAATCTGATATTAAAGAATTCAGAAAAAGTCGTGGAGGAAGTTAATCTAGACTACTTAATATATAATTCAAAATCTCATACTTTATAGAATCTCTATTTTCAACAGTAATTACGTATGTTCTTCCTCCCATGGGTTTTTGTGTTTTATGCAATACTGCAATTAAAGGCTTTTGACTATTTAGGGTAGTCTCAATTAGTTTCTTTACTATAGGTATTTTTAGCTCCATTGGTCCAATTTCGTCTATTGCCAAAATGTCTGCCTTGCTAATGTTAGATAGTGTAATTTCAGCTATTCTTTTAGCATTATCTTCTAACACGGTATACTTCCCTATTTTTATTCTCCCAATTGCATTTTCCTTAGCTAACCAGTCTCCTTCATTAGTGGATATATCTACTATTCTAAAACCTATTCTTCTTCCATTTTCTCTCACCTCTGGGCAATAGAATCCTGCAACCTTATAATTGCTTTCAATTAATTTATTAATTAAAAAGAGTAATATTGTAGTTTTTCCGACACCAGGATTACCAGTTATAAATATTCTTAAGGCCTTATTTGATTCTGCTGACATTAAGTATATCAATGACTCTACTGATTTATCTTTATTTATCACTTATTTTGGACATTCGTAATCCAGAACTAGTTATAACTAGGTAATACAATAAAAATTTAGATCTAGACGAATTCTAGCATATAACGCTCTCAATTCTATGAGACAGAATTTATGCTCGAAATCCCTTAAGGAAATGGAGGAAATCTGAATTAAATTCCTCTCCGTATATACCAGAGAACGGCTTTCGAACGATATCGCTATTATAATTGAAGTTTAGAGTAAAACTTACTTAAGGGATAGGAAGAACTTGTAAATAATTGTGGGGGCAGTTATTTCTATTGAGCTTGGAAAAGGTTTTTCTACCATAACCCTAATAAAAGTATCTGTATTAACAAATTTAAGTAGGATGGGATAAGTGGGATTATTAGAAGTATACTCAAACCCTGAAAAACCAGAGATTCTATGCTCTTTAATTGACGATAAGGGTAACAGAAAGGAGATAATGTTAATAAAGCTTCAAGATAATGGAGTACATATATATAAGACTGAGGAGCACTATATATTGCCGCCTGTACCTCAAATAGATTCTCTTATTAAGGACGTGATAGAGGAAGTAGCAGAAGAATTAAAGGTAGATTCGATAGTTTACAATTACGGAAATATCGATACTAATTCAGAGACTCTACGATTAAGCAAAGAATGGTTTGATATGGAAAGATTAGCCTTAGCTTCTTCAAAACACGTAGCGCTATCTAGTGATGTAAATTCTAGAGTAATAGTGGGTGTTGTTAAATTTCCTAATAATGCTTATGCAGCAACTGTATTAAGGAGTGAGGATTCCTTTCCTATACTTCAAATATTTATTGATATGTCGTACAATCCCCCAATAATTAAGAAATACAATGAGTTGGGTCAAGTTGTTGAATCGAGGAGAGAAAACATAGAGAATTTTGAGGACTACTTAAAGTCTTTGATAAATGAAGAGGAATATACTTTGATTTATAGAGAATTTGTAGAATATAATCTATTACCAGCCGAAAATCCTATACAAAATGGTAAAACTATTTACGCAGGATGTATCTTCAAGTACTTGATAGGATTTAACGTAGGAAAGAAGCCTACTTCAGTCAAAAAACACAAATTAGCTAGATTACTTAGGGCAATAATGTACTTGGATAGAATTTCCAATAGTGTTGGGGTAGATATTATTATTGGCAATCCGTCTTCTATTTTTAACCTAGCTTTATCTATGGATAAGTTAAAAAATAAAGTTGAAAGTAGAGTAACTAAGAAATATGGATTGAGTTCTATTCATTATAGCGGAGTAAGTTCTGATGTAGTTAAGGATGTTAATTCTACATCCAAGGATATATTGAGTATTATACCTATAGCTTTTATAATACTTGCCGATTCAAAGAAAAAATTCGAAGAGTATGTTGAAAGAATAATGAATGGTCCTACAGCAGATGGATTAGATTTACTTGACGAATACATTAGACAGAATTTATCTAACAACTTAATAGCTTATTTGGCAAATTTGGAAGAAGTATTAATATTGTATAATGACATTATTCAAGACTTAGAGGATAATGAGCCAAAGTAGTTCAGCTTACTTTTACATTTCATCAATAAAACTTTCAAATAGATGGTGGAGTAGTAGTAGAGAGGAGAGAAGAAATATAATAAATGAGATAGAATCTGTGGAATCGCAGTTTAAGAATAATCTAATTTCACTAAAAAAATACATTTCTCTTAGGAATGATAGTGATATTATCTATTGGGTAACTTCCTCCGAAACGTCAAAATTGATAGAATTTAAATATACTTTACTTTCCAAACTAAGGGATTTAGGTTATGAATCATTATCTTTGTTTTCCATTTATAGGTCGTCTCCATATACAAGAGGAAATTTTGACATTAAGAAGGTTCTCTCATTAGAGCCTTTAAGGTATTTTGTAGCATATCCCATGAAAAAGGATGTAGAATGGTATCTTCTTCCATTTGAAGAAAGGGAAAAAATAATGAAAGAGCATATTGAAACTGCTCGAACTCATCCAAAAAACAAGGGAATTAGGTCATATACTACTTACTCTTTTGGGGTTGGCGATTACGAGTTCGTTGTAGTTTATGAGATTCCAGATATAGAGAGTTGGGTTGAAGTTGTAGAGGCTCTTAGAGAAGTCAAGGCAAGAAAATGGATAACAAAAGAAGAACCAATACTTGTGGGAGAGCTAAAGGGCCTAGATCTATTTCTAATTTAAAATGTTTAGTATTTCATATTCTTCGATAGCCATTTTTATTATAACATCAACACCCATACTTACCCTATCTACATGTAATAGAGTATCTTTACTTACATTGAATTTTTCAATGCTAATTTTACATGTAAAAACTTTGATAGAATTTTTCCTAAAAGAATTAATACTTTCCCCTAAACCATCTCCTAAGAATATTTTTTACTATTGAGTTCAATTTATATTTCATTCTAGAAACAATCTTCGCATTCTGTACGCTCATCATCTATAGTTCATTTGCCAGGTTAGATTCAGTATTTATGTTTAACTCATCTTGGGATTTAACAACAATTAGGAACTTTATTATAATATTTTGCAATATTAAACAATTTTAGATTTATCTATATTCATCTTTTTTATTCCAAGAGTTCATTTAACGCAAATACTCCTATTATCGTTTTTGCATCTTCTATTTTTCTTTCTCTTACCATTTTTATAGCCTCATCTATACTTACTCTAATGGGTTCTATGATCTCATATGGTTCCGGTTTAGCTCCAACGTATTTAAGATCTTCAGCTAGGTATAACCTCATATATTCAGTAGTTATGCCAGGGGAGGCGTAGAAACTTATTATTTCTGTCATCTTCCCAGCTTCATATCCTATTTCCTCAACTAATTCCCTTTTAGCAGTATTTAATGGATCTTCTCCTTCCTCGATCGTCCCTGCTGGTAACTCATATATCCATTTACCTATTACAGGTCTAAATTGCCTTATCATTATTATTTCATTATTGTTTATTCTAGGTATTATTACGACAGAACCCCTATGTTTTACGAATTCTAATTCCCTTTCATATCCATTAGGCAACTTCACCTTATCTATAAATACTTCAAATTTTTTACCGCTAAAAATTTTCATAAATTATTTTTTAGTTTTTCTCTTAAGAATTTTTCTCCTTTCTTCAGAAGTTTCTCCCAATCTAATTTGAAGAATAAGACTCCTAACAAAGCGAATACTACGGCCGAAATTATGGAAAGTTCAAATGCGTTTATGTCAAGTAGTGAGGCTACTAAAGATATTCCAGTTAGTTCTATGCCTATTTCAATTCCACTTTTTATAATCTTACTTATTATTGAAACCATTACCATCTTAAAAACCGAAAGCTTAGCTATTCCCCCCGCGAGGAATATATAGTCGTCTAATGGTAAAATTGGTAATATGGATAGTATTAATAACGCAACATAAAATCCATAACTCTTGCTAATCTTTTCTATAAAGAGGATATTCTTATTGTTTTTTAGAGGTTTTCTTATGGCTATTCCCAATGCGTACATTACTAACTTAGATAATGAAGCTCCAAGCCCGCTTAGTATTATGGCCAATATTAGCGATAAGGGTGAGACTCCACTCTTTATTAATATTGATGTAGTTATTAGGGTGTAAGGAGCTCCAAAGAATGGAGTTGCATTTGTTATGAACGAGATGACGAATATTACTATTAGTTCTTGGGTTGTTAACATTACTCTATATCATAGCTCTATTATTTTTAAACATTGTGCAATGAAGTTTATAGATATGAAAGTTTGGTTGCAAACTGATAAGATTTCAGGTAAAATTGTGGCAATTAGAATTGACGGTAAGATGGCATATAAATATAATCCAGAGTACATACCCTATGGAGTTAAAAATATAGCTATAGAGATAAGCGATTTTATCCCTATAAAGGGAGATCATATTATAGAATTAATAACTGAAAAAGGCGATTATATTAAAGCGAAGTTTAGCATTTAACTCGTTTTTAATTTTATATAAAGACTTAAGGTAAATCAGAGATATCTTTGTTTTTAAACCTTGAAGCCTACGTAATTTATTAAGGGATATTCATAATATGTTCTAAAGCAATTGACAAAAACTTAAATCAGAAATTGAAACTTCACTATAAAGAATTCAGTTGGATAGTAAGGGATTTTTTGCAAATAAATTTATAATTCTGTGATAATGAGGGTAAATACAGATGTGTATCTTCTGTAATATTATTGAAGGAAGAGATCATGGATATATTGTATATAGTGATGATAAGGTAGTTGCGTTTTTAGATAAGTTTCCTATTACGCCTGGACATACTTTGGTAGTACCTAAAACTCACTATGAGAATTTTTTAGAGATTTCTGAAGATGTCATACCATATTTATGTACGGCTGTAAGAAAGATTTCTATTGCAGTAAAGAAAGCTTTGAACGCTGATGGTATAAGAATATTAACCAATATTGGAAAGAGTGCAGGACAAGTAGTATTTCACTCTCATTTTCATGTAGTTCCGACATGGTCCCGAGATCCGGATATAATGAAAAATTTCGTGCCAAGAAAAGAGCAGTCAAGAGAGTATTACGATTACGTACAGAAAGCAATAATAGAGACTTTAAAGAATATATAAATGCTAGAATGATATATAACATTTAAGGGTAGTAATATGGGTTTGGCGGAGGAATTGAAAAGTTTACTTGGCGAAAATTTCCATGATGAATTAGTAGAGAGATTATCTCATTCAGTAGATTTCGGCTTCGTTCCAGAACTAGTCTGGTCTGGGATAAGGATTAACATTGTGCCAGATTACGTCGTTTATCCTAAGTCGGTTGAAGATGTTATTAACGTAGTTAGATTAGCACTCAAATATAAAATACCAATAGTGCCTTATGGTAGAGGTACAAATAGATATGGTAATGCAATACCAGCGGATGGAGGAATATTACTAGACTTTTCAAAGATGACGAACGTGACTATAGATGAGGCTAATAAGATGGCAATAGTTGAGCCCGGTGCTACATGGAAACTTGTTGATATTTATGCCCAGCAGAAAGGACTGCAATTAAGGACTTTTCCATCTTCATACGATTCAACTGTAGGAGGAGGGATTGCCAGTGACTCTTTAGGAATAGGTTCATATGAATACGGTTTTATTTCTGATACTGTTAGTTTCGTCGAAATGGTAAATCCAAAAGGGGACTTAGTTAGACTAGAGGGCAAGGATTTAGCATTGGTTTGTGGAGCAGAAGGTACTACTGGTATAATAGTTAAAGCTGGGTTAAAGCTCAGGAATTTCGCTCCAACCGAAGCTATGGTCATTTCCTTTGATAATTTGGACCAGATGATGCACGCTGTTGGAGAATTTTATAGGGAAGTGATTCCGGCCTGGCACGTTCAAGTTAGAGGTCCATATATTTCCACATACATGGCTGAGAAGTATAAGGCACCATTAGAACCTCAAAAATGGAATATGGTAATATTATACCCATCTCCTAGATCACCTCTAGAGAGTGTCCCGATTGCAAATAATTCAATAAAGCTTGAAGGGGAGAAATATAATATTATATAAAATAAAGCGTTAAATACAATTATATCTTTCAATACAGCAGAAGATTAATTTTATATTGTAATAGAAAATAATAGGTTATAGAGAAAAACAGAATTTCAAACATAGCCTACACTACTCTCGTTTCCCAACGTCTTAACTCTCTGGAACTCGTGACAATACAGACGTGTAGATCATGGCGTTGTAGATTAACGCTATTACATAAACGAAGAGTTCATCTCCCGGTTTGTCGCGTAGGGTCTCCAATACCTCCTCAAGAAGATCCCGAAAAACTCCACGTACCTTCTGAAACTTGGGAAACCGATCAACCAAGTTGACGACTTACCTAGAAACCCCCTATCAACCACCTTGTAACCGCTGACAGAGAAGCCGACCTTGTTGTCGGGGAAGTTAGCCATTTCCACTTGAATCTCGTGAACGATCATTGTTGGTGACATGAGAGTGAATACCTTGAAGCCGAAGTAACTCCTGTTCCTCTTCTTAGCGAACTCTCCCTTGAACCTCCTCCTCACCTTACTATTCAGGTAATGGTAAAGCAGTTTAGCTGCTTGCTTGTAGTTCCTCCTCCTTAATTCAAGTTCGAATTTCTTCTTAAAAGTCTCCTTGTTAGTCTTGCCGAACGGCACTTCAATGAGGAAGGAGTCTACGGCCCAAAGCTTCCCTACCCTACCGTATAGTGCGCTGCTGGGTAAGTAATTGTTCAGCATGTTCATTCTTGTCTCCAACTCCTTTACGTACTTCTTGAACACGTCCTTTATCTCCATCCTGAGCCTTTTGGCTCTTCTATGGATTTCTGATTTCGATTTTGGTTCTCCTAGGAACCATCTGACTACGATATCGGTATGATAGTAACACCATACGTCCCTGTAGGAGCATGTCCATACTACCATTACTATTAATGCTCTCAGTACGTAGAGGTCGGAGAGACCAGAGAATGCAGTGAACGTGGTTAGTACGTAGTTCATTTTCACAAGAGTTTTATGCTTTGCCGATAAGTATTCTTTGGGAACCGGGACGGTGCAATAATTTATCCGTTCGATCATGGGAATCAGTATTACACCCTCCCGGTTCCCTTTAAGTATTACTCTACTTTTAGCTTCAAGAGAAAATTCAGAATTTCTCAGCAGTTTATCTTGTCTTTTGAATAATTCTCTAAAAACTTGTACATAGATTTATTGAATTATTTGCGTTTGGGACACTCTCTCTAGTCGAACCTAAAATCTATAAGATTGCTCAAGCCTATGGCGGTAAGGTCTTTGAAGGGGAATGGACTGGCTGGTGGTCATTTAATCATGGTGTTGCAGCAGCATTGAGGACACAAGGTCTTCTGATACACCAACATGGCTTAATACATTATACTAGACTTTTAGATTTGTTAAAGAATCTAGAAAAATCTATAGGTAAATTAGGTGAGCTATCTCCTGATGGCGGATTTGATGTAGATATAGCTTTAGAGAGAAGGGAAGTTCTTTTAGTTAATGCGTTCACTCAGATTTCAGTGAGTCCAGTCGATAGGAAGATATTGTATGATTTAGCTAAGAACACACTAATGATGGATGAATTCGTAAAAGTTGATGGTTCTCTTTTATCGGTAGGTATCTTTGCTCACAAATATACTAAAAATAGATTGAACAGCATGGGGAAAACATTTAGTGATTTAGGAGTTGATAGATACGAAGTTATAAGTAAGTATAAGGAAGAGACTGATCCGGATGAAATTTTTAATCCCGGTAAGCTTTTTGATCCTAAGATTAGGGCTAAGGCTGTTCTAGAAATTCCAAGAAGGCAGCAAGAAGCCTTAAACTTTAGGTTTGCGATTGGCTTTGTTAAAAGATTATCTCCAGGTGGTGAAGTTGAGGGTTTCAAGCATGTGAGGAGATATTTGGAGGATTTTGCTGACTATAGTCTTATGTGTATAGATTGTTCTATGTGTGTTACTGTCTGTCCACAATATAGGCTGATTCCTCAATGGCCTTACGCTCCAAAGGGTATGTTTGATTTCGTTAGGGGTGCAATAGCTTATTATGAATTAAACGGTTCCATTGACATACCAGACAGTGTAATAGCTGAGATTTCAGGCTGTCATAAGTGTGGTCTTTGTGATGGAGTATGCCCAGCACGAATTCCGATTTCCACACTATTGATCAAATTAAACAGTCTAGTTGCAAAGAAATTACCAGAGGAACCAACAGTTGAGCTATCTCTCTTTTCTGATCCAGAGTTAGCCTCAGTAAATGATCCAGGTAGTCAATTTGTGTTATGGATTGGTAAGAATGCTGTAAGTAATCCTGCAGTAGCCATCACAGCATTAAAAATACTTAAAAAGATGGGACTAAAGGTTAAAGTAGTAGGTACATCTGCAGATAGTGGATTTCTAGATTATATAAGCGGAAATGGAAATAGGTTCTTAGAGAAAATGAAGCAAAATTTGGATACAGTTAACAACTCATTAGAAATAATTACTATTACTCCTGAAGATTATAGAACATTTTCAACTGCATATAAAGACTACTCTAAATTAGCAGGAGCAGAAGTATATTTCGAAGTAGTGCCTTTAGAACTTAGACTACTAAAGTCTATAGTTATCGATGGGAGTAATGAGAATATAAACTTACATGTAGCTTGTTTCTCCTCTGAGTATTCCGATGAGGTAATTAAAAGGTTGAGCGAGAAAGGATTTAGAGTTAAGAAGATCGAAGGTTGTTCCGGTGCAATCTTAGAAAAGAGTTTGGGGAAGAGAGCTGACCTAATGGCTAGAGCTATAGGAGAAAGATATGGGAAAGTAGTTACACTATGCCCATTAGCTGCGGCTAAGTTCAGAAGTGTTGGGATAAATGCCGTAACGTTAATAGAATTCTTAGCGGAGAAACTAGGAATACAAAGTGTGCAATATCAAGTAGTATCTTTCCAGCTAGATGAGAATAGTAAAGAATACATAAAGAGAGAGCTAGTTGCGAGTATATTATCGTCTCTTAACTCTCAAGTAAACCTAATAGCCGATACAGCAGCATTTTCCACTTCTGGTGTTGATGAGTATAAGAAGATTATTGAACCTATTATAGTTCAAGTAGTTGATAATGTAGGTAAGACGATTGCATCTAAATTATCTGGTAATATAAAGCAAAAGTCTTCCGAATCTTCTATAGATAAAGCAATTATATTAGCTGAGTATGTGAAAGAAATATCTAACACTTTATCATCCATTGAATTAGACAAGATTATACAGCCGTTTGCCTCATTATTGAAAAGTAGGGTAACGGAGGAATATGATGAGAATGTAGTTATCTCAGCTATCATACAGTTATTAAGGGATCATACTGATCAATTGAAAAGCGTTATTACAACTGAGATAAGCAAAACTTTAAGTTAGGGTAATTTTTAACACTCTCGTATTAATGTTATCTAATTATCGGAAAACTTTTTAATTGTAGTTCTGCATGATGGTAGATATTGAAAATTGGAGTTACTGATGAAGGAGATATTGCTAAAGCAATTGCTAAATTTCTCGGTAGTAAAGATAATGAGATTGTAATAGTTGATAGTTCCTCAAAGGTTTTAAGAGAAAAACCAGATGTCATAATACATACTTTTGAAATACCAATTTTCGAAAGCAACGCAAATCCTCCTTTAGCCTGGTCATTTAACACTTGGTACGCAATTAACATAGCTAGAGCTGGGTCTAAAGTGGGAAGCTTAAATGTATTTCTTTCTTCTTTTTTAATTTACGATGGGAAGAAAGGTTTCTACAAGGAACATAATACTCCTAATCCACTAAATTATTACGGATTAACTAAACTAGTAGGAGAGAGTAGTATTATATCGTTAGGTAATTACTTAGTTTTAAGAGTTGGAGCACTATTTTCGTTATCGTACAAGGGTTTTCTATTTCCGTTTATTAAAGCTTCCATGATGGGAAAAGTACTAAAGTGTAATAAAAACTTTTATATCTCAATTATAGATCTGAATACATTAGCTAAAGTAATTAAATCACTTATTGAAAAGGAGGCAAGGGCAGTTCAGTAATAAACATTTCGGTTGAATTCTAAGCATAGTGTCAGCTACGATTGCCACGCGGACTTCTTTCAATCCGCGTGGTGATTAGGGGAGGATCACTTCACCTCATAAGGCTTATTATTATACCAAACACTCCACACTATCCTAGCCAACTTCCTAGCCAAAGCAGTATACAACTTCCTACCCTTAAGCCTATCCTTATGCGACTCGTGAAACTTGAGAAGCGTTGGATTACGAGAGTACTGAGTCAAGGCAAGGAAGTAGAACAAGCTACGCAAGTACTTATTACCCCTCTTAGAAATCCCCTTTCTGATCTCAACCCTACCACTCCTCTCCACCACTGGATCAAGACCACAATATGCTACGAAGGACTCTGGACTTGGAAAACGCTTAATATCCCCCACAACCCCAATTATTATCCCAGCTGCTAGTCTCCCTACCCCTGGAATTGTGAGTAGAACGTGGTCTTCAGGCACTTGTTCCTCGATCATTCCCCTCACCCTTTCTAACTCTTCTCTAGTTTGAAGTAATGTTTTAGCTAATACTTGGATCTCTCGCAGTACCGTGTTAGTGTATTCTAGTTGGTACAGCTTTACGTCTGAGAAGTCACCCTTTGAGAACTTCTCCAACCTCTCCTCACTTATCTTCTCATCGTCTGTAACGAGGAAGAGTGTTCTCTTCAATCTGTTCTCTTGTTTTATCTGTATATCTTTCATGAAGAGGTAGAGTGAGACTAGCTCCTTCAATGGGTTGTGGGTGTATTCTCTAGCATTATTAACCATGTTTTCAAGTTTCTCGGCGTCGTAAAAATCTGTTTTCTTCCCCCTTACGTCCTTTTGCTTCCACAACAAGTTTGGGCTTACTTGTAATACCTTTACTCCTCTCTCCTTGAAGTATTGAGAAGGTCTTGTTGAGTATACTCCAGTTGGTTCTATTATGATGATGTTTGGTTTCATGCTTAGTATTTTCTCGTAACCTTCCTCGTTGTTCGTGAATTTTCTCACCCTCCCCTTACTTGTTATCAAGTGTTCTTTTGATACGTCTATTCCAATTACCCCTACCTTATTATCACTCCTATATTCGTGAATGTTTTCACAATGTTCAGTCCGATGGTAGGGGCTTGTCACGCCCTTGCCCGAAGACTTGGCTTCAGGAGTAAAATCGACCATATTTCCCCAGCTGAGGAAAGTATTACTCTCCCCAGCTAATTAACCTATATAAGGAGTAATAAACGTAGGGAGTAATAGAGTATCTCTTTTTGACATATGTAGTTATCTTTCGGATATCTTTGGAAATCAAGTTATTGAAATTGATAATCGACAGAGAGATTTTTCACTAGATGATTGGCTTTTAAGAGCATATAATATTAAAATTGATGCAAAAGAGAGTATATTGAGCTTAATTGAATACAGACTTCTTAACAACTAGAGAAAAAATATTCCTCTTGCTATCTTATTCAGATGAACCGTTAACTGCTAAGGAGATAATGAGAAGATTAGATATTAGGAAGGAAAAAGAGATTTACGATCATCTAGAGCATCTAGCAAGGTCAAGTAAAAGGAAAGGTTATATACTCATAATGATACCGGCTAGGTGCAAGAGCTGTGGTTACATATTTAATTCTGAGAAAATTAAAAGGCCTAGCAGATGCCCAATTTGCAAGTCTGAGAAAATTGAAATGCCAAAATTTTTAATTAGGAACAAGTAAAGCGAGTATATATGAAGGCAATATTCGTAGACTTAGGAGAAACGCTAGTGCACTTTAAACCAAGATATCACGAGAATATTGCTTATGCTCTTCAAGAAATGGGCTATAATGTTGACGAAAAGAGGGTTTTTAAGGCAGTTGCGAAGATTCTAGGAAAACATCACTATCCTAGTCCAGAATATGGAGGTCTTTCAGCTTTTGATTTTAGGGAACTATTTTATGAACTTAATATATATCCAGATCAAGAATTAATAGCCAGATTAAATAAAAAAAATCTATTATCTGGGGAATATGAGCTCTATGACGATTCAATTACGTTTCTAGAAGAAGCTAAAAAACTAGGATTCAAACTGGTCTTAGTAAGTAATGCAACTAGGAGTATTTATAAAATAGTAGAAGATCTGGGGATTAAGAAGTACTTTGATGGTATAGTGGCCTCTTGTGATTTGAACGTTATGAAACCTCATCCAAAGATCTTTTCCTATGCCATGGAAATAGCCAAAAGTAACGGAATTCATATAGGTGACATTTATGAAATAGATGTAGTTGGTGCGAAAAGAGCTGGTCTTGAGGCAATACTTTTGGATAGATTGGGGTTCTACCCCGAAATAAAGGAAAATAAGGTGACCAATTTATTGGAAGCATTAGAATTAGTAAAAGGGAAATTGAAAAATTCCTAGAAAAGTATTCAAGACCGCATCCAAATCCTAAATACGAACTAGAACAGTACGTGACACCTTCACCAATAGTAGCTCAAATAGTTTGGCACGCATATATATCTGGGCATATAAGCAATAAGAAGGTTGCTGATTTAGGTTGTGGAACTGGCGTTTTCTGCTATGCGGCTTCACTTTTAGGTGCGTATTGCACTTGTGTGGAGATTGATCTGGAATCATTAGAGATCACAAGAAGTACAAAAAGGGAATTAAACCTAGATATAGAATTATTAAACGCTGATGTAACTCAGTTTTATGGTAGATTCAATACTGTAATTCAAAATCCGCCATTCGGAGTAGTTAATAAAGGAATTGATATTAAGTTTTTGCGAACAGCATTTAACATTGCTGATGTAGTCTACTCTATACATAAGTCTAATGAAAAATCAAGGGAAATTATCCTCAATACTGCTAAAGAGTACGGATTTTCTGCTGAAATATTATCTGAGAAATATAGATTAAAACCGTATTATCCTTGGCATGTTAAAAGAGTTCACGAGTTCTTAGTAGATATCTATTTCTTTTCTAAAATTCTCAGATAATATCTTATCTAAAATCTCCAATACTCCTAAACCATTAGGATTTTTAGTTACTATATCAGCAATTTCCTTTATTTTAGGTATTGCATTTGCAACTGCTACTTTAATGTCTGCAACTCTAAATAACGCATAATCGTTTTCACTATCTCCTAAGGCTATTATCTTTCCCTTAAACCCAATTAATTCCTTAAACTTTAAAACTCCTGTACCCTTGTCCACACCTTTAGGTAAAATCATAGCGTCGTTTCTGTTCACTTCTATTCTTCCATACTTTTCTATTTCACTCAGCATATCTAATTTAGATCCATAACCATCAACATATATTATAACCCTACCTATAGAATACCTAATCTTGAGACTATCTAATATTTCAATTATCTTCTTCCTATCTCTTTCAAACCAACTCTTTTCACAAAGTATAAACTCCTTATTATTGAAAAGTATTAGGGAACCATTCTCCAATATCCACGCAGTAGGTCTTAAACCAAGAGCTAATTTCTCTATAAATTTCTTTTCTCTACCAGTCACTACAACAAACTTATATTTTTTTGAAAATTCATTTATCTTTTGTGCAACAATTGGTGATATTACAAAATTATTCTCTTCATTGGCTAGTGTTCTATCGTAATCTGAAGCTATTAATATTTCAGTCGAGTCTGTATCCAAGTCTCTCCAATACCTCCTTCATTTTTAACGCATCTCTTTCTAATTCCGGACTTTCACATATTAATGTTATTGAAATGTCCCTTTTAAGCAACTCCTTTGCTAATGGTTCAAACGGCGGAGCGTTAGCATCTATAGGGATATGCTCATCTACATATTTTCCTTTTCTGGAAACCAGTGATTCGAAGTGGGAATTTATGTGGGTTAAACTCAATTCCTTAACTAACCTATCTATGATCTTCCCATAATCTATTTCTCCACCTTGTCTAGCAAAAGTATGAGCCCAATCTATGTAAGGTATCACACCCTTTAGTTCCTTAGATATCGAAATAACCTCATCTAAAGTACCAAAGGCAGTTTCCTTAGCCATAGTTTCAACACCAAACTTAACGTTCTTTATTCCCATTTCTCTAGCCTTATCTATTACCTCTCCTAATCCTTCTTTAACTTTCTGATAGCATTCCTCAGGAGTCATCTTTCCATAAAATGCAATATGAATAGCTATAGCGTCAGCCCCCATCAACTCAGCCCTATCTGCAGTATCTAAAATTCTCTGCTTCGAAGACTCAATTTTTTCCTTTTCTTCTGAACATAAATTGATGAAATAAGGAGCGTGAACTGATAACCTAACTCCCAATTCCTTCGCAACCTGCCCAGTTTCCTCTGCAGTTTCCCTACTCATTCTCACGCCTTGAACGAACTCAACTTCCATTGCGTTTAAACCTAACTCCTTAACAGTCCTTATACCCTCAATTGTATTCTTCTTTTTAGCTGAATGAGGAACCCCAGCTGGACCTAAATATATTTTTGCCATCAATTTAAACTTCTTATACAAAAGCTTATTTAAGTATCAGTCGACATTACGAAGTGTTTTTCCTCATCCTCCAAAATTCTCTTTATATCCTCGTCATTCTGATTAAAGTTATTCTTGTAAAACTCAATAGCGTTTCTTTCCACAATCTCATTAACCTTTTTAACAGCCTTTATCCCAAATAACGAGATTATAAAACCTAAGACTGAAAAAGCATAATATACTGGTTTCTCTAGGAATGATCTCCTATATTTCTGAAAATACTTCCAGTGGGATACCTCATTTGAGTAGGACTCACAAAATATCTTATATCTGATTGAAAATCCCCTATCTAATCCAGCTGCACCAGCTTCGCCTAATAGAGCTAGTTTATACTTATCCATATCGTCTACTTCTGTTAAAAGTTAAAAGGTAGATGTTAAAAAACCTTTATTACTTTAACCTCGAATACGCTTTAAGTAGCTCTAATCCTGTCCTTATTCCCCTCTCCGCTTCTGGCATATTAAGATTGCTAAAGAACTGCTCAATTTCTTTTTCCGCCCCTATTCCTATCAATGGAATAACCTCAGCAAGTCTTCTCCCAAGTATTCCAGTACCCTTATAGGCCTCTCTCATGAAGTTAATATGCATCTTAATCCAGCTTCGTACTGCGCTCTTAGCGTAAGGATTGTAAGCAGCTGTGCTTAAAGTTAAAGGAATATCTTGCTTCTTAATCTCACCACTTAGTATTAAACTTAAGGTGTTTCCCACAAGGTAAGGCTTCTTGAAAAGTAACATTGCGGTTAAATATCTAAGCTTCTCCTCATCAAAGGTTTCCTTCCTAAACCTCTCTAACAACTCGTCAACGGAATTATCTTCATAGGTTATAGCATATGCTACAGCCACTCCTTGTTTAGTATCAGAATCTAGAGAATCGTAAAATCTGAATAGCTCTGAAAGGCCTAAAGAGAACTCATCATCCATTGCGGCAAGTCTATAGAGAATGTTTGAGTACGTCAATCTTCCTAATTCATCCTTTGAATTTCTCCAGTTTTTTAGCTGAATTCTATGAAATTCCTTTGCAATATCTTGATATTTATCTGGATTTATTGCGTAAAGTGTAAATAATTCATTAGAAAGCTCATTAACCGGTAAGAAATCCTTATCGTTAAAGAATCTAGATATTACCTTATCATATTCCTTGAAACCTATTTTACCAGCCAATAGGAAAGCCCAATAATCGTTTATAATACCCCACTTGTCAAGTTCTGATAAATTACTATTAAATACTAGATCGGAGTTGTTATAATAAAACACTCTGTAAAACCCAGTCCTATTTACATTAACCTTTAAGCTCCTTACATCTTCCTCAAATACTATAGTATCTCTCTCCTTATCTAATAAATGAGTTACAACCTTGCCGTTAACCTCCATAGTAAGAGGGATCTTATAAATTAGGTTCTCGACATTACTTGTTAATGAAAATCTCTCTTGCTCCAGGCTCACGTGTTTTCCAGAGACGCTAACTCTAACCATTGGATAACCAGGTTTAGTTATCCAATCAGCCATTATTGGGGAAATATCGGAACCATAAACTTCAGAAATCGAATTCCATAAATCAGAACCTTGAGCGTTCGAATACGAGAACTTCTTTAAGTAATTAACAACCCCTCTCCTAAAATTCTCCTCACCAACATAAGCCTCGATCATCCTCAAAATACTAGCCCCCTTACCATAACTAATATCGTCAAACATTTGTTCTACTTCATTAGGGTCTTTTACATGTGCCTCTATTGGATGTGTAGTCGATACAGAGTCCTTTTCTAAGGCTTTAGAAGTCTGGTTTAAAACGAAATAGTCCCAGAATTTCCATGAAGGGAATAATTGTGAAATAGCCTTATGACTCATGAATGTTGCGAAGCTCTCGTTTAGCCATAAATCATCCCACCACTTCAAAGTTACCAAATTACCAACCACTGATGAGCCAATTCATGAGCAACAACCTCAGCAACCCTGAACTTTTGAGAAATTGAAGAAGAATCGTCAGCCAGCAAAGCAGTCTCCCTAAAAGTAATAGCACCCCAATTCTCCATAGCGCCATATGCGAATTCTGGTATTGCTATTAAATGTAGTTTAGGCAATTGGTAAGGAATCTCAAAATACTTTCCATAAAACTCTATTACATTTCTTGAGATCGCCATGGGGAATCTTCCTTTTTGTACTTTACCCGGTATTGTGGCTACTATAATTGTGGGAGTTTTGGTTTCATCTCTAATTTCCTCAAAGTTCCCTATTCCTAGGTATAACAAATAAGTTGACATTTTAGGAGTTTCGTCAAATTCGTATATTACTTTCCCATTATCTTCCTTTTCTCTCACTATTGGCATATTGGATATTACCTTTAGCCCTTTATCAACTCTAACAGTTAACTTAAACTTAGCCTTCATGGCAGGATGATCAAAGCAAGGTATAAAGTCTCTAGCGTGAGTAGCCTCAAACTGCGTACTAATAACGTATCCATCTTTATAGGAAGCTTTGTAAATACCAACTAATTTCTTTTCCGTAATCCTTCCATCAAACTCTACTTCTAAATTTCCAGAAAACGCTCCACTCTTTATGATCACCTTATTCTCATCTTGCGAGAATTCTGTCTCTTTTCCGTTCACTTTCACCTTGGTTATTTTCAAACCCACGGCATCTAACGTTACTGTATCTTCATTGGTTTCTATTTCAATTTTCTCATATCCTTTATAATCTCCACCTTGAAAGTTAAAATCAAGAAAAATCTCGTACCTACTAACCTTTATCATGTGTTTTTATGATATAATGAAGCTTAAAGTGTTTTCTATTAAAACTTGATTCATAGATTTCGAATACGTTGTGCTATATCTTTATGCCTAATGCGTTATTGTATACTGAAGGACAGACAATAAACGTCTTCAATTCTATATAAACCTTTTTAACTGAACACGTATAAATGTATATAAAAATCGCTATAAAAATCTATATAAAACAGTTTAATTTATATATATCAAGAATCAAAATACGTATATGAGAAGAGGTTTAAGTGATTCCGTGACTATGATGATAGTACTATTAGCCTCAGTGATCTTAGCAATAGCATTAGTTTCAATATTATTTTCATATTTAGGGTATTTTGGGAGTAGTTATGGAGAAGTAAGACAGTTTGGCCCAGCTCTTATAACAAGTTATGGGATACTTAATATAACACTTGAAAACTCCTTTAGTAATGCTAAGATAGTAGGAGTAATTTACAACACTACTTTGCATAATGTTAGCTACGAATTGTTAGTAGGTCAACATATCTATAGTATAAACACTCGATTTGTCTTTCCTAACGGAATACAAACGGTTAGCTTAACTTTAGTAGTAGTAACTAACCAAAACACTATTTACGTTCCAGTAACTGCTCAAGTAGTTAATAGTTAAACTTCTTTTCTATGATCTTTTGCCATAGTACTCCATTCTTATCAACTCCACTTTCCACCTCATAACCCATCGCCATCCATAATGCCATTCCTCCGATCATGTAGTAAGCTCTTTTCTTGTAGAGATGAGGTAATCCATATGTAGCGTATCTCGCCCTATTTCCATGCTCACATACTACCGCTACCTCCTTATCTTCGAAAAGTTCAGTTAGATGTTCCAAATAGTCTAAGGGTGCTAAAATTGCTCCAGGTATATGATGATCCTCATATTCTTGTGGCGTTCTGACATCGAGTATCATTATCTTTTTACTTTTCCAAAGTTTTCTCACTACTGATGGAGGTAGATCAATTATATTCTTATAAAATGGTGAGGAATAGGATTCTATTACCTGAGTCATACTACTTTAACAGTGTTTATTTTTACTTAAATAGCTTTCTATCTATACTATTGTCAAAAGAATTTTAAGTTATTTTATAAAAAAGAAAAATTTCATATCAAATCTTCTAACCTACTTGGTAATCTAGTCAACCTCTTACCTATTGCCTTCTCTATAGCCCTTATTAATGCTGGTGGAGTACCAATAGTTGCTCCCTCACCAATTCCCTTTGCTGGCAATGGAGCCTCAGACTTCCCCTCTTCCATGTACTCCCATTTAATATTGAACGCTTCAACTGCAGTAGGTATAGCGTAATCAGATAAATTACCAGTTATCAAATTGCCATTCTCGTCATACACAATCTCCTCCAATACGCTCTCGCCAAATCCTTGAATTACTCCTCCTATAACTTGAGCCTCAGCTAACATTGGATTCACAACAGTACCTATATCATCAATAGCGTAATAATCTATTACCTTTACCTTTCCAGATTCATCGACCTCTGCTAAAACAACATGTGAACCATAGGGGTAAGTTAGATTATCGAATCCGAAATATCCAGTAGCTTCTAGTCCAGGTTCTTCCTTATACTCCCAAATACCACCTAAACTAGCCATATTACGAGCAGCAATTTCCTTCAAGCTCATTGCCTTACCGCTTTTAGGATTAATAACCTTACCATCCTTATATTCGAGCTCTTGAACATCAGACTTCATAAATTGTGCAGCTAACCTTAAAGCCTTGTCTTTTACCCTTCTAGCAGCTAATAACGCAGCATTACCAGCTAAGGTTAAACTCCTACTACCGTAAGTACCAAAACCCTCACCTATTAGAGCAGTATCCCCCCAGATTACTTCAACATCGTCAACGCTTACTCCCAATTCGTCAGCAACGATTTGAGCAATACCAGTTTCAGCACCTTGACCATGTGGGCTAGCACCTATAATCACTTGAACCTTACCATCAGCCTTAATTCTAACTGAAGCGCTCTCCCAAGGACCAAAGTTATTCTGCTCTAGATAGAACGATAAACCGGCGCCAACTCTCCTACCTTGTTTTCTTAATTCATTAGCTCTTTCCTCAAACTCCCTATAGACCTTCTCAGCTCTTTCCAGCAATTTTAAGTAATTACCAGAATCATACTTTAAACCAAGAGGATTAATATAAGGTAATTCAGTTATTATGTTCCTTTTCCTAACCGCTATGGGGTCTAATTTCAGTTCGTCAGCAATAATATCCATTATTCTTTCGTATACGAAAGCTGCTTCCGGTCTGCCAGCACCCCTATATTGATCTAAAGGAGTCTTATTAGTGTAAACACCATAAGCGTTAACTCTCAAATCTCTAACCCTATAAGGCCCAGGTAACATTGTGGCTGCTATATCCACTAGGTAAGTTCCATGAGAAGCAGCGCCTAAGTCAATAATCGCATCATCTATTATCCCAGTTAAAGTACCATCCTTTTTAGCTCCAAACTTAACCTTATGTATCTGCCCCCTACCATGATACATACTCCTTATATCCTCACTCCTTAAAGCAAACCACTTTACGGGCCTCTTGTATTGTAAACTAGCATAAACGGTTATGAAATCCTCCGCATATGGAAATAGCTTAGCCCCAAAGGCACCTCCAACATCAGCCTGAATAACTCTTATATCCCTAACCTTATTGCCAAAAACCGACAACAAATACCTCCTCATATAGTGAGCGGATTGGGTAGAGGCATAAACTAATAAACTACCTTCTTGATACACTGAAAGTAAACCTCTAGTTTCCATCGGTGAGGGATAAACCCTGGATATCTCAAACCTCTCCTCTAATACAATATCTGAATTGGAAAGTGCCTTTTCTGGGTCACCAGCACTATAAACCTTCTTATAAGCAATATTACTCCTACCTTCAACTGCCTTAATATCATCCTTCAAAGCCTTCTCAGGATCAATAACTGCTGGTAATTCCTCGTAATCTACTTGAATCAAATCAGAAGCATCAGCCGCAACGTATTTATCAGTAGCTAAAATTGCAGCAATAGGATGTCCAACATATAATATCTCATCCTTTGCCATTGGCCAATTATTAGGTCTATTTTCAAAAGGAATAGTTAAGCCGGTAATGACCCCGATAACCCCACTAACTTTTAACGCATCGCTAACATCAATCTTCTTAATCCTAGCATGTGCAATTTGACTTCTAACTATATAAAGATATAAGGATCCCGGATACTCAATGTCGTCAATATATCTACCAGAACCAGTTATGAACTTTAAATCCTCCTTTCTTTTGATACTTTGTCCAACGAACATTAGGGATTGTTAATAAGTTAAAATAAATAAAATTAACGTAAACTAAGAACATCTTCATAACCACTCAGTCGCTTCCTTCCCCTAAATCCTTCATCAACGTAATGCCAATATAATATGTCATCCTCATCCAGTTTCCAGCAGAAAAATGCGGGTTTATTGTTTATAATTGCAGGAAAATCCACCAAGCCTAAATCAATATCCCTTAATATAATACCTTTAGAGATAATTTCATCAATAATCTTTTTTGTCTCGCTTGCATATTGTTGCAAAGCGTACTTATCGCCATTAACTAATAGAAGTTCAATCTCGTTCTTTATCTTCCTTAGCTGTATCAAGCGATTTCTAAGCCATGGTAATAGTTCTCTAGCAGTCTCCAAGTCAAAGTAGGGATATTCCACAATTATAAGTAAGTACGAAAGTTTAAATAATAATGTTTATATGGGGGCTAAGAGGGTATAGGATAAGAGAAAAATCGCTAGAAGAACGGAATAGACAAAAAATTTCTTCACTTAATTCCCCATCAGCTGCTTAGTACTGTTGCTACACCAGAAACTGATTCACCAGTATTAGTAACAACTTGAAAAGTTACTGTCTCACCAGGAGTCAGGCTCGAAATACCATTACTACCCGTTATAGTCACTGATATATTTGTAATGCCACCTGCAGGAATAATAATTGTTGTAGATATGGAAGCCACGCTACCTCCTGCTTGCGCTATTACTCCAAGTACTTGACCGCTTGCTGAACCAGTATTACTTAGCGTAATATATAACACACCACCTTTTATGTATGCGCTTACTAGGTGTATGTTTGGTGATGATGAGAAGGCTCCGAATAGTCCGAAGGCAAATCCCACAACTACTAGTGCTATTATTACTGATGCTATTACAAGTATTAGTGCAGTTACAGCACCAGATAAAGCCTTAGTGTTTTTCCTCTTACTAACCATTGAACCTCTGATAACTTTATAAAAATAATTCTATATAAATCTTTCGGTGACATTCGGTCTTTAAACAATAAATTCTAGTAATATTTTAGTTATAGGAAAATAAAATTATCTTCTCTGTCATTCACGGAAGTAGGACTTTTAGATTTAATAAAGAGATATATAATAATACTGGTAATAAATTAGCTTATCTCTATACTAATTTTGTCTTAAAAAACTTAACAATCCACTAATACCTTGAGATAAAAAGAAATATTTTGAATGTTTCTATTCTAAGTAAAAATGAAATTTATCGCAATTTAGTATCAAACATAAATTCTTTATAATTTCACAATGAATCTTAACGTTTATTTTCTCACTATAACAATTTTTGGCCTAGAGAGAGTGTCCCGATTACAAATAATTCAATAAAGCTTGAAGGGGAGAAATATAATATTATATAAAATAAAGCGTTAAATACAATTATATCTTTCAATACAGCAGAAGATTAATTTTATATTGTAATAGAAAATAATAGGTTGTGGAGAAAAACAGAATTTCAAACATAGCCTACACTGCTCTCGTTTCTCAACGTCTTAACTCTCTGGAACTCGTGACAATACAGACGTGTAGATCATGGCGTTGTAGATCAACGCTATTACATAAACGAAGAGTTCATCTCCCGGTTTGTCGCGTAGGGTCTCCAATACCTCCTCAAGAAGATCCCGAAAAACTCCACGTACCTTCTGAAACTTGGAAAACCGATCAACCAAGTCGACGATTTGCCTAGAAACCCCCTATCCACCACCTTGTAACCGCTGACCGAGAAAACCTTGTTGTCGGGGAAGTTAGCCATTTCCACTTCAGTATGGGGATTTCGTTTTTAGCGAAAATTACGCATTAAATAAAATACAATAAGGCTAAATTTCAAAATGTAAAATAGGAGAAAAGTTTGTATATAAGGAAGGCGAACCTAACGTATGACCAGTACAACAGACCATAATAGAACTTACGTTAGGTCCGCCTTCAAGAATTTATTATCCCTTTTCTCCCTAATATTCCTTTCTCTCCCAGATGAGAAGGTAAAAAAGATCTTGAGAGCACTCTTGAAAGCTAGAGGAAGATACTTAAGCGAGCTTGGAAACGAGGGAAAATACGCGCTCAACGCCCTAAACTCGGTGAAAGCTGAAAACGTGATAAGCGCAATAGAGGAACAGGCTAAAAAACTCCTCAAGGTCAGGGACAAGAGGGTAGCAGTGGACTTCCACGCAATACCACAATACCACAAATCAAAGAACTTACTAGCGAGAATAAAACCAACCAAGGGCACAACCTATGGACTAGTCCAAATAGCGATCTACCTCATGGGAAGAGTTAAGGGATTCATAAGCGTCCAACCCGTTACCGAGAAGAACGTAACAAAGAACTTCAAGGAAATCTTCACAAACCTCGAGAGACAAGTCAAGGAGCTGGGATTCAAGCTAACAATTATCTTCGCCGATAGGGAGTTCGCCGTGAACGAGGTACTCTCGTTCCTCGTGGAGAGGGGAGTTGACTTCGTCATAGCAGCTAGGTTGAACATGTATAAGAATTACCTCAAGGAGTTGGAGGAGATTAATGTAACCTACGCTGGGGTAACCTATACGGGTTTCTTGGTTAAGAGGCATCGTTCTGGAGCTTATTTGGTTATCTTGAGGGAGGGAGATAGGTTAGTCTCGTTTTTGGTGAGGAGTAGGGTTTCGGAGTACGAGGCCATTTTCTTGGCTGAGATGTATAGGAGGAGGTGGGGAATAGAGACTGCATTTCGTTCCCTTGAGAGCTTTAGGATAAGGACGAGGACTTGTGACGTGAGGAAGGAGTTGGTTATCGTCCTCATCTCGTATCTCATAGTTAATGCTTGGTTTATTCTCTCATCTCGTCGGAGGATCAAGTTGAGGGAGTTTGCAGACGAGATGATCTCTCTTTCCTCGACTGAGATGAGGGGAGAGGGATCTCAAACGAGTTCTAAATCTTACTTGGACTACCCAGTTTGTTTGTATACTCGTTTACTTGTTTACTTGAATTGACTCACTCTCGCTTTCCCTTTATCTCACGTGCAATAAATTCTATATTCCTCTTCACTTGATTAGGAAAAGTGCTATTTTTCTTCTACTTTAGCACAATATAATATATTTTAATGGGGTTAATGTTAGTTTAATACTATCTTAGTATTTTTTAGTTTATATCAAGATAAAAGAAATCCCCATACTGACTTGAATCTCGTGAACGATCATTGTTGGTGACATGAGAGTGAATACCTTGAAGCCGAAGTAACTTCTGTTCCTCTTCTTAGCGAACTCCCCCTTGAACCTCCTCCTCACCTTACTATTCAAGTAATGGTAAAGCAGTTTAGCAGCTTGCTTGTAGTTCCTCCTCCTCAATTCAAGTTCGAATTTCTTCTTAAAAGTCTCCTTGTTAGTCTTGCCGAAGGGGACTTCAATGAGGAAGGAGTCTACGGCCCAGAGCTTCCCTACTCTACCGTATAGTGCGCTGCTCGGTAGGTAATTGTTCAGCATGTTCATTCTTGTCTCCAATTCCTTTACGTACTTCTTGAACACGTCCTTTATCTCCATCTTTAGCCTCTTAGCTCTCCTATGGATTTCTGATTTCGATTTAGGTTCTCCTAGGAACCATCTGACTACGATATCGGTATGGTAGTAGCACCATACGTCCCTGTAGGAGCATGTCCATACTACCATTACTATTAATGCTCTTAGTACGTAGAGGTCGGAGAGACCAGAGAATGCAGTGAACGTGGTTAGTACGTAGTTCATTTTCACAAGAGTTTTATGCTTTGCCGATAAGTATTCTTTGGGAACCGGTGGGGTGTAGGACCTTTCCTGTTGGATCATGGGAATCAGTATTACACCCTCCCGGTTCCCTTTAAGTATTACTCCACTTTTAGCTTCAAGAGAAAATTCATAATTTCTCAGCAGTTTATCTTGTCTTTTGAATAATTCTCTATAAATCTGTACATAGATTTATTGAATTATTTGCGTTTGGGACACTCTCTCTAGAGACCTTCACTATTAACTAGTACTATCTTTGCCTTAGATTTGCTTATTAATTCTTTTAAAGTATCCTTAAATTCCTTTAGATGAGCCTCTGGTTCCTCGATTATTATTATATCATTATCACTTGTATTCTTAATAAAAAACATAATCGGGAATAAGCTCAATATTTCCGGATTTGCATTATATATTATATCATTATCACAATAAACGTCATCGTCTTTAATGTAGATTTTATGTCCTAAAATCACCTCAGAATATCCCTGGGGTAAAACTAAAGAATTTATGAAGTCTGATATTATTCCTAGAGTTTTCGGAATACCGGGTGATTGTTCAAACTTAATTGGAAGAAATCTGTAAAATGAAGCAACTAAACCAGCCCTAATTGCCGGTATGATATATGGCCTCTTTTTGTTAATATCTGAGAAATAAAACGAATCTATCTTAACTAAACTTCTAACAATGTTTTCTTGTCCTAATTCAGGTAGAACCTTTAATTCAACTCTTGCATCTACCTTACCGTCATTAAGGTTTCCTTCAATTAATAATTTTGGGGTATACATTTTAAAGTTCGCATTAACATTAACTAATCTAGCTAATGATAGCTCATTTGTCAAAATTTGTGTGAATTGCATTTCCAGCTCCCTCTTCCAATCCAATAACGGATCCTTTGCCATTATTCCGTAAAGTCTTGGGAGTAAGAAAATTGTCTTTGTCAGATAATAGTAAATCCTTCCTATAATTATCCTGTCCTTTACACTAATTATCTCAATCTCCTTCCTATAATTATTAATTTTGACAGATGAAAAGGGAGTTTTTATATCTATTTCCATATATGATAATTAAAATTTTAAAAGTAAAAAAGAGTTGTATAAATAGCCAATGTAGAATAGTCTAACTATTTCTAAAATATTTTACGCAATAGTTGATTACCGTTTGTTACTATACTCTCATTTAATCTCTATATTAGGTAATAGGACTTAACCTCAACTGCTAATCGTGGGACAACTTCGGGCCCTACGCAGTGGATTTCATACCACTAACTATCTTTTGATATAAACCGCATTAAGTTGAGATAGTCTGCAAATGATGAGTGAGACTAATATCAAAGAATTTCCATTAATAGTAAAAGAAGCAAAGTTAATACTAAACATAGCGGGAGTGTTCTCATGCAGTCATCTTATTCGAGAACTGTTAGTAAAATTATATCAGACAGTCTCTAATATACTGTACTGTCCTCAAGTAAGTCTCGTTTAAGGGAGTTATCTCCCTTGAGAACACGTGAGGATACATAACGTTCAACAAGGCTAAACTGTAATCCACCATCCTCTGACTCCTATTAACAGCCCTAGTATCCCTAGCTAACCTAGCAAGATGAGACCTACACCAAGAATTATGGCTCTCCACAATGTAAGTGTACTTCTTACTAGCTACGCGTTTATCAAGAACTTGATAAACACAGTAGTGATCAGTATAATTTACCCCACTCCTAGGTAACCAGCTCAAGAGGAGACGGAAAGTTCCATAACTTCTGTCCCCAGACTCGTAGAAAGGTATCCCATCAGAAAGAGCAGTCCAAATCCAGAGATCCGCTCTAACCTTCCCATGCCTAACACGAAGATAAGTCCAGAACTCGTCAAACACTGTAGACTTAGCCATGAAACCCTTGAGTTGACCCCTCAATATTACCAAGCTCGTGAAGGCCTTTGCTCCAATCCTCTTCATTAGGCTGTAGATCGTAGTTAATGGCTTTCCCTCAACTCTTGATATTGCCCTCATGCTCATCCTGTTCAAGTACTCCTTTAAGATTCTCTCCCTTTGTTCCTTATTCATTCTGTGCTTCAACGTGTTGTAAAACGTTCTTCCACACACTTTGCATCTATACTTTGCCTTCCCTCTAGATGAGCCGTTCTTGACTACTCTGTTGGAGTTGCATGATGGGCATGTTGGTCTCTTCTCCCTTCTCCTCCTTATTCCCACTTTCTTCACGTAGTAGTATAGTGTTGATGGCGGGATTCCTATTTTCGTGATCTGAACTCCCAAGGAGTAGGCTAATGCTAGTGCAATATCCTTTAGCTCGTACTTTCTTTTAAGATTTAAATTTCTTAAAATCAAAAGTATTAGTTGTGCGAGAGCCGTGAGGTTCATGCTATTCGCCCGCTCAAAAAACTCGCGGCTCTCGCACATAAAGCTTCTTAGACTATTTTGTACGTTCTAGTTTCGCGGTTACCTCTAGATCAAGTTGAGTAATTATAAAAATTTCTAATCTGATATATTTTTACAATAATATATCGAATAAGATGACTGCATGAGAACACTCCCGCGTAAGCGATATGTGATTCTGTGTTCGATTTGTATTGAATAATCGTTTCTATTTCAAGTAAATTACAAAAAACTTCCCGTAGAGAGAGTATCTGTTTTTAGGAAGATGGAATTTAGTCTCTTCGCTCAACGGAGTTAAAAACTTAATTATCTATCTTTTAAATAAAATATCACAAATAAATATAAGGATTATTTAGGTTTGATTATATTGAATATCACAATTACTATGTTAAACATGAGTGTGGTCAACAATTTAATTAATTTGAAATTAATCGTATAAGTTATTTCTATTATAGAAATAAATTGTTTTTATTTAGCGTAATACCTTTTTGGGTGAGCACGGGATTTTTATTGGTGAGCACATGCCTAACAAGTGGAGTATTCCCGTGCTCACCCAAGTTATTTTAATCCTAATGGAGTATATTAATCTTAAGCCAAGATTTCACGTTAGGGAGGAGGTCGCGTTAGGCTTAGCGAGCTATCTAGCTGGCTTATCCTCTTGGAGGACTACGTTACCACACTCCACCTTGCTTTACTATTACAAGAGGCTTGGTAGGGTTAAGTACGTTGTGTCCTTGAGTGGTCTTTACGCTATTGACGAGACTAAGGTTGTTTGCGTTAGGGGTAATTATTATTACGTTTGGATCGTTAGGGATGTTGTGACTAAGGCTATTCCTTTCTTCATGGTCACTAGCTTGAGGAGTGGTTTTCACGTGTTAATTGTCCTAGTTAACATGAGGGGGATTGAGGGAATTGCGAGTAGGTACTTTAAGAGGATTGATCGAGTAGTTTACTTGCATGACGGGCTACCAGCTTATAGTGCTTTTGACTGGTTTAATGTTGGGCACAAGTGGGTTACGTTTGGTAGGAGGGATTACGCTGAGCAAGGGTTTAGGACATTAAAGCATAGGCTCTCCTCTATGGGCTTTCGCTTCACCTAAAGTTCAAATAGGTTAACGATTACGAGTTGGCTCTCTACCTTCTTCCTAATCTACAACATTCTTTACACTCAAGTATATTTAGTGGATAGGGGAGTGATAATAAATGCAAATATTTCAAATGCATGAAATTGTTGACCACACTCGCAAATGTCACCGAAAGATTTATATAGAATTATTTTTATAAAGTTATCAGAGGTTCAATGGTTAGTAAGAGGAAAAACACTAAGGCTTTATCTGGTGCTGTAACTGCACTAATACTTGTAATAGCATCAGTAATAATAGCACTAGTAGTTGTGGGATTTGCCTTCGGACTATTCGGAGCCTTCTCATCATCACCAAACATACACCTAGTAAGCGCATACATAAAAGGTGGTGTGTTATATATTACGCTAAGTAATACTGGTTCAGCAAATGGACAAATACTAGGAGTAATAGTGCAAGCGGGAGGTAGCGTGTCTTCCATAGGTACAACAGTTACTATTACTGCAGGTAGCACTACAACAATATCAGTGACTATAACGGGTAGTAATGGTATTTCGAGCCTGACCCCTGGTGAACAAGTTACTTTTCAAGTTGTTACTAATACTGGTGAATCAGTTACTGGTGTAGCAACAGTACTAAGCAGCTGATGGGGAATTAAGTGAAGAAATTTTTTGTCTATTCCGTTCTTCTAGCGATTTTTTCTTTTTCCATAATTACAATGCTTGTGCAGTCTTCAATATTCTTAGGTCTGTTTGTAGAGTATAAAGTGCATTATGTTAATTATCAGTCAAATTCTTCACTTACTGCTTTAGAGATAGAGAATGTTACTAAAATTTTTGAGAACGACACGTTTGAATATTTGGTATGGTATATAAATTTAAATTACTCATATTATTATCCACCTGGCATAAATTACGACTCCATAGAATTCCCTAAGGACTTTCTTTATATTCCAAATGTGGGTTCTGCGAGTTTGAATAGGTCTGTGGAACTAGAGCTTTACAATATTACCAATGGGGTATACGTCTATAGGGGTGTTCAGAATTTAACAGTTGGTGACTATATAGTTTGGATTATCTACGTTAATTCATCTGGCGTTCCTTCTAGGATTTTCTTGTATCAATATATAGGAGAAGAGTTGATTAGTAACACAACTTATGTACTGTTATCTTCAAATTTGATAAATCCTCATGCATCTATTTACTTTCCTTCGAATGTTACTTTAGAACAAGGTAGATCTGTTCCTTTATATGTTGGTGATATATTTATCTTCAGTAGTGCTGGAAGGTTAATAGAGGTAACTATAGGAATAGGTGCTATTTCAATAATCGTTATATTACTGTTTAGGAAGAGGGGAGCTTCATAATGTTTAGCTTAGTATTATTACTCTTACTATTTCCTCACGCTTTTGTAGAATATAGTGTAAATGTTCATATACTTTCTTCTAACCAGTTTCTAAACGAGATTCTTTTGGAGGAAGTGAATGATACATATCCAAATGGAACTTTTCAATATAGTGTAATTGTCTACGTTATGAATTTCAGTGAGATGTTTCCGCCTGGAGTGAATTACGATAACTTATCTTACCCTAAAACATTCTTCTATATTCCTAACGTTAGTAAACCTGTTATTGATAGACAAGTAGTTCTAGTATTAGTTAATTACAGTAATGGTTATTATATATATATAATGGTATTTCTTATATAGGCTATAATGAATTTGATTGGTATTACTTCGTCAATTCTTCTGGTATTCCTTATAAGATTATATTGGTTCAGAAAAATGAATACGGTGAAATTGTTTCAGTTTCCACTTATACGCTTATCAAATCAAATATTGTAAATAGTGAAGAAATCCCAATTATTCCTAAAGATTTCAAACTAGCTAAAGGTTCTCAAGCACCTATTTCAGAAAACTTAAATGATTCCTTTAATAACAGTGCGGGTGGGTACATACTTTTTGCGGATTTGATTATAATCCCACTTTTGATAGGTGTGGGAATGTATGAGAATAGACGTAAAAAGAGGTTTGCTAATTGAGCTAGTATTAGTATTGGTTCTATCGATAGCAACGCCTATTATAGCTTTATGGAAGGTTTTCCCTCACGTAGGCTATATTTATCAGAGAGACTCCTATCCCTATTTCTATCTTGATTCTAGACAATCAGCAATACTTTCCCTTGGTTTCCCTGCAATAATGGATAATGTTTGGATGCCTATAGTGGTTATGTTATATTTTAATTTAATATCGCCAGTTATTGCTGATTGTGTATCTTATTTCCTATACCCATTCGCCTTATCTATTCCATCAATGTACTTTGCCTCTAGATATTTTCTTAATAGATACGCTAAAGAGACCAAAAATGAAGTGAGGATTGGTGTTTCAGCTGTAATTGCTTTCCTTTACGCGATAACCCCAACTGCTTATTACTATAGTCATTGGTCTGATTATGCTGCTTTTTACGCGCTTTTACCAGCTTTAATTGCTGGTGCTTTTTATGCGTTTGAAAAAGGTGAATTTCTCGGTGCTTTGCTTCTTTCAGTTTTTGCTTCTCTAACTACAACCGACCCTAGGGGTTTTGTTTACACACTTTTCATAATATTTTCAGTTCTTATTTATAGGCATAAATTAAGTGATTTAAAGGTTTTCCTCTACTCGATATCTCTTTATCTCCTATTAAATTCTAGGCTTTTTATAATTTTATTTTATAACTTTCACTCATACTCTTCAATAAGTTTCTCAATATCTAATCAACAACTATGGTTAAATTACTTAACGTTTCCACTATTAGATTCGTTGAGGGGCTTATCGTTATTTAGGCCCTTAGTATCTTATTTGTCATTTGGAAATCCCTTTCTTATATACGTGATGTCTTTCGCATTTGTCGAAACTGGAATTTTGGGTTATATTTTTCTAAAGAAAAAAGGTTCAGTGGCTAATTATTTCTTAGCAATTTACGTGTTTTTAGTATTACTAGTATCTTCAAATGTAAACATATTAGGGTATAGCTTTACATTAAACTTAACCTATCCTTTGCTAAATTTCTTGGCTCAAACTTTTGTGTACAATTATTTATGGATTTTCTTGCCAACTTATTTAACTGAGATGATAATAGCACCACTATTTCTTCTCGTATCTCTCGTGATGGCTAAGATTCTTCTGTCTAAACACTACTTAATTCCATTAGTTATTCTCATAGTGCTATCTCAATTTGCTTTTTCGTCTTCTATGGTTATTAGTGGAAACTATCTGGGGGAATACAATCCTGTGAATCCTACTCCATTATTGCTAAGTTTAGCTCAATTTTTAGAGAATCACACTATTGGTAATGTTGTAGTTAGTGCTGTAGTTCCTGCAAATTGGTCTACGTTTATTGGAGTATTACCCAATGTCACTTCTGTTCCCTTACTAAATACATCTAATATAGGGATTATTTTGAACGATTTTGGGGTACAATATGTTGTTACAAGTGTTAACGATAATTACACTTTAAGCATAATTAACTCTCATAGGGACGTCTTTAGTTTAGTTTATAATAATTCTTACTTTTTAGTATTTAGAAATAATGACTTTACTTATAATATATATTCTCCAATTTACGTGAATTTCGAATACCCGGAAGTACCTTTAACTAACCGTTCTCTTAATGTAATTCCCTCGTATTTGATGTTTGAGATTCCTCCAAGGTATATAGGTGGTTATGTAGGTAATGTCACATATGCTGAGCTCTTAGCCTTATCCTCATATAAACAAGGTATTTACCCAGTTGAACTTAATTTGAAACACTTACCATATCCTACCAATTTTACAAATACAATAAACGTGAATGTATATGATGAAGAGATTTTATCAGAATTTCCTGATATTTCATTTATTTCAGTTAGCAATACCTCTTCTTTAAACTTAAATGTAAAATCTGGTCTTTACAAGGTGATTCTGATTTATATTTCTATACCAGGCGGAGGCGTTTTCGGCATTAGCAATGGGTCTTACTCGCTTTCAGTTTCTACCTCCTCTCCAAATATTTCTGTAGAATTTTCCTATTTAGGTAATATCCTAGTATCTAATAATAGTACAAAGTTATTCTTTAATGGAGATTCTTTGTCTTATCTTTTAGCTGTAATGTTCATTCCTTACAATATGACGACTTTGCATGAATTTAATGGAGATAGTATTTCCTCTTATCCTTCTCCGCAACTAGGCAGGAGTTTCGGTTATGCTTATAATGATGCTGATGTTGTGTATTTTTCGATAATAATCAATTTAGTTACTCTTCTAATCTTTATAATTTTATTTGTTTCTCTGAAACATGACCGAACATATTTTCGTAAGATAAATTTAAAAATATTTCGACATAAGTAAGATTATGGCAAAGCTGTTCGTTAGGGAAACTTCTGGCCTTGTTAAGAAGGTCTCCTTGTTGGACGCTACAATGTTGAATGTTGCTAACATGGGTGCAGGATTAGCTACTTTCATTGGGATAAGTCCTTACATAGTTAAGGGTGCTGTATTATGGATAGCTTCCATATTAACTTTCTTATTTACTCTTCCCTTAGTCTTCCTTTATACGTACTTTATTTCCAAGATTCCTAGGACTGGTGGTGATTACGTATGGTTATCTAGAAAGCTTAATGGTCCTTTAGGTGCGATAATGGGTATTGCATTAGCGTTCAATATGCCTCCATACTTCGCACTATCAGCTTTCTTTTCTGTATCAGCAATTAATGCTGTATTATTAACTATAGGTACTTTAAATTCTCAGCCCTATTTAATTGGTCTCGCAAATAGCGTGTTTACTACGAATAATGCGTTCTTGGCTTATGGTTTGGCTGCATTTGCATTTCTAATAATAATTCTTATTAATATTCTTAGACCTAAGTGGGGCTATACTTTGACTTCTGCCCTAGGTGTGTTTTCACTTTTAGGTATATTCGTTGCAATCTTAGTATTAGTTTTCAACATTTCAAACTTTCACGTTGCAATTCAACCTTTCTTAAAGGACTTTAATTTAACTGCTCAACCTTATTCTGGCCCAACATTTAGTTTGCCTGCTACGTTTTACATGATTCCTTATTTCGCATCATTTGCCTATATTTGGTTATATGCTGGACCAGCTGTTGCCTCGGAAATAAGGAGTAAGAATGGGATAAGATATAATCTAATTTTGGGCAGCTTATTAACGCTTATCTTTATAACAATTCCATTCTTTTTGATGGATTTTGCAGGAGGCTATGGGTTCAACTTTTCCTTATATCCAACGTATACTTATAATTTCTGGACAGTCAGTATTGCTTTAGCTAATAACTATGCTTTGGAGTGGTTTATAGGGATAAGCTTAATAGCTTGGGAGTTCTTTGTTATGGCTTTTGGTGTTGTGGTTTTCGCTAGATATGTTTTTGCCTTCTCTTTCGATAGGTTATTTCCAGAGATATTTTCAAGACTGAATAAGCAAGGTTCTCCTGCTTATGCTCATCTCTTGGATTTTGCAGTGACCTTAGTATTTTTAGCATTTCCGATAATAAGTCCTAACGGATATGAGGCTTTATACAGTTATACTCCTTTAGCTATTGCTTACTTAATATTAGTATCGATTGCTGGTGTTAGACAAGCTTTAAGTGAGAGAAATTTAGGTATGATAATATCGGCTGTACTTTCGATTGCGTTTTTGGGTTTTATGGGTTATGAGGCATTTACTAATCCTTACTTTGGCGTTATAACTGATAACGGCGCACCCTATTGGCCGGGAATAGCTTACATAGTTAGCTTAATAGGCTTAGGCGCTATTATTTATATATCATCTTATCTTTATAGGAAGAGTAAGGGTATAGATTTAAGGTTAGTATATAAGGAGATACCACCGGATTAATTCCTAATGCTTAATTTATGCTCTCTGAAAACGTGAGTGTAAAAGTCATACGCTGAAGGGAATGTTCTTCCGCACACGCAATAGTACTTATCTTTAGCGTATTTTAGTAAGTATTTTTTGCTTTCGTTATATAATTTGTCTAAGTAATAGTTTAGTTCTCTTTTTCTTTTCAGCATTATATCTAGTTCTGGTATATTGTCCTTTACTGCTAATAGGAAGGGATAATAGGATAGTTTTAGAGTAGTTGTTCTGTTTTTCATAATCTTGTTTAGTGCTTCTGCCATTGTCATATTTTTCACTAGAATAAGTGTTTTTTAAATGACTTATATTTTTTTCTACAAAATGACATGTAATGTTTTCTTAGGACACAATCTTTTAGATTTAGATAATATAAATGATTTCGCTATAAAATGGTAAGTAAATATATTATGTTTATGCGGAGTATGCTTAACGTCAAAGATAGCTTTGTTTTTTGTATGGGCTAAGGTAATAACTTTAGATTGCGCTAAGGATTTCCTTTAAGTCTTACTCTTGTTAATAGCGTAAAGCTTATTTATGTGAAACCTTTAAGAATAGCTTGGAGATAGCAATGGTAACAGTAAAGTTCAAATATAAGGGAGAAGAGAAGGAAGTAGATATAAGTAAGATAAAGAAGGTGTGGAGAGTCGGCAAGATGATAAGCTTCACCTATGATGAGGGTGGAGGAAAGACTGGTAGAGGAGCAGTAAGCGAGAAAGACGCTCCAAAAGAGCTATTACAAATGTTAGAGAAACAAAAGAAATAAACGGACAAGGTTAAAATAGAAAGTGAGAAGCTTTTTATTTTTGTTTTTCTCTTCATTGGATAATTCCTTTTTTGTGAAAGAATCTTTTTATGATTTTACTTTGAAGTAATTCTTTTATATGCGTGAAGGTTTATTAATTATATGGAAAGTAGAATAATACAAGTTATAGTTATATCTACTTTTTTGTTAATATCCGTTTTATTCCCCTTAATATCTATAGCATATTCCACAACCTCTATAAACCCTAGCTATCCCCAGTCTAACATTATCTCATCTCTACCGTCAAATACTAACATTATTCTTTACTTCTTTATCCCTCCAAAGAATCTTAATGAACTTTATCTTGTAGCACAAGAAGTTGCTAACCATCAAATTAAGCCACTAAGTAACGCTCAGCTTATCTCGATGTTTAGTAATCAAGAGAAGGTTAACGAAACTATAAGATATCTTGAGAGTAAGGGTTTCGCAATAGTGTACAAGAGTCCTTTTGAAATTATGGCTGAGGCACCAGTTTCCCTTGTTTCATCAATTTTTGGGACTAGTTTCGTATTAGCCAAATCAGCTAGTGGCCAGATATACTATAAGCCTGCTAGTAACGTTAAAATACCATCTGTTCTTGATAACATACTAATAGGTGGTTTAACAAACTTCACTAACGTATCACTACCTTTAATTCAGTTAGGTAAATTTGAAAATGGCAATTTAATACCTAATAAACAAGTTTATTCATCATTTGTCTATACTTTCCAATTCTCAGCAAGCTGGTACACTCCAAAAGTCATTGAGGGGGCTTACAATATAACTCCGCTACTAAACTCGACTGCTGATAAAAAAGTTACAATTGCGATAATAGATGCCTATGGTGACCCAGAAATATATCAAGATATAAATCTGTTTGATGCTAAATTCGGTTTGCCATCGATAAACTTGACCGTATTACCAGTAGGTCCTTATAATCCAGAAAATGGGTTGTTTACTGGTTGGTACGAAGAAGTTGCGTTAGATGTTGAAGCAGCTCATACGGCTGCTCCATATGCAAATATTTTACTAGTAGTTGCCCCATCGGAAACCTTAGAAGGATTGTTTTCAGCAATTGATGTTGTAGTAAGCGAGGATCTAGCGCAAGTAGTTTCAATGAGTTGGGGCCTTCCCGGGATACTATTTGGTGCTTCAGGCTTTTATGCAGTATTCAATGGTATACTATTTCCTAACTATCCTTATTACGACTATTACTTTGAGTTGGGGTCGGCAGAGGGAATTACATTTTTAGCTTCATCGGGAGATTTAGGTGCATACAATGATTTACCAACTGTTTACGCTTCAGCTAATTATCCTGCATCATCTCCTTTCGTTACAGCTGTAGGTGGTACTACACTATTTGCTAATATTACTAGCGGATATATTTCCACTTATAATGCTTCAGGGAATTATGGTGCTGAGATCGCATGGAGTGTTAATCCATTGTATTTTGGTGTAGTCCAAGGTAGCGTGAGCTCTGGAGGTGGATATAGTCAGTTATTCCCAGCTCCTTGGTATCAGCGCTATATTACCCACTCAAACTATAGGGCTATTCCAGACGTTGCAGCAGACGCCAATCCATATACTGGGTTTACAATCTATGCCTTAGGTCAAGAGGCGGTAATTGGAGGAACAAGTTTATCTGCTCCATTGTGGGCTGGAATTATTGCTGATATAGATGGAATTATTGGTCATCCATTAGGTTTGGTAAATCCAATACTTTATGAGATCTATCAAAATGCTACTTTATATCATGAGGCCTTCCATCAAATAAGTTTGGGATATAATGGTTATTATTATGCTAATTCCTCATACAATCTAGTTACTGGCTTGGGAAGTCCAAATGCCGGGATGTTAGGATTTATCATAAAGCATTTACTATCCAAGAGTTTAGCGATATCAGTAAGTACTTTTGAGCCTGGAGTTTTTCAACCTTGGTACTTCTATGGCTCTACTTTTACAATAACTGCGTATATAACTTATCCTAATAACACAATTGTTAGTCAAGGTAGTTTTAACGCTTATATCTATACTAGTGAGGGATATCTGGGAACAGTACCCTTATCCTTTAATGGTACCTATTGGGTTGGAAATTATACTATAACTTCTAATGATCCACCAAATGTCTGGGAAATAGTAGTTAACGGTAGTTCTGATCAGTTTACTGGAGTAGGAACTGTAGAAGTTGATGTTGGCGAGTCGATCAATATTATATCTCCAATTCCTTATCCTTATAGCTTTCCTATTCCATATAACTCACCATTCGGCATTGAGGCTTGGATATACTATCCTAATGGTAGTCCAGTTGTTAATCAAAGCGTTACAGCATATCTAGTTAGTAGTAGTGGTAAGCTATTGGCTTCTGTACCCTTAATGATGATGGCTCCAGGATTATATGAGGGTAGTTACGCCCTACTTCCTCCATTACCACAAGGTACTTATTTACTAATAGTAAATAACTCATACGGTAGTGCTTTCTCTTATATATACTTTGGTGAGTATAGTTTTGGTGCAATTTTAACTCCAATTAACGATGGTTTTCCAGCAGCTTCTCCTGGGCAAAACATAACTATAATTGATGAAGTGCTGACACCAGAACTTACAGGTATATTTACGTCTAACGTCACTGCATATATTTATAATCAACATGGTAACCTTGTAGGGCAGGTTAAACTCAATCCAGCTCCAGATATAATACAATTCGGCGTTTACTTACTCTTCTTGCTCTATTACGCTAACTTTACAATACCTTTTGATGCTTCTCCTGGATTCTATAATGTCGTAATACAATCTGTGAGTAACACTTCTACTGGGTTAGTCAAAGCCAACTTTGTTACATCATTTTACGTTTCCCCAGCTAACTTGACACTAAATGTAAAGGTGGATAGCGTAGTCTATGAAGGTGAAATTCTGAAAATCTACGCCAACATAACTTATCCTAATGGTACTCCGGTTAGATATGGAATGTTCACTGCGACAATATTACCGACTTCCCTTAATTATGAACAGTTAATCATAGGATCTGAGGCTGGGATACCATTACAATATAATTCTACTTTGGGAGAATGGGTTGGTATTTATAATGTTCCATCCATATTTTATGGTTCTATTTTTCAAGGATCTTCTGTATATTCGTTAGCTGGTCCTTGGAATGTCATAGTTTCTGGCGTATCTTGGAATGGTTACAATTTATATTCTACTCCAAGTTCCTTTAACTTCATTAATGTAATGCCTTATACTTTCATCAATAATATTGTAATAAGCAGTAAATCTCTTGATTCACTATTATTGTCAAGAATCAACTCCACAACATATCTGCTATCTAATGTTAAGTCAAATAATATAACAATTAACGGAATGAATGTTATTCTAGATAACGTTATAGCTAATACGATAACTGTTAAGAACTCAAACGTGATGATAACATCATCGAATATTAACCAGTTAGTGCTAAAGAACTCTTCAGTCTCAATTATAGGATCTAAAATAGGAGGGAATGATATTGCGATAGTTGCTAATGATTCCAATGTCACAATAACCTCATCGGTAATACAGAATTCAAAGTATGCATTCTTGCAACCAAATTCAGTAATTAGCCTAAGTGGTGTTAGTATGTATAACGTAACTGACTTATCTGCAACACCTGCCCCTAAGATAACGTACTTATCAACAACAAATGTTACTGTATCTAAAGAATCAATAATTGTTAACATAACTGGGGAATATCTAAGACTTCTAGGAGTTTTGATGAATAACAAGCCAGTAGGTTATAGTATAGTTTCATCTACACCTTCATCAATAAGTCTAAGCATACCATTTAATGCTTCTCAACTTTCTGATGGTCAATACGTATTTACGGTAAGCGTATCTGATGGGTTGCCATACAATTTGACGTTTAACATCTTAAATAATTACCATCTCATAACTGTACAAGGCCGTATTACAACATTACAAGGAACAGTGAATTTATTAACTGTAGTAGCAATAATTTCCTTAATAATAGCAATAATAGCTATTATTCTATTGTTTGTATTCATGAGGAGGAGGTGAAAATAATGAGGAAGAGTGTTGCTCTAATTCTATTATTTTCAATTTTAGCTATAACTATTATAATGCCTATAGCTAGTTCGCAAATAACCTATGGTAATGCACGTCCATTAATATTAGGGAATATTACTATCTTAAACAGTGGAAAAATACCGTATGATCCTCCATATTATTCATTCGAGGCTTATCAGATTCATCCTCCTAACGTTACTCCAGTAGTGATAAGAATAGCAACTAACGCTATTTTTAACAACAGTGGCTTAACCCCTTATATTGTGCACGTCAATATACCGAAGGGTAATTATAGCATGTTAATTTTAAATGTTAGCATAAACGAGTCTAACGGAGCTCAGTATGATAGGCCAGTTTATATATTTGCAAATGGTGTTCCCATATTCTGGGGTTCGACTCAAGAGTTTCTAAATTCAACGGCAGAGGCTGATCTCACAATGTTTGAAAATTTATTGAGCGGTAATGTGACTTTTCAATTAGTTTTAGAGAACTTCTACGACGCTAAGATTGGGATAACTGGAATATATAAGATGAATGTAACACTTTACTTATATCCCGGTAATCCGCCTAAAGGGTTACCTAATTACTTTATACCACTATTTTTAAATAAGTACAATTACTCTTACGTAATATTGAATCCATTGAACGATTATATTTCACAAAATTTAACAATACCAAATGGTACTTATAGAATGGCCTTATTATTATATGAAGAGGGTGGAGGACTAGATGAGTTATGGTATGCCAATGAGCCAGCAACTAGGGAGACTCAAGTATTTTACAATAATAGACTAGTTGGTATTGTTAATCCTTATCAGACAATATATACTGGTGGGATAGATCCACTCTGGTGGAAGCCAGTAACGTCAATAAATACCTTATCTTTCCATACTCCTTATATTATAGACCTAACGCCACTATTAGCAATAAGTTCGCTAAATAATACTATAGCAGTTACAGTAACTAACCTAGAGACAGCTTTGCAATTAACTGGTACTACAGCTTATGATTGGGATATAGCAGGAGTATTAATGTTATGGGTTAATGTGTCAAATCCATTAATTTCAGTTAAATTGCTAACGGCATATAGTAGATTTATGGATTCTTCACCGATTTTCAATCCAGGTTTTGTTGGAGAATATTATCAAGAAGGAGGATCATATTTACTTAACTACTCTGCGATATTACAGTTTAAAGATGGAATCGAATACTGTGATGTTGTTCAAGAAGGAAGATTTTACGCTTATCAAACATTTAACCAGCTTTACGAAAAGGCATATTTAGGTGAGAAATTCATCGAATACGCAAGTGAAAGTGGTTCTCTATATAATGCCACGCTATATTATGATGTATATTATCCTATATTTATGCAATTGTCTGTATTTGAGGCTCCTATATCTAATCCTCACGTTATACCTTTCAACTTATCTTATGCCGAGAATGGTACTTTAGATTTATGGATATACTATAACTATACTAACATATTTGATAAGCAGAATTTGACTATTAGGACTATGGAAAACGTTAGTGCAGTTGGGGGGTCTAGTGGAATCATAGAGGTTATAAATCGTTATGGTGGTGCAGTTCTCGTCTCAACAACTTCTAACAATGCTGTAACTGCTAAGAACTTAATTAATTATATACTCCTTAATGGGAATGGTTACAAGGAGATATTTTCTGCTGAGGGTCTGCAGAATTCCACTTCTTACTTTGCAGGATATTATGTATATTACAAAGTCCAATTTATTCCAATCACCAATGCCGATCCTCCTAATGCCCACAGCGAGTTTTTAATCGAACCCAAACATTTCCTTAGGATTATAGTATAAGAATCTCTCAACCATTTCTTTACCCTCTTTTTCATTTAATATATTTTTTTCAATCATAATTTCTGTGGTTTTATGTATAGCCTTTTTAGCTAGTTTAGCTGCAAGCCAAGCTATTTCTGGAATATGAAACGCGTCAGAGCCATGCATCACCTTGTTTAATGGGGCTACCTCAAAAATTTCATTTAGTATAGTATAAGCTGCTAAGGGTGCAAATGGTATTACTTGCGAGGTGTCTAGGTAAACTGAGGGAAAAAGATAGGACATCCAAGCTGCCTCCCTGTGATAAGGATAACCAGCGTGCACGAAAATCACCTTTCCTTCATACTTCCTAACAACATTAGTTAGGTATGAAGGTCTTGATAGTTCTAGCTTAATATCTCTATCTCCAGCTCCTGTGTGAATTTGTACGGGAACTTTTAACTCTCTAGCTATTCTCAAGGTTTCGCAAAGTAGATAATCTCTAAATCCCTTTGCGACCTTGCCAAACCACTCCCTCTCGTTACTATAAAAATCTCTTCTAGCTTGTTCTATATTGCAGTTCACTTGTAATCCAGTTCTATAAGCTATTATACTCTTAAAACCATTATATCCTTCTTTTCTTATTTTTTCCCTTAAGGTTTCCTCAAAGTACTCTAAGGCTTTATCGAACGGCATTTGGAAGATGCTATCGTTAATAATACTCTCTATTCTGAATAGTAACTTTAATTTTGCAGGTATTTCCATTTCCTTATTTCCAAATCCAGTATCTATTACAAATCCCTCAATTCCAGCATCATCAAATAGAAATCGCATGTAGCTTACTGGATCATTCTTGATCAACTTATTTCTTTCTTCTATGAAATTCTTACCTAATAATACTTTAAGTTCATTCCTTAAATATAGGTAGAATGGCCTCAATTGATTCATCGTAAACGTATCTGCACTTATTTCGTTTTCGAGCCAAGATTCAGCTGAAGCCATTATAAACTCCTTTTCACTCATTACCTCAGCAGAGAACCAGTGGGCATGGGAATCTATTATAATCTTCTATACACCTCGTATTCCCAATCAGTTACTAAGCTTTCATATTCCTCTACTTCGGCTAGCTTAACCTTTATGAATTCATCAATAATCTCTTTGCCTATTCTTTCCACTAATCTGGTATCTTTTCTTAGTTCATTCAGTGCCTCTCTAAGATTTCTTGGTATGTCATCAATATCTTTTCTATAGTACGCATTTTCATTAACAGCTTCTGAAGGCTTTAATCCTTTTTCTATCCCATCTAATCCTGCCTCTATTACCGCGACTAAGAGAAGATACGGATTTGTTGAGGGATCTGGAACTCTATATTCTATTCTTCTATCTAATTGTGACATTCCGGGATATGGTGTTGGTATTCTTATCATGGCAGACTTATTGTTATATCCATAGGTTATTTTAGTTGGCGCCCAAGAGCCTGGAACTAGTCTCTTGTAGGAGTTGATAGTAGGCGCTGCTATTGCAGTTAACGCTTTAGCATGTTCCAATAAACCAGCTATGAAGTTATAAGCTAAGTCACTGAGTCCATACTTATCATTTGGGCTATAAAACAAATTCTGATTATCTTTCCATACGCTAATGTTCAAATGTAAACCAGATCCAGCCATTTTATTAAATGGTTTTGGCATAAAGTTTGCCTCAACCCCATGTTTACTTGCTACTTGTCTTGCCACTTCCTTAAATATAACAACCTCATCAGCGCTTCTTAACGCATCCTTGTGCAATATATCAAATTCATACTGCCCTGGTCCATATTCCTTTATTATTCTTATTGGTTCTATGTTAATTTGTCTTAACGTTTTAGCAATTTCTGGGATTATTTGATTATTATAAAATGCAGAAGGATCGAAACACCTAGCGTCATCTACTGGTTTTCTATCCTTTGTCAAATAGAACTCTATTTCGAAGGCTGACTTGAAGTCGAAATCGTATTGTTCTTTCGCCTTTTCTATTGCTCTAATTAATGTACTTCTAGGATCATAATTCCATGGACTCCCACTCTTATATAAGTTACATAATACAATGGCCGATGGTGGAAAAATTGAGAGTGTGCTAAGGTCTGGAGTAAGGAATACGTCCTCATCTTGTGGTCCAAATGTCCCATGGGGACTTATATAATCCATTGGGGTAAAGCTCATCATTGCCATTGTTAAGCCTATACCCGTTTTTAATAACTCATCTATGTGGTCAATATATGCTCCCTTTGCTCTAATATAACCATCTAACCCTACCCAAGTGAATCTTAAAATTTCCACACCCTTTTCTCTAAGTTCTTTTTCTATGTTCATTTAATGATAAAATAAACTTACTAGGTTATTAATTATTATTGTTGAGTGAAGTTAGTATTTACTTCTTCTGGTTCTTCATACCACTTTACTTTTTCTCCAATTTTTGCCCTCATTTTCCATTTAATACTCTTAGGATGTTTCTCTATTATTTCCCTTAATTTTAATAGTTTGGGTTCTATTATTTCCCTGTTTTTATCGTTTTTTATGAAGTCTAATATTTTATCATGATTTATTGTATAAGTTTTATAGAATCCCCAATCCTCAGATAGGATTTTCGCAATATAATTATAGTCCATAGTCTTCTCGTTATCTCTTTCTCCTAACTCGATATCGTAAAGTAGTGCAGCTATATCCTTCTTATCATTTTCGGTAAGTTGTATTATTTGCATTTTTGTCAGATATAGGTCTGAAGTCGGAATAGTATATTTCATTATTCTTAATCTATCCTTTAATACAAGTTTGTGACACATCACGAATTCGTCCAAAAAGACATCTACAGTTGAGTTAATTATGGGGTCAAAGAACATTAATCTAGTATGTCCATGCAATGCATTAAACCTCTTATTTGGGATTAATCCCATGCCTTCTAAGAATTTAGATATCTTATTACTTTGAGACGAAAGTCCAAAATAATCTATATCCTTGTATACTCTTGGATATAATTCTGATCCGTTTTTGGCTATTAACGCGATTGCTGCACCTCCAATAGCTCTTAAAGTTATTCCTTCATTATCAGCCTTATCTATTACTTCTATCGCCCTATTCAGTAGTTGTTCCTTAGTTACTGTCATAATAGTTATTTGGTTTAACCTCAATATAAACCCTATTAGGTTAGTTAGCTTAGGGGAATAGTACTCCCTCATCTGGGGAACATGGTCGAGGAAGAAACTTAAGTTAAGTCTTTAAGATAGATGTGATAAATCGTGACATCGAGAGAGTGTCCCAAACGCAAATAATTCAATAAATCTATGTACAAGTTTTTAGAGAATTATTCAAAAGACAAGATAAACTGCTGAGAAATTCTGAATTTTCTCTTGAAGCTAAAAGTAGAGTAATACTTAAAGGGAACCGGGAGGGTGTAATACTGATTCCCATGATCGAACGGATAAATTATTGCACCGTCCCGGTTCCCAAAGAATACTTATCGGCAAAGCATAAAACTCTTGTGAAAATGAACTACGTGCTTACCACGTTCACTGCCTTCTCTGGTCTCTCCGACCTCTACGTACTGAGAGCATTAATAGTAATGGTAGTATGGACGTGCTCCTACAGGGACGTATGGTGCTACTACCATACCGATATCGTAGTCAGATGGTTCCTAGGAGAACCAAAATCGAAATCAGAAATCCATAGAAGAGCCAAAAGGCTCAGGATGGAGATAAAGGACGTGTTCAAGAAGTACGTAAAGGAGTTGGAGACAAGAATGAACATGCTGAACAATTACTTACCCAGCAGCGCACTATACGGTAGGGTAGGGAAGCTTTGGGCCGTAGACTCCTTCCTCATTGAAGTGCCGTTCGGCAAGACTAACAAGGAGACTTTTAAGAAGAAATTCGAACTTGAATTAAGGAGGAGGAACTACAAGCAAGCTGCTAAACTGCTTTACCATTACCTGAATAGTAAGGTGAGGAGGAGGTTTAAGGGAGAATTCGCTAAGAAGAGGAACAGAAGTTACTTCGGCTTCAAGGTATTCACTCTCATGTCACCAACAATGATCGTTCACGAGATTCAAGTGGAAATGGCTAACTTCCCCGACAACAAGGTCGGCTTCTCTGTCAGCGGTTACAAGGTGGTTGATAGGGGGTTTCTAGGTAAGTCGTCAACTTGGTTGATCGGTTTCCCAAGTTTCAGAAGGTACGTGGAGTTTTTCGGGATCTTCTTGAGGAGGTATTGGAGACCCTACGCGACAAACCGGGAGATGGCTGAACTCTTCGTTTATGTAATAGCGTTGATCTACAACGCCATGATCTACACGTCTGTATTGTCACGAGTTCCAGAGAGTTAAGACGTTGAGAAACGAGAGTAGTGTAGGCTATGTTTGAAATTCTGTTTTTCTCCACAACCTATTATTTTCTATTACAATATAAAATTAATCTTCTGCTGTATTGAAAGATATAATTGTATTTAACGCTTTATTTTATATAATATTATATTTCTCCCCTTCAAGCTTTATTGAATTATTTGCAATCGGGACACTCTCTCGAGGATATTAGTATTTTTTGGCAAAAATTAATAAAAGATTATCCAAGTGATTAGGCAAAAAGTTTATAAGTATAATTAAAAGTGTGTGACTATGGAACCTTTAATAGCCATAGATCTAAATTCCAATATGACTATTTCTCAATTAGAAAGCTCAGTCAAAAAGCTCTTTGAAACATTTGGGGCTTTAGACGTAGTTTTCATCATAGATGACGATAGTATAGTGGAATTAGATGGAAATTTAGTTTTAACATTCTATACTGTGAATGATTTGTTAGAAACCTATAGGGTATTAAAGAAACTTTCAGAAGTTAAATCTAATAGATTAAGAGTTACTAGTGTGATAAGATTAGAGAGAGATCTGAAGAGATTTCCATTGGTTGTGATAACGGATAGGAAAATCATTGGCTTAAAAAAGAACTTAATCTTTGTATATAATGGGGAGAAAGTAAGAGCCAAGTATTAAGTCATTTTATTAATAAAAAAATACTTAATAACGATGAGATAGATTTGTTCTTCAGATTTTTTAAAAAAAGATATTAGTTGCTATATACTATTTTCAAGCATAACAGTTGGATTCGATAAACATATTTAGTCAATACTGTTTATGTTTAGCTGTTTCTAGTTTTAGAAGATAATTTTTTAGTATGATTTTAAGAGTTAGAGTCCATGAAGGCTGAAAATTGGAGTAATGTAGTTGGAGGTTATATTTCGTGGATAATGGATGGTTACGATTTAGGTGCTGTTGTTATTACGTCAACTATACTAGGTAAATTATTCTATCCCGGAATAGGTTTACTAGGTGCAGTATTGCCTATAGTATTCACTGTAATCTCAAGGCCCTTAGGTGGTTTCGTATTTGGTTATGTTGGAGATAAATACGGTAGAAGAGTTAGCTTGTTAATTACAGTCTTAGGTTATTCTCTGTCCGTAGGCCTAACTTCTATATTACCTACTTACGCTCAGATAGGAATCTTGGCAGCTATTACAATTTCGATACTCAGATTCATACAGGGCATTTTTATTGGTGGAGATGTTGCTGGAAGTTTTACAATAGTTATGGAGAGCCTAAACAATTATAGAGGTATATTTTCTGGTATAATGCAATCTGGAGTACTAGTGGGTTTTGTTGGAGTAGACTCCCTATTCACTTATCTGGCTTCTGTTACTGGAGCGGAGTTTATATCATTTTATTGGAGACTCATTTTCGCAATCGGAGTAATACCAGCAGTGTTAGCAGTATTAATCAGATTTAAGATGGCAGAGCCAAGTATTTGGATCAAACTGAGGCATTCAGCAAATCCCTTGAAAGGTTTAAGAGAACTTCCGCAACCTTTTCTGGTTATGGTAGGCTTCTGGTTAGCAATATATGCTGGACCTCAATTAGTACCTACACTATTTGGCCAGGTTATGAAGTTGCCCCCCTCATACTATGGCCCCCTAGTTCTCTATATGAATCTAATAGGAATACCATCAATGATAATTGCAGGATTACTCTCAGATTATATAGGGAGAAGAATGGTGGGTATAATAGGTTCAATAATTGCTGCAATAGGCTCATTTACTTTTTACCACTTTATTCAAATACATAATATTAACCTATTATATCCTATATTACTTTTCGGTTTTCTGGTAAACTTACCCTTTTCTATAACCCCTGCATTTCTATCGGAGAGATTTAAGACGTTCGCAAGAGCTTTGGGAGTTGGTACTGCATACAATGGAGCATATATAATAGCGGGCTTCGCTCCAATTTATGTTTCCATTCTTTCGACTTTCATGAGCCCATTTAACGCAGCTACAACTATAGCACTCATTGGCTTTGCTATAGCCATAATTGGACTTATTGCCGGACCAGAAACATATAAGATAAGTCTAGAACGATAATTTGTTTTTAAATGCCGAGTCACTTATTTTTTCTTATGAAAGTCGCAGTTATAGGTTCCGGCCCAGCTGGAGTATATGCTTCATTAGAATTAGCTAAAAGTAATAATAAGGTAATATTAGTCGAAAAAGAGGAAAGACTCGGAGGAACATGCGTATTATATGGCTGTATTCCATCTAAGGCTATGTTACATCCCATACATTTGGCTTCAGAGCTCGAAAAGATAGGTAAAAAAGTAATATTTGATTTAGAAGAGTTAAGAAAGCTAGGCCAAGAGGCCTCATTTAGGTTATCTAAGGGAGTTGAATACATGTTGGAAGATAATGGAGTAGAAGTTATTCATGGGGTTGCATCACTCAGATCTGGATTGTTGAACGTAAATAATGAGACCATTAAGACAGATTATATTGTTTTAGCTACTGGAACTTATAGAGAAGTGGTTAAAGGTATAATATATTCAGAGGATTTACCTTACTTAAATAAGGACTTTCAAAGCGTTATTATCGTAGGAGGAGATGTGGGAGGAGTCGAATTTGGATGGATGCTAAGAAAGCTTGGTAAGGAAGTAGTTTTAATTGATAAGCAGCCATCATTACTACCATATCTGGATAATGAGGTTAGTAGTGCTATTACCAACTACTTCTCCAAGATAGGTGTGAAATTGTATCTAAATCGTTCAGTTAAGGAGATGAAAGAAAAAGAAGTAGTTCTAGAGAACGGGGAGAAACTGACTGCAGATGTTGTATATATGACTTTCGGTAGGAAACCATCTATCCAAGGATTTGAGGAAGTTAATCATAATCCTTTTGTGATTGTTGATGAGTATTTAAGGACTAGTGTAAGTAACATTTTTGCTGCTGGTGATATAATTGGTACTCATACTGCTCATGAGGCAATGTATGCAGGGAAAATAGCTGCACTCAACATTACGGGTGGTAAGAAAGTATTTAATAAACAAGGTATACCTAAAGTCGTATACACTTATCCAACAATAGCGTATGTTGGTAACATGGAGGGAAAATGTATTAAAATTAATTTAGCTGAAGTAGGTCGCGCGATTACAGAAAAAGAGACTGATGGGTTCCTCAAGGTTTGCGTTAAAGACGATAAGATTGTGGGAGCTCAAGCTTTTATGAAGGATGCTGAGGAAGTAATATCTCTAATTTCGTTATTAATAAGGTATAATGTTAAGGTTAGTGAGATTAAAGATTACGTAGCTCCCCATCCCTCCTATATCGAGGCTATAACTGAACTTCTAAATAGGCTCTGAGATAGAGGGTAAGATATTATATTTAGCAAATAAGCATATATATCTGGATAGTCTATCCATAAGTATGAATGTATATGAAGCGATACGAAAGAGGAGAGATATAAGAAGTTATTACAAACCAGACCCGATCCCAGATGAGGTTTTAGCCAAAATTCTTTCTGCTGCTCATTTGGCCCCTTCAGTTGGCTATTCACAGCCTTGGAATTTCATTATAATTAAAGATATGGAAATTAGGAAAAAAATAAAACAGTTAGTAGAAGAGGAGAGAAAGAGATTTGAAAACACTTTAGATGAAGAACGCAGAATAATATTCTCCAAGATAAAAGTAGAAGCTATATTAGATTCCCCTGTTAACATAGCAGTAACCTACGATCCTACTCGATTTGGCCCTAATATTTTAGGTAGGTCTACTATGCCAGAGACATCTTTATATAGTACTGTATTAGCGATAGGTAATTTATGGTTAGCTGCCACTGCTGAGGGAATAGGTGTCGGATTCGTGTCATTTTTCAATAAGGAAAAGGTCAAGGAGATATTGAAAATTCCCAAGGAGATAGAGTTGGTAGGTTATTTAACCTTAGGATATGTAAGGGAGTTCCCAAAGATACCAGAACTAGAGGAAAAGGGATGGAACAAAAGGTTGTTGTTGTCAGATCTTGTATTTGAAGATATTTTTGGTAAGAAAACAAGTGATAATTTTAGAATGTTATTAGATAGAACCTTTGAGAAAATATTTAATAATTTCTAAGGTTTTCAAATTTAGCTTTAACTCTTAGCGCTTTGCCTATTTTTATTATTTCGTAATTTATTTGTAGATTATTGCATGATCGTGTAATTTCAATTTGGTCCTCTGATATGAACCTAATGTTTGGCTGGTTACAAAGACTTACATCGAGATATTGTGATAGTATTTCGTCTATTTCATTCATATTACTTACTGTAAATTCTAATTCTATAGTATTTCTCATCATTCTTGCGAATGTACCGTGTCGGCTTGACATATATGCTGTTGCTATACATGTTATGCTTCCAAGTACATTGAATGCCAACACTAAATAATAAAAAGGATATCCCAAAATGGTAATCTTTACTATATAAAATACATATGTCGTTAATGCGGAGAGAGAAATTGAATACACTATGGAAGAGACTATTGAGAGCCTATAATTTGTCTTGAAATGATAACTTAGTAACAATCCAGTGAAAAATGGTCCTATTATTGGAACCCACCATAATAAGAATGGAAGTAAAAATACTGTCCTGCTTAAAGTGAAATTTTTCAATGCGGATTAATTTCTCACTTAATACTTTATTAATTTTTATTTAAGTTCAATAACGTTTCCTTCAGTATCTTCAAAGTATAGAATTCCATCTTCACCAATTACCACATATCCAACTCTTCCTCTGCACTTATAGGGAAACGCAAGTAGACCTTTTGTCTTTAATCCTGAAACCGCATATACTGGCAATAAGGAATCATCTAAGTTCAATGCTAGACAGTCAGGTATCAACTTAAATAAATCGTTGAGCAAACTATTAAGCAAATTTTCATATTCGTCTCCTAAATTTTTCAACTTTTTCGCCTTTTCAAATATGTCCATGTTTAATATTCTCCTTTATTAAACTAAAAATTTCCCCTCATGTTTGAAGTAACTATTAATTCGAAATCATTATAAGTTAATCTTAAATTCTACTCTGTATTATAGAGTATTATAAAGAGTGGTAAAGTTGAAGAATATTATACTTGAGAGTTACGAAGAAGAGCTATTTGATTATGAGGTCTACAGAAAGTTAGCAGAAAAAGAGAGAAATACAGAATTAAAGAAGACACTATCTAAGTTAGCGGAAATGGAGAAGAAACATTCAGAATTTTGGAGGGAAATCGCTGAAAAAAGAGGACTTGAGGTTAGAGAGAAGTTAGGGATTTTGAATAAAATCAAGGTAAACTTTTACACGCTGTTACGAAAAATTTTGGGTCTGGATATTACGATTAAAGTCCTAGAAAGCAGTGAGGAAGATGATATAGAGAAGTATAGGAAATTGTCTGAAATGGAAATCTTCTCTTCTGATGAGAAACAAAGGTTAAGGGATATTATGGTGGATGAGGCTGTCCATGAAAAAGTTTTAGGGAATGTTGAAGCTAAAAGTGTAGGTGACTTTGTATATGGTATAAGTGACGGTCTAGTAGAGGTTCTAGCAGCGGTCTCAGGCTTATCTGGGGCTATATCTTCACCACTATTTGTTGCTGTCGGAGGGTTGATAGTTGGCGTATCTGGAACCCTTTCAATGGCAATAGGCGCATATCTATCTACTAAGTCAGAAAAAGACGTAAAGATCCAGGAGAGAAAGAGATTGGAGTTTGAGAAGAATGTTGATCAACACTCAGTTCAATTAAGATTAGTGAATTTCTTTACAGAACTTGGAGTAAACTTAAATCTAGCTAAGAAGGTTTCATCAAGTTTAGTAAACGTTGCTGAAGATATTCTATACCCTGAAGTTAAAGAAGATCCAGTTAAGAGTGCCTTAATTACGGGTTTATCATACATTACTGGAGCTATAATACCCATTTTGCCGTATTTAGTTGGCTTATCTGGACTTACTGGTGTGATCACGTCCTATGTAGTGGCAGGGATATCCACATTTATTGTTGGTTCTATCATAGGGATATTAAGCGGTATAAGTCCATTTAAGAAAGGTGCTCAAATGGCTTCTTTAGCACTATTAGCAGCTTTAGGTACTCATGCTTTAGGATATTTGGCGTCAAGACTTCTAAATGTCAGCATTTAATATGAAAGGCTTTAAATTTTATTGCTTTCAATATAAGATGTGCCTAGTTTATTTGGTAAGAAAGTTAAGGTAATACATCACATAGATCACTTACATTCGACAATGAAGTTAGCAATAAAGACTATACTAGATTCTTATCTTCCAGATATTATAAGAGGTTACGGTTTTAGATATGCAGATCCTAGATGGGGAGAGCCTATTTTCATTCCTTATGGCTATTTAGATGGAGAGTATAAGGATACGATTGAGGCATTTAAAAAAATTATGGAAGAGGTTAATGAAAGAAAAGAAGATGGTTTGGCAAAATTTAAGGAATGGTATCCAGAGGCAAGGTTTTTTGATATCTACAGATTTGTTCAATATTCAATACCTGGGACTGAAGAAGGGTATACTCCCGGTATTGCAGCAGATCCATTAATATCCTATAACTATTTCAAAGATGGTTTAAATGAGGTTAAGGACGAAATTAAGGGGAATGTTATTGTTGCGTCTCCGTCACTCTCCTCTTTTACAGAATTTAAGTTTTACGACCCAATAATAGGTAGAAGAAATGAGATAGTTGATGCGTATATTTGGCTCAATAAGTTATTCCATGAACAATATGATAAGGATAAGATGTATGATGAGAACTTGGGAAGATATTATATGAATATTATCCTTGACTTCTTGGAAGGATACGATAAAAAAAGAAGGGTCAAGGAGATAGAGGGTGGTGATGTATTGTTAATCCCAATGTTTATATGGGGTAAGGATAAGGTATTCGATGATAATAGTAACATAGTTTCAGCATGGAAGAATTCTAAGTTATTTAGTAATTCAATGTTCCATGAAATTGAAGCGTTGCCAGTTATACTTAATAAACAATATTTTGATTCCATAGTGGCTAGATATTCTAACTTGTTCGCCAAAATTATTCTGTTAAGTAATAAGAAACTTCCACAAATTGATAAATGTAGCGAATGTCCTTCCTCTTTAAGAGCCCTAAAGGTACAAAAAGAGGGTAATTTCTCAAAAGTATTTATAATAAAGTGATCTCTTAAGCCAACGCCTCGTTTATCGCATTCGCTATTACTTTTGATGCATTGAGAATCTGGTTGTAGGCTTGTAAGTATTGTCCAGAAGGCGTAGTTTTGTGTAATATTATATTATATAGTACTGTAGAATTTAATGTTGCTAATGTAGACGGAGAGATTTGATTGGGGTATCCCAAATTAATCCAAGTACCGCCAGGTCCAGTTATAATTAATATTGTAATTATGTGCGGATAATTACCAAAATATGCTGGGGCAATATTATTAAGTTGTGTATATGTTTGGTTTACCTCATAATATACTACCAGATTATACGCCCAACTGGGTAACTCACTCTTTAGTTCTGCTAATCCAAAGGTCACATCATCACCATTTATTGGCGTTCCATTGATTGTCTCATTCAAATATTGGCCGTAAATGTATATCGGGTGAAAATACACTCGAGAGTTCGAAAATGGCGTATAGTTTAGGAACAGCAATCCTGGTATTTCCCCTCCAAAATTACTCTCATATACTGAATAATGTGGCACCACGCTTACATTTCCATATTTTGAAAGTGCTAAGTATAAGGGCCATGATGTTGTGGCGCCGTTTGGACAACCATACCAAGATACGAAGTAGATTTCGACAGAATTATTAGACGCATAATTGGTATTACTTACTTTGTAAAGATTAAAGAGGGGAGTATTAGCGTTGGCCGTGATCGGTGAAGATGAAGAGGAATGACTAAAGTATGGAATCGCAACTAAGATTACAATTACCACGACTAGTACAACAAAAGGTATGTAAAGTAACTTATTTTCATTTTGTTGCGATTTTTTCCTTTTAGCCATCATATATACGACTGAACATCAAGTTAAATTTGTTTTGCATAGTGCAATATCTCCAACGTAGACTATACTATTTTCGATTAGCCTAAAAGTTTTTATAATTGCCAAAATATATTTATAAATGTAATATATTTAGTATTCTTAGCCTACAATATCTTTTGCCACCTTCGTCTCTTTAAACAGATAAAATTGTATATAACATAAGACTCTCTTTATCTTTCCGTTTTCAGATTAAATTTAGGCATAATGAGAAGACGTGTTAAGTATTGCTAGAAAGTGCAAAGGCTCTCTTCCCTAATATTATATTTAAGTTTTTTATCCGTTTCTCTATTGATTAAATGATGATGAATTTGCCGAGTGTTGACATTATGAAATGAACCTATTTTCTGATTAAGAAGGATCAATACATATTCTAGTGTTATACTCCTCTTGTATTTCACTACATTCCATTCTATCTGAGTTTATAAATGATTTTTCTATTTTCTTTAGTTGCGAATCTACAAATGTTACCTTGTATCCCGTAACCACGTACCAAATATTATTCTTGTTCTGAATAACTATCAGCCTAGGAGAGAGCTCAAGTAGCATTTTTTTAATATGGTCTGTATTGCTTCCAGTTCCGCTGATTCTGAACTCCTTAACTACTACATCACCTTGATTTCCCTCTATCTCATAACCATCAACGTAAATAGTTAATAAAGCTCCCAATCTCAGTATTGTTGAGAATTCTTTAGGTTCAAGTTCCATTTTGTATTTTGAGATATACCTTAGCCATCTTTCTCTTTTTCTTCCTCTAGTTTTCATCTTAATTAAGCCTTGTAAGCTCATGGAACTTAGTATGTCATTTACTGTAAAAGCGATAAAGTCCGGGTCCCTATAAATTTCCATTCCTTTACATTTCATGTCAGTGATTATACCATTACATAAGTAGGAGTATTCTTGAAGTGGTGGAATGAATAAATCCTCAATACTAGTAATCTTAAGTCTCACATAACTCCTATATGCACACTATTGAATTTAAGCGTTTAATATCCAAATGCGTCAAACAGCGTAAGATCCTCTAATAGCATCATATCTAAAAGTGACAAAGTGACTAATAATGGAAGAATATCAACGTATTCTAGAGGTAACTGGGAAGGATCCACTTTACCACTAACAATTAATTCTTGTAATTGTCTAGATTTTTCTTGTAGAGATTCATAAATCTTCTTAGCTTCCTCAAAACCTGATGCAGTAAGATCGTAGACAGTCTTTTTAAATATAATACCTTTAGTTTTCTTTATAACTAATCCATCTCGTTCTAAATACTTCAATGTCGCATCAACTTCATATTTATCCTCCTTCAATCCCTCAGCTATCTCTTCTAATGTGCACTCCCTATTCTGATATAAGTAAGCAAGAATTTTCTCTCTAAGATTCATGTATAAATTTTCTTATCTTCGTCAGATTTAAAAATTTTGGTTAGTCTAATTTGCATCACTACATAATAAGATGTTTTGTTTACCTTAATAAAGCAATATATAATATTAATAGGTAAAGATGTGAAAAGATTCCCGAACTCGTTAGGGATTATTTTAATTAATGATTTGGTAGAAGGAGTAAATGGTGGAAAAATGGGTATAGATCCCAACTACAGGACGAATTTCCCAGTTTCGGGAGAGCATTCTGGGCATAAAGTATACGGTACAGTGGAACCACCAGCAAAGCTAGGTATCCATGGTACCATTGTTGGAGTAGATTTTGATCTATGTATTGCAGATGGTTCTTGTATAAACGCGTGTCCGGTCAATGTCTTTCAATGGTATGATACACCCGGTCATCCTGCATCAGAAAAGAAGGCAGATCCAGTAAATGAACAAGCATGCATATTCTGTATGGCATGTGTTAACGTTTGTCCAGTGGCAGCAATAGATGTAAAACCGCCATAAAGTTTTTATTACCTTTCTACTTGTTTTCTAAGATGAAATTTTATATAAATCCTAGAAATAAGTATATCGAGGTTTTTGGGGAGGGAAGAGAGGGTATAATTATTTTTCCAACATGGGTCCCTGGTTCTTATGTTATCAGAGATACTGAGAGATATGTTGTAGAAATAGACGGGATTAGGATAGGGAAGAACAGATTCTTCGTTAAGGATAAGTTCAGATATTTAATTCAAGCAGTTAGTAAAGATCAGAGAGAAGCGATCTCAACGAGTGACTATCTATTCATAAATCCCCCCTCAGTCTTTCCTTTTCAGACAATTGAAGAGGAATATTGTGTTAAAATTAACGTTACGTGGCCTATCCACACCACGCTGAAAAAAGTAGGAGATTGGTTTTGTGCCGATAATTATAATGAATTTGCGGACTCACCAATTCAAGCTTCACCTAAATTAAAGCTAATTGAAATTGACAGAAATCATAAAATTTCTACTATTGATGAGCTAGATAAACCATTTATAGAATCTCTAGGTAAATGCACGTTTGAAATAGATCAGAGGATATTCTCCGATTCCTTAGCAAATGAATACATATTCTTTTTTAGGAGATCTGATACCGATTTAGGCGGAATAGAGCATGAGAACTCTTCTTCCATAGTGGTCTCGTGGAATTATAAAGAGCTTATCCGTTTATTTGTTCATGAGTATTTCCATAGGTATAATGTAAAGAAGATTAAGCCTAAAGATTTAAAGATTAATTATGAGAAAGAAACCTATACTGAATTACTGTGGGTTGCGGAAGGCCTTACAGAATATATTGCAGTAATAGTACCTTTGAGAACAAGAGTATCAAAAGTTGAAGAGACTCTAAATTACATTGCAAACACATTAGCATGGCTTACCTTTCCAGGATTAAAGAGAATGAGCTTAGCAGAATCCTCCTATACTACATGGATCAAGTATTACCGACGTGATAATAATTTCTTAAACGTAGGCATTTCCTATTATCAGCTAGGTCTAATTATTGGTCTTATAATGGATCTAGAGATGATTGAAAATGGAAACTCAATTTATGATTTCTTTAGAGAGTTATATAAGATAAGAGAATATACGTATGAGGATGTTAGGGATATAGCAGAGAGATTGGGAGTTAGAAATTTAGACGAATTGGTGTATTTACGAAATCCACCTATATTTAACAGATTGTCAAAATATTTTGAGCTAAGTTTCTTAGATAAAGGTTCTACGTCAGTATGGGGATTTCTTTTATCTTGATATAAACTAAAAAATACTAAGATAGTATTAAACTAACATTAACCCCATTAAAATATATTATATTGTGCTAAAGTAGAAGAAAAATAGCACTTTTCCTAATCAAGTGAAGAGGAATATAGAATTTATTGCACGTGAGATAAAGGGAAAGCGAGAGTGAGTCAATTCAAGTAAACAAGTAAACGAGTATACAAACAAACTGGGTAGTCCAAGTAAGATTTAGAACTCGTTTGAGATCCCTCTCCCCTCATCTCAGTCGAGGAAAGAGAGATCATCTCGTCTGCAAACTCCCTCAACTTGATCCTCCGACGAGATGAGAGAATAAACCAAGCATTAACTATGAGATACGAGATGAGGACGATAACCAACTCCTTCCTCACGTCACAAGTCCTCGTCCTTATCCTAAAGCTCTCAAGGGAACGAAATGCAGTCTCTATTCCCCACCTCCTCCTATACATCTCAGCCAAGAAAATGGCCTCGTACTCCGAAACCCTACTCCTCACCAAAAACGAGACTAACCTATCTCCCTCCCTCAAGATAACCAAATAAGCTCCAGAACGATGCCTCTTAACCAAGAAACCCGTATAGGTTACCCCAGCGTAGGTTACATTAATCTCCTCCAACTCCTTGAGGTAATTCTTATACATGTTCAACCTAGCTGCTATGACGAAGTCAACTCCCCTCTCCACGAGGAACGAGAGTACCTCGTTCACGGCGAACTCCCTATCGGCGAAGATAATTGTTAGCTTGAATCCCAGCTCCTTGACTTGTCTCTCGAGGTTTGTGAAGATTTCCTTGAAGTTCTTTGTTACGTTCTTCTCGGTAACGGGTTGGACGCTTATGAATCCCTTAACTCTTCCCATGAGGTAGATCGCTATTTGGACTAGTCCATAGGTTGTGCCCTTGGTGGGTTTTATTCTTGCTAGTAAGTTCTTTGATTTGTGGTATTGTGGTATTGCGTGGAAGTCCACTGCTACCCTCTTGTCCCTGACCTTGAGGAGTTTTTTAGCCTGTTCCTCTATTGCGCTTATCACGTTTTCAGCTTTCACCGAGTTTAGGGCGTTGAGCGCGTATTTTCCCTCGTTTCCAAGCTCGCTTAAGTATCTTCCTCTAGCTTTCAAGAGTGCTCTCAAGATCTTTTTTACCTTCTCATCTGGGAGAGAAAGGAATATTAGGGAGAAAAGGGATAATAAATTCTTGAAGGCGGACCTAACGTAAGTTCTATTATGGTCTGTTGTACTGGTCATACGTTAGGTTCGCCTTCCTTATATACAAACTTTTCTCCTATTTTACATTTTGAAATTTAGCCTTATTGTATTTTATTTAATGCGTAATTTTCGCTAAAAACGAAATCCCCATACTGACGTATTGCGGTTTAATGCTAGATAACAAGAAGGTAACTTTTGTTGAAGATGATTCACCTGCAGATAAAGCAGGAATTATTCAGGGTGACGAAATAATTGGAATAAATGGGATTTCTTCTGATAATTTAAATTTAGAATGTCATGATATATTAACGTTGATTATTAATAGAGAGGGAAGACTTATGGAGTTTACAATTAAGCCAAGTGAAAACCCTGGACACAATTTGGTTATAAAAGGAAGCGGAGAGATTTTCAAGAAATGGTCTAACGGTATAGAATATGGAGAAGGGAAGTCAAATATAAGACTCATTTAGCTTTATGGGGGTTAAGGTATGAGAATCCCTTTCCTGGTCTCGTTATGGAAAAGCTTTCATTTAGAGAAAAAATGAGAGGTATTAAACCTTGACTGAAAGAACTATGCCATACCATTAGGACAAAGGTTTGAAGCTCGTGAAGGGCAAACCACAGTAACCATTTTTCGCACGGGGCATGTAAACAGTTCCGTTCGATGGAACGTACGCTGTGGGTGTAGTGGGATTGAGATTATCTTGAGAATCAGAAAATCCTCATTTTAAAGTGTAGATGTACTATCCGCAAAGGTGGAGTAGTTTGCCTCATCGTTCACTTCATATAATATTTCAGTATTACGCAAAAATCCTTATAAACTCTTTCTAAGGAAATCCATGTTATATGGAGCCATTCTATTTTAAGTCATATGATAAAACAATAGGAATAGCACACGATGTCAATGAACTAGAAAAGGAAATCGAGAGACTAGGAAAGGAAGATCCAGCTTGTGTTGAATGGCATCTTAAGGAAGGACATATTGTAGCTTGGTTAAACTATATTGGTGAGAGGGGTTTGGCTGAGATGTTAAAGGGAGTTGGTAATGTGAAAGAAGCGTTAGCTAGAATTAGGGAGTTCAAAACATTTAAAGGTAGACAGAAAAAGAGAGTCAAATACTACAACAGATAATTCATTATTCCGGTTAGTAGGACTTTTAGCGTTTTTATTTGAGTCTCTTTTTTAATTCACTGATTATATTGGTGTATAAAATTACTTGCCTCAAAATCCTCATTAATTTCTAGACCTTTAATCCCTAATCTTTTTTGACTCTCTTTCATGCAATTTTTCTTTACGTAAGTATCTTAATATCACGAAGATCCAGCTTGTGTTGAATGGCATCTTAAGGAAGGACATATTGTAGCTTGGTTAAACTATATTGGTGAGAAGGTTTAGAATATTATTGTGAAAACACTTTCATAAAAACTCATATTTTGTCGTTATCATTATTTCTGCATCCTTATCGTATTCTCTCTTAAACTTTAGTGCAAGGTCTCTAGCTTCATCTATACTATCAACCACATTTACAAATATTCCAGCTTTGTCATCCTCTATTTCAGTGAAAGTATATTTTGCAAAGAATTTTTTCCCATCCTCCACTTTGGATGTAAATACTGCGAATATGGACATCTCAGCTTTATTTAAATCTATAATAGGTATTAGTCGGATGAATTTTTTGCTATACAAATATCTTAGATGTCTTCTAATTGTTTTAGATGATACTCCTAACTCTTCAGCAAGTTCAATTGGTTTTATTAGAGGTTTCTCTTTAAGTATGCTTACTACTTTTAAGTCAAACTTAGATGGACTGTAAGGCATTTGATGTGGTATATAGATCATTTTCGGTTCTCCCAATTTCTCGCTCATTTTTCGTATCTTTTCGTCAAGTTCAAGTCTACTCTTGGAATCAATTTCATAAACGTTAACTTCTTCTAAACACTCAATCTTAGCTATATAATCCCCATCCCAATCGTATAAATTGTTAAAAGCTACATAACCATGATATCTACCTAGGAAATTTGGATTAACGTAAAGTGTAAATCTTTTTATTATATCCCCAAATAACTTTTCCATTCTATAACTGACGGCTGGAGGAGATATGCCTAGCGTCATTGCAATTCTTCTTTGTGGTGTTCTAGCATCTTTTAGAAGTATCTTTAATATTCCCTTATCTATTGAGTCCATAATTACCTATCTCATTTATGTTTTATATTATTTTCTTACAATACTGTTTTAAAAGTTTTCACAATATTTCTTCTCTTTCACTTATCTTTTTGAGACCTTCGAATAAGGAGTTTATATTTCTTTCATTAAAAGGTAGTCTTACTATAGTATACTCTCCAGTATATATTCCATACAAAAAAAGTATTACATCTCTCTCGTATAAATAAGTGTAAATAAGCGCTTGCATTAAGTCGACCTTTTTTAGTTCTGGTTTACTTTTTATTTCTATCACTAAGTCGTCAGAACAAATATCAGCTTGCCCAATTAATTTAACGTTTCCTATTCTCTCTATTTTCTTATCGCAATAGTACAATTTTCTCTCATCAACTATTCTTGAAAGAAGCTCTAGAGCCTTATTCAAATTATAGTAAAATGGGAGATATTTCTCATTAATTCTGTTAATACCATTTATTAGATATTCTTGTAAATACTCATGAAGTAATTGACCTAAATTGGCGTTACTGGGCATTCTCAACTCTAACTTATAATATTGGGAAAGTACTTCGTATTCTATATCACTATAATTTATGAAATAACCTAACTTCTTCTTTAAGCTATTTTCCAACATCCTACTCTTCTTATGAGGGTTTAAATAAATTTTTCTAAAAAACTAAGATACATCCACTACAAATTTACTCAGAATATTACCTTTATGCGACAATTTGATGGTTAAGAGTGATTTAAGTTCTTCCTTTTCTCCAATCCGTCTTAGGTAGTATTACATGTTTAAATGATTCTAGCCTATTCTTGTAAGGAATTAAGTCCTCTATCATGTTCTTTATCTCTTCCTTCATGTTCTTTTTAGGGCGAAATCCTAACGATGGCAGTATCTTAGTTTCAACTTTATAATAGTGCTCCTCTTTTTCTACTCTAGGGTTTCTGACATTTTGAATAGTAACTCTCAGTCCCATAGATTCAGCAACTTCTTTGACCATTTGAGCTATTTGACCCACACTATACACCTCATGAATTTGATTAACGACTCTATATTCTCCTTGACTAGGAGGATGCTCCAATAGAGTAGTTAGCGCTTGCATACTATCCTCAAGTGAGATGAATCCTCTAGTTTGACCTCCTTTTCCATAAGGTGTTAACGGAAGACCCAATACTGCTTCCACACAATATCTATTAACAACAGTTCCCCAAACCTCATCAAAATCGAACCTTGTTCTCAACTTCTCGTCTATAATCTCTTCAGTTCTCGTACCATATACTGGGCCTTGCATAATATCGGTGATAGTCAAATTCCATACCTTATTTGCCCATAACAAGTTATAGCTATCATAAACTTTACTCCAATGATACCAACTACTAGCCCATTTAGGAAATGGAATCTTATCCTTTTTGCCGTTTATTTCGATTTCTACGAATGGTGACTCTAGTATATCATAATTTGGTGTTCCATATTCTCCCATTGTTCCCATCTTTAAAATGTGGATACTTGGATCTACTTTAATTATTGAATAAATGAGATTTATCGTGCTAGTAAGATTATTTATGAAGGTATAATTAGCGTGATTAACATCAATCATTGAGTATGGAGCAGATCTTTGTTCGGCGAAATGTACTACGGCATCTGGTTTATACTTTTGAATAATCTCATGTAATTTATCAAAATCCTTGACATCAGCTCTGTGAAAAACTATATTGAAATCAAGTAATTTCCTTGCTGCTGTAATTCTTTCTTCTGGATCTGGTAATGGAAATGCAGAATCTGACCCTACTTCCCTTACTGCATTTCTAGTGTATAGGTTATCTACTCCAATAACTTCATGTCCTCTCTTAGCTAATCTCAATGCTAATGGCCATCCAAGGTAGCCATCGGCACCTAGAATAAGTACTTTCATCAATAGTGTAATTATCAAGGAAATAAAAAAGCTTATGGTAAGGGTAATGTATATTTACGAAGTTTAAAGAAAGTTAGAGGTATATATGCGAGATCAAGAAATCATTGTTTAATTACTTGCAATAGATGATCTAAGTTCTCCTTATAGACCTTGTAAAAGTCCTCAACAGATTTATTTAACCTCTCTCTGTCACTTTCTGGCAAAACACCCTCTAAACTTGGTCCTATTTCAGCTCCTACAACTGTTGGAACACTTATATGTATTATTTCATCTTTATAAGTTCTAGGAGTTGCGATGCTCATAACTCTCCCTTCATTTAAGACTACTGATCTAACAATGTCCTTTATTATAGTTGCAGGTCCCCAGGTTGTACCTCCCATCACTCTTATTATCTCTCCTGGTATTGACTTAACGTAATTTTCGACCTCCTCCTTAGTTAACCCTTTAGCTACTTCCTCAAATGGTTTCCCATTAACTTTTACTGTACTCCATAAAACTACTGCATCTTCTCCATGTTCTCCCGCTACGTATCCAGTTATCTTAGTCACTGGAACTTTGAGTTTCTTACTTATATATGCTCTCATTCTCATTGTCTCTACTGTGTCTCCAGTACTTATTGTAAATTGTTTAGAGAATCTCATGAATACTGAAGCCATCATATCTACTGGATTTGCAACCATTATGTATAACGCACCTGGGTTTTTAGGAGGAAGCTGCTTTGCGAGGTCTATTTGTATTTTCGCATTATCAACAAATAGATCCCTTCTGCTCATTCCGGGTTTCCTTGGCTTACCCGCCATAATAAGTATGATATCAGCATTGGTTACATCATCAAGAGAGTTAGTACCGATTACTTCAGTGGAAAGACCTCTAGTAGCTATTGCATGTCTTAACTCGTGTTCAAACTTTTCTGGTAATTCTGGAATAATATCGTATAATATAGCTTCACTGGCTAAACCGTCAAAAATTACAGAATAAGCTATCGTCTGACCTATTTTTCCTACTCCTATAAAAGCTATTTTTACCATACTATCACGAGTATAAATATGCATCCTAAAGTATATTAAGCTTTTTTCAATTTTCATTATAGTTCGACTTTTATACTCCCTTTAATTCTACTCTATTATGGAAATAGCTGAAAAGATTGCTGAATTTGTGAATTCAGTAAATTACCAAAACTTAAGTGAAAAGATTATACATGAGGCAAAAAAGAGAATAATTGATACAATAGCAGTAGCTTATGGAGCACTAAATTCTCCTCCTCACTTAGTTAACAAAAAGGTATTAACGTATTTCCAAGGTTCTGTTCCCCTACTTTTCGGAGGAAGTGCGACTCCAGATTTCGCGGCTTTTTACAACACTTTTTTAATTAGGTATCTAGACTTCAATGACACTTATCTTTCAAAGGAGCCTTTACATCCCAGTGACATGATAGGTGCTTTCTTATCCTTAGGTTCACTTTTTGATCTTAAAGGGAGGGATGTAATAGAAGCGATCGTTACAGGTTATGAAATTGGGGTAAAATTGTGTGATGCAACATCGTTGAGAAAGAAGGGCTTTGATCACGTAACTTTCCTTCAGATAGGAGCTGCTGCAGGTTTAGCTAAAATGTTAAAATTGGACGAAAAGTCTACTATTAACGCTATTTCGTTAACAATAGTGCCAAACGTTGCACTTAGGGAAACTAGATCTGGGGAATTATCCATGTGGAAGGCCGGTGCTGCAGCGGATGCCTCAAGGAAAGCGACTTTTGCGGCACTTTTAGCTAAGTTTGGAATGACCGGTCCTTCAAAGACTTTTTCAGGTAGATTAGGTTTCATTAATGTTGTAGCTAAAGACTTCGACTCTTCGGTGTTTAATAAGTTAGAGGTAGATGGTATACTTAAGACTAGTTTGAAGAAATATCCAGTGGAGTATCATGCTGAGGCAGTTGTTGAGGCTGGAAAGAGCTTAAATGTTAATGTTGATGACATTGTTAAGATTGAAGTTGAAACCTATGAGGCTGCTAAGACGATAATAGCTGATGAAGAAAAATGGAATCCCACTAACAAGGAGACAGCAGATCATAGTTTGCCCTATATTCTGGCTTATACTTTAATTAAGAAGGATTTTTGGCTCGACGCGTATGATCAAGAAATGATATTCAATGAAAAAATAAGGAGTTTAATGAAGAAGATTACTGTAGTTGAAGACGAGAAATATACTAGTATATATCCTAAGGAGTTGCCTGTTAAAGTAACAGTTTATACCAGTAAGGGTAAAGATACAGTTGAAATTAGGAATCCAAGAGGTTATTATAATAATCCAATGACTGATGCCGAAGTTGAGGAGAAGTACTTGAGGCTAAAAGGAAGGAAGGAAGAGTTAAATATTTTGTGGAATATGGAAGAATTAAAGGTGAGGGAAATTGTCTCAAGTATTAAAGGAATCTGATTTCTTAATAGTACCTGGAGTATTTAATCCGTTTACTGCGATTCTAGCGAAAAAGGTAGGTTTTAAGGCAGTTTATCTATCGGGCGCTGCTCTTACCTCATCTTATGGTCTACCAGATATAGGTTTAATCACATTAGATGAGGTTGCTGAGATGATAAGAAAAATAAAGGAAGTTGCAGATATTCCAATAATAGTTGATGCAGATACTGGGTTTGGTGAGGCAATAAACGTTTATAGAACTGTAAGGGTTTTGGAAAAAGCCGGTGCTGACGCCATTCAAATAGAGGATCAAAGAATGCCAAAGAAATGTGGGCATTTAGAGGGTAAAGAGGTTGTAGAGCCTTTAGAAATGGTTCAGAAGATAAAGGCTGCTTTAAAGGCTAGAAGAGATTCCTTAATAATTGCAAGAGTCGATTCTCGTGGAGTAATTGGGTTAGATGATGCAATAGAAAGGGCAAAAATTTATTTAGAAGCTGGCGCTGATGTAATATTTCCAGAGGCTCTTACTAGTAAGGAGGAGTTCGCTAAGTTCGCTAAAGAGGTAAAGGCTCCGTTACTAGCTAATATGACTGAATTTGGTAAAACCCCTTACATTAAGGCCCAAGAGTTTAAGGAGATGGGTTATAAATACGTAATATTTCCTGTTACTATATTTAGAGTGGCAGCTAAGGCAATGAAAGATGCCCTAGAGACATTATTAAGAGAGGGAACGCAAGTTAATTTATTAGATAAGATGATTACTAGGCAACAACAGTACGAGATAATTGATTACTTCTTTTACGAAAGATTAGACAAGGAATTAGGTAGTATAAAACTCATTAGAAAGCTTTAAATTTTTATATACGAAATTTAAATTATGGCAGTAACTTCTAGAAGCTTAATCAAGAGATCCCCTGTAGTGGTAAAGGTAGGTGTTAAGGCTATTGAGGCTTGTAAGATTATGTATCAAAATAATATAGGATCCGTGGTAATTGTTGATGAAAAAGGTTATCCAGTCGGAATATTTACAGAAAGAGACGTTCTGCGTGCTGTGTCATGTGGTAAGGATTTGAATGATAAAGTAGAGAATCTGGGAACTTTCGGAAAATTAATAACAGTTAAGCCTAATTCTCCAATAGGAGAAATAGCAGAGAAAATGGTTAAAAACAATATAAGACATATAGTTGTTGTGGATGATGAAGGGAAGCTTGTCGGTGTAGTATCGATAAAGGATATAGTAAATGAGAAACACGTTCTAGATTTTTTAGTTAGGTCTGAGTTAAATTGGGAAGGAGGTACGGACTAATGAGCGTTGTAAGTAAAGGTTTAGAAAACGTTATTATAAAGGTTACGAATTTAACATTCATAGACGGAGAAAAGGGAATACTGAGGTATAGAGGGTATAATATTGAAGACTTAGTTAATTACGGCAGTTATGAAGAGACTATCTATTTAATGCTTTATGGAAAATTACCTACAAAGAAAGAGTTAAACGATTTAAAAGAGAAACTTAATGAGGAATATGAGGTACCTCAAGAAGTTCTAGACACAATATACTTAATGCCGAGAGATGCAGACGCTATAGGTCTTTTGGAAGTGGGAACAGCAGCATTAGCATCTATCGATAAGAATTTCAAATGGAAAGAGAACGATAAGGAAAAAGCAATTAGTATAATTGCTAAAATGGCTACTCTAGTAGCAAACGTATATAGAAGAAAAGAGGGTAATAAGCCAAGAATACCTGAACCCTCAGATAGTTTCGCAAAGAGCTTTTTACTAGCAAGTTTGGCTAGAGAACCCACTGGAGACGAAATAAACGCAATGGATAAGGCTCTAATACTCTATACCGATCACGAAGTACCAGCATCTACAACTGCAGCGCTTGTGGCTGCATCCACTTTATCAGATATGTATTCCTCACTTACTGCTGCCTTAGCGGCATTGAAAGGTCCATTACATGGTGGAGCTGCTGAAGAAGCTTTTAAGCAGTTCATAGAAATAGGTGATCCGAATAAAGTAGAAATGTGGTTTAATGATAAAATAATAAATCAAAAGAATAGACTAATGGGATTTGGTCATAGAGTTTACAAAACTTATGATCCTAGAGCAAAAATATTTAAGAAATTAGCCTCAACCTTAATTGAAAGGAATAGCGAAGCTAAGAAATATTTCGAGATAGCTCAAAAACTTGAGGAGCTAGGAATAAAGCAATTTTCGAGTAAAGGAATATACCCTAATACTGATTTCTATTCTGGAATAGTCTTCTTTGCTTTAGGATTTCCAGTATACATGTTTACTGCATTATTTGCTTTATCGAGAACTTTAGGCTGGCTAGCACATATAATAGAATATGTAGAGGAACAGCATAGGCTAATTAGGCCAAGAGCTTTATATGTTGGGCCAGAGTATCAAGAGTATGTTCCTATAGACAAGAGATAAATCTTATTATTATTTTTTTATAAAGTCATATTCATGCCTCTAATATTAGGTCCGATTAGTGCTATTATTGCTTTTATAATAGCTTGGATAGTCATTTCTATACCTACATGGCTAGCTGGAAAAGTAGTTACACCAAGAACTACTACGTTTGGTAGGGCTATGTTAGCAACATTAATTGGAGTAGTGGTTTACGCAATTTTTACAGCGCTATTTTCGCTTATTTCGCCATTAATTGGAGTAATAATAGGATTTATAGCATTTCTAGGAGTATACAAAGTGGTTTTTAACACTGGCTGGGTACAAGCTTTAGGTATAGCGATTTTAGCAATAATAATTGCATTTATAATACTATTTCTCCTAGGGCTAATAGGAATCACATTACCTCATTTAGGTCCTTTCAGATAAAACTCAAAATAATTTTTCCTTTTTAACTCATAAGGAAATTTCGTTGATAATAGGTAAATTATACCATCATCAGCTTTAATTTCCTCTGCATACCCTAGATCGTAAGCCATTGCAGCCATTGCACACAATGCAGCATCCACATAATCTTTAACCTCATGTAATTCTCTCCAATTCAAACCAATTAATTTCATGGAAGATGTTGGATGGGTCTCAATTACGTTATACAACTTTTCCTTCAATTGGATAGCTCTTTCTACAAGTGTTTTCATAAAGGATGGTGGCAATACCTTCAGTTTTCTTTTTATCATCTCCTTATCGACGTTTCTAAAACCTTTACAGTGGGAGAGAGGTGAATCTATTGCAGTGACTTTTGCTCTCTTGCAACTCTCTATAATTTCATCATTCGTTACTAGTTCAATGATTTTTATTTCGTTGTTTATGAGAACAGCTACTGCAGTCTTCCTTCTTACTGCTAGATCAATTCCACAATACATATTTATTTCCCTTTCATCTTCTTATTGTGAAACCCCCTATTATTATAATAAACTTTAAAGCATATGAAAACTCCTTTGGTAATAAGGCAATAGAGTTAGGTAAAAAGATAGAAAAAATAAGTAAACAGTATTCAGTGGAAATAATATTATCAGTACCAGCTACAATGATATATAGGATGACCCAAGAGGTGGAATTACCAATTTATGCTGAACATGTAGATTCGGTACCTTTAGGAGCATATACTGGGGCTATTTTGCCAGAAATGATAAAAGATGCCGGGGCGAGGGGAACTTTAATAAACCATAGTGAAAAGCGTTTAAGAGCAGATGAAATAGATGACATCTTAAAAAGGACTAGAAATTTGGGATTAGAAAGCGTACTTTGCGTTGATAGGTACGAACTGGTTTATCCTTTTAGCCTGTTAAAGCCAAACGCAATTTTAATAGAGCCTCCAGAATTAATAGGAACTGGTATTTCAGTTTCTAAGGCAAAACCTGAGGTAATAACTAGAGCTGTAGTAGAGATAAGAAAATCGGAGGGAATCTATTTAATAGCAGGTGCTGGTATTACGACTGGTGAAGATGTATACAAGGCGTTACAACTCGGAGCTCATGGGATAGGCGTGGCAAGTGCCGTTATGAAAGCTAAACAACCTGAGAAAGTTGTTGAGGATTTTATTACAAGTGCGTTGAAGGCAATCTCTTCTTAACTACTTTTAATAAATAGAGGTAAAGCTCTGGAAAATTACGTTTACAAATGTCTTTTATTTCATTATCCTCAAATCCAATTAATGAGAGATATGTGAAAAGATATATCGATGCAGAAAGTAAAGTACATTCCTCTATTTCTACGCATAACCCTTCTAATCTTATTACGTTAATTAATAGGGTCTTATCAATTAATTTCATTAATCTACTTGCATCAAAATCTGAATAATATTTAATATTTAATCCTAATTCCCTATTATACTTCTCTTTTACAAATTGCCTGATCTTATTTGAATAATATCTCATAGAGTTTATATATGGGTGATTCTCTTCCGTATTCATTTTTAATTATTTCCTCCATTCTTTTTATTCCAACCAAAGAGTATAAGGATGATAAAAGAAGAAATGCTGATACTATTTCACTTTCCCCCGAAACTTCATTTGCTATTTCATCATACTTCAACAAATTAACGAATATTTTGTTATTCCTATAAATTGCAAGTTCATTTATATTTTCTAATACTATTTCTGTAACATTTTTTCCAACGCCATATTTATTAAGGAGCCCATTTAGAGTATCTTTAACACAAGACGTATCTTTACAGCCTATCATTCATTCTAACCAACATGTAATATCTCTCTATGTTTATAGCTTTTTCTTTCTCACTATGTTAGTGCCCTCTTTGTGACATAATGATTGCTATAGTGCTTAAAATGATACCTAAGATTGATAAGGAGATTGCAACATAAGAGACAAGTTGAACCTTGTTCACTAAGTATAAATAGGCTACTTTACTTAAAAGTGCTCTCCTTTGATATTATTATGTAATTATAGGAATTGTTGTGTAAGAGGTTTAGGGGTTTCATATAGGTTTCATAGGATTTCATGATATTTTATGTAAATTCTCAACCATCTCACTTTATCTAAGTCACAAGCAAACTTTCTCCATCCCATTGGGGGGTATAAACCCAGTAGCTATCCGTATATCATGAATAATGGGAAACCATATAAAATTTTATCATGAATTAATATAAACTTTAAGGTCCGTACAAAACTGATAACTACGGCAATGCTTTTTGTAAAGAGGTTTAGTAAATCTTATAATCTTAAAATACTATTGCATTCTGTGACCTACTGGTTAGTACCAATACAAGAGGACATGTGGGATGTAATTAGAGATAAAGGAGTTTATGGTTACAAAGAGAATCTAGAGGAGTACATAAAAGAAGGTGACTACATTATTATATATGTCAGTAAATATTATGCGAAAAGATATGGAGGAAAGATTGTAGGTATAGTAAAAGTCCTTTCAAACTGGTATGAGGATCAGACACCAATATATCCTGAGGAGACAGTAAGGAATAAGGGAATATACGTTTATAGAGTTAAAGTAGAGCCTGTTGTAGTTGGAGAGTGCGATATGAAAAAAATTTTAGATAAGATTAGATTTATTGAAGATAAAGGGCAAATAGCTAAATACCTTAGGAACGCTCCTGCAAACCTTAAGAGGCCTATCCCAGAAAGCGATGCTAAAATAGTGGAAGAGTGTCTTAAAGAGTCATTACTCAATATCTGACAACCTTATTTACTTCTTCCAATAACGTTCTGATAGACTCGTAAAGTCTAGTTACTAAAGAGTTAACTAATATTTTATAGATGAAGAATATCACATATCTTATATCTATAATTAAGAGTAATCTTTTGGCTAATTTTTGCTGATATTGAATCATTCTTCTTAACCTTTTATCTAATATATTATTCTTTATATCTCTCACGAAGTTCAATAATTCCTTTAATCCTTCTTTTAATGATTTTAAATTTCTAGAATTAAGCTTCATTATAATATTTTGATAAGTCCTTTTGATAATCTCGTACTCTAATATATCGTTAAATGTAACATTGTTACTACTAACATCAGTCATATTTATAATATTATTATGGTATTATCTTAAAAACTGAGAGTGATGATATTTTCGGGGATTTAGATTTAGATGATATACTTTCAGCGGGCTGATGATAAGACTTCTTCAACTACCTTCACTCCTTCACCAAACCTTATTGGCTCACCTAATTTCCTTAAGGTTCTCTCAATAACACTTATTGCTACTATTGCATCATTAGGGGTTACCCAGCCCATATGACCTATTCTGAAATATTTAAATGCCGGATGAACTCCAGGGGCAAACTCTACCCCGTCATTAACGGTCTCTGCCAGGACCTTTTGTGGTTCAGTAGTCTTTAGAATCACACCCGTTACAGTATTGCTATAAGACTCTGGTCTTCTGGCAACAATCTCTAATCCTAAGGCTTCTAAACCAGCCCTAATTGCGCTAGCTACTGTTAAGTGCCTTTTTATTCTATTTTCTATACCTTCATTCTCTATCAGTCTAAAAGCTTCAGCTAGTTGTAAAATTACATGAACTGGTGGGGTAGCGAAATACGCAGCCTTACCCTCTTCAGCTGCTCTCATAACTGGTAGCCAATTCTTTAGATTCAGATAGTAGCCAGCAATTGACTCTTGTGAATCCAATATCGATATGGCCTTAGGAGAAAGTAATAATAAACCTAAACCAGCTGAGGAACCCAATGCCTTTTGACTAGCTGTTAAGTAAACATCGACATTCCATTCTTCAGCCTTAACTTCCTCAGCTCCAACACTTGAGACCCCATCCACTGCTACTAATTCTACATATTTTCTAACCTTATTTATTACATCCTTTACGGGTTCTCTAACTCCAGTGCTGGTCTCTACGTGAGTTAGTGTTATTAACTTATAATTGTCTTTTTTTACCTCTTCCTCTACTTCCTCTGGTTTAACGTAATCGCCAGGTGAAGATCTTAGTACCTTTACATAAACTGGATATCTCTTAAATATTTGTTCCCATCTATCCCCAAATACACCATTTGAAACTACTAGTATTTTGTCATTAGGTTTGAGTAATGATGTGACACTTTCCATAGCAGATGTTCCACCTCCTGGGATTATTACTGGCTGGTAATTCTTGCTTGCCCCCATTACGTATCTTATTCCTTTTAACGAGTATGAGAGTGCTTCTATAAATTCCTTAGACGTAAAACCAACGTTGTTCTCAAGCCCCGCTATTAAAACATCTTCCTTGATAGTAGTAGGACCTACATGGAGTAGTAGTTTATCCATAAAAGCAAATTAGCTATACTCCTTTATTTCTTTCTGTAAAAAAGGGAAACCTCTCTAATCTATACGCAGAGTCCCAAAACATATATTCGTATATAGATGCGGTTCTAAAATGAATTTTCATCTTATTAAATTCCTCTTCACTAACTTTTAGATTGTTTACAATACCTAATACTGCTCTAACACCTTTTTCATACTCCTCTCCACCATAAGTTTCTATCCATTTTTGATAATATTTATCCTTAGATCCTTTTTTTAACAATTCTTTTCCGACCTCCATATATATCCAATAACAAGGTAGTACTGCAGATATTGCTTCATGGAAAGGTCTAGAATAGGCTACGGCAAGCAAGTAAGATGTATAAGCTAGATTAGTTGGACTCATTTCATAATCTTTCACATCTAGATTAAATTCGGTTATGTAAAATTTATGTAGTGCTTGTTCTACCTTTATGGCATCTTGTATGTGTGTTGCAAACAATAAAGCTTGTTCCTCATCTTCAGCCTTCGCTGATAATAAAGCTAATGCCTTAGAGAACTCCCTCAAATACATATAATCTTGGATGATGTAATATTGGAACTTATCTCTATTTAGGGTTCCTTCAACTAGTTCGAGAATAAATGGATGTTTAAGGATTGAAGAGTAAATATCTTGGATTGAATTCCATAACTTTGCACTATTTTCCATCATAAAGGAACTAACAATACCTGTTATTTAAATTTTCAGAAGTAAGAGGCATCTTCATGTGTGTCAAGAGCCTATCATCATATTTATTAAAAATATCTTCAAATAGTTAATAAGTATGAGTGCAAAAGAAGACATATTAAGGTCTATAAAAAATTCAAAGTTGGTTAATGCATTTATCAAGGTTAACAGAGAAGACTTTTTGCCTCAATTATTGAAAAAATATGCATATGATCCTAATTATATAGATAAACCCTTTTATGTAACGCCTAATATTACAACAACAGCGCTAAGTTTAGGCATATACATGCTTGATATTCTTAATTTACAAGAAAATCAGAAGGTTTTAGAGATAGGTACTGGTATAGGTTATTACACAGCATTAATAGCTGAAGTAGTTGGTGAGAGTAATGTTATATCTATTGAAATAGATGATACGATATTTGAGTATGCTAAAAATGTTCTTCTGCCCAGATATCCTCTCATTAAATTAGTTAAGATGGATGGTAGTTTAGGATATGAGAAAGAGGCTCCTTATGATCGGATCATAGTATGGGCAGCTGCGCCAACTATACCTTGTAAGCTATACGATCAACTGAAGGAAAATGGGATTATGGTAGTACCAATAGGTAATGAAAAAGTTCAAGGTCTATATAGGATTACTAAAATTGGCTACGAGCCTAAGATAGAAAGAGTCGGAGATGTAATATTTATGAAAATGAGAGGATTATTTGGATTTTATGAAGATGATGATCCAAACGAGAGGAGATTAAAGAAAATAGAAGAAAAGATAAATAGGTTGCTGTCCAGATTTACGAACCAAAGTTAGCTTAAAGATTAAGGTTAATAATGGTGTGATACATTTATTTATATAATGCTCTTAAGTGTTAGAAACCTTACAGTGAAGTATGGTTCATTTATCGCAGTTAATTCATTAAGCTTTTCAGTAAACTCAGAAGTCTATTGTCTTTTAGGTCCAAATGGTGCGGGAAAAACCAGCACGTTGAAGGCTATAATGGATATGGTTCCTTTTGAGGGTGAAATAGAAATCTTAGGAATAAGCAATAAAGACAAAATTGTGAAAAATTACGTTGGTTACGTTCCTGAACAGCCAGCTCTTTATGAATATATGACACCAGCTGAGATAATAAGTTTCGTCTCAAGTTTAAGAGGGATTAAAGATCTGAACAGAATAAACGCGTTAATTAGAGCGTTCTCCTTAGATATGTTCATGAATACACCTATAGCTTCCTTATCTATGGGGAATAAACAAAAAGTTTCTATATTATTGTCTTTGCTTCACGAACCTAAATTACTAATACTTGACGAACCTTTCAACGCGTTAGATGTTCTATCAGTTAAAGTCCTTAAAGAACTAATTCAGAACCATATTAAGAATGGAGGTGGAGTGTTGTTCTCCACGCATATAATGGAGGTTGCAGAAAAAATCTGCAATAGAATAGGTATAATGAATAGGGGAATAATGGTAATGGAGACTTCTTCAGATAACATTAGGGAAGCTGGGAGATCCCTTGAAGACGTTTTCCTCTCCGTAACTGGATTAGACGAGGAGATAAAGGATATATTAAAGGGATTGGAATGAGTAGCGTAAAGATTCATGATATGATTTACAAGCAAATAATATATTTGATGTATACAAGCAGATCTTTTGGTTTATCACCTAAGCCGGATGCGATTAGCAAGATTAGAAGGAATGCGGTTACGATCAAGATAAGTAATATTATTGCATATACCATAGCAACAATAGTTTCAGCATCTATCTCATTAATAAACAAAAACGCCCCTTTTTCCTTTATATTTCTAGACTTAATTATACTTGCCAATATTTTCACTACCGGATTGAATGTAATTTTCTTTGTAACAAATTATGATCTAAAAACCTTCTTACTGTCGCTTCCACTCACTGAGAGAGATATTAATATAGCTGTATTTAGAGGTATATTTGAATTTTTCTACTATGGTTTTTTAGCTTCGATAGTAATTGCGCCTATCTCCACTTATATGATAACACAGTCTATTTTACAAGCCCTTATGGTAGAACTTGAGATAATATTTTTCTTTTCACTTTCCTTTGCTTTGATAATACTATTGGGGAAGAGAATAAGATTAGGAGTAACTTCTGCTCTATTTAGGGTGGGAACATCGCTAATCTGGATAATATTTATACTATTACCTTACGGTTTTACCTTTAGATATGTAAGTCTCCCTTCATACGTCCTGCCAATCTTCCCTTTCGGCTTTTTAAATGTTGAGGGTCTTTTACTCTCCCTAGTTTACACTTGTCTTTCCATAATATTTGCCTATAATCAAGCCTTGAAATTCTTGTCGTTCAAGGTTTCAACTCATTATCCAACAAAATATAACATAAAATTACAGTCTCCGTTAATAACATATCTTTATAAAGATATGAAAGGACTCCTTAGAGTTCCTCAAGCTAGTTTTTTACTAACTGTACCCGTATTTGCACTTATTTTCTCATTTTTTGCCCCAGTTTACGCAATCTTTTACGTAATCTTCATGATAACAACGTCCTCAATAATGCTAATATTGCTTGAAGCATCGGGATTACAACTATTACTATCCTTACCCTCAAGATTAAGGAGTTCTTATATTTCGAAATTATTAATTATTTTGATAATCTATTTAGTAGACGTTATAATCTTTTCATTTTTTGGCCATGCTCCTTTGAGCTTAATTATGTTGCCGTCGTCAATAGCTAGTGTGGAACTTAGTCTTTTCATATCATATAATAACGTTATCAAAGGAAAGGGAATAAGAATTGCAGATCCATTGTCGCTACTAATAAGGGAAATAGAAATAAACTCAATTGTAGGAATTGCTGCCTTATTGCTATTCTTTACTAACGTATATTACTCTCTAATTTTCTCACTTATCTCACTACTTATAATAAATATAGTAATATATAAAAAAATTAAATGACCTAGAACTTTGGTCTGGATCTCCTTACAGTTAATATTAATATTCCTAAAACGATAACTGCAATTACTATAGCAATAATTCCTACAAAAGTCCCATTTAAAGTCTTTACTAAAGTCTCAGTAATCGGCTCATTTACAGTTATCGTTACACCATTACTAACGTTATAAGTTCCTATCCACTTGCCTTGTTCATATATTGGTATAAACTGGGTTAACGTTATCACACTTCCACTCGGAAGCCATTCTGAATTCCCATTTATAGTTACTAGATATTCCTTTACCGGCTTAACATTAATATTAGTTGGTTGGGTTACGTTTATTAAGTATGAAGTAGTGTTATAAAATATCCTTACATTATTGCTAATATTAACGTATCTAGGTATTGATATAGATTGTCCAGCTGGTACCCATATTTCGCTGGTATTTATAGTCTTATTTGCAACCGTAATTAATACGGGTGTATTTATAATAACTAAGTACTCCCTTAGCGTAGTTACCTTTACAGTTACGCTAGTATTTACTGTTAAGTTAAATGGTACTATAGATAATATTATATATCTGGTATTATTGGAAACGTAGTATGTCATGTTTATGAATGAAATAAGTGTTCCGCTATTATACCACCCCGGAGTGAAATTTGTCAAGGTTGAATTGATTAAGGCCTTAATTGGTATAATTGAAATTAAACTTATATAATATTGTATTATATAGTCTAATTTTAGAGAGATTGGTCCATCAACTATTATGACATTATTGGAAGTTGGCTTTCCATTTAGACTAATACTCATTAACTTTTGTCTTTCAGTCTGGTTAATATACCAAATTGGATACAATTTAATTTCAGTACCGTTATTATACCATCCGTCACTTAAAGTAGTATTTTTACCATTAAATAATATATATACTGGGTAGCTACTACTAACATTTAAGAAATACTGAGGTAGTGTAATTATAGTTATATTAATTGGTTGGAGTAATGTAAAGTTTGAATAGGGTAAAATTTTTTCTATAAGAAGTCGTGCAGTACTATTTATATAGTATGTGATATTCTCTATCTGTATTCTAGTTCCAGTATTGAACCAAGAGTATTTTTGTAATGTCTCGTTAGTACCGTTGACTAAAGCGTAAACTGGAATCTTAGAATAAACAGACAAGGGGTATTGCTTTACAGTTATTATTGATATTGTAATTGGATTTTCAACTGTAATGTTTCTAGAAGGTAAGATACTAGCTATTACGTATCTATATTCATTATTTGGTCCATAATATGTTATGTTTTCTACATTAATAAATGTCCCTTTATTATACCAATTGCTGGTTAACGTACTGTTGGTTCCATTTATGAGCGCATAAATGGGTATTTGTGACTTTACAGTAATAAAATATTGCACTAACTCATTTACAGTTATTGTATAAGACATATTTACGAGGATTTTGTTTGCAGGTAGAATTTTAGTAATTAACGCTCTAGTTTCATTACTCTGATAGAATGTTATATTATAAATCTGTATAATAGTATTCTGATTATACCATCCTGAGAAAATTGTAGCATTAGTACCATTTATTGATCCAAAAAGTGGAGTTAATGAGTCAACATGCACGTAATACTGTAAAATATAAGTTATACTGAGATTTATGGGGCTATTTAATATAAACTGAGTCGTTGGATAAGAAAATACCATTATTCTTGAACTGTTAGGATAATATGTAAATGGGCTGATTAGAACTTTTATGGATGCATTATACCATCCACTGCTTAGAGTTGTATAAATTCCATTAATACTCGCATTTACAGGGATGTTTATATTAATAAAATACTGAAGTTGATAATACACTGTTAGATTACCACTTCTAGTTGCCAGAATTGGCGTAGAATTTAGGCTAATAATTCTACTTAACCCTTCTAAAACAATAGATGGCATACTTATATTGGTGTTAGTATCAACGAAAATCAAGGAAGGTAATCTTGTGATCTCTTTAGAGCCGTCGTAAAAGTATGTAATGTTTATAGGTATATTAAAACTGCCTCCAATTACTTTATAATTTAAGAATATTGGATACAGATTGCCAGTTATAAAGTAATATCCATTTGACGCAGTATATGCTTCTATATAGGATAAATTATAGAAGGTATAGTTGTTTAAGACTGAATACGCTATCTCATTAGAAGCTATACTTTGTGGAGGGGAGGTTAAATAGATTTCGTTAACACCTAAAGTGAAGCTAGTTGCTAAATGTTGCAATCTATATACTACTCCAAGTTCACCTCCAAAATATGCTCTAAGGTGGTACCATTCTGTCATTAATCCAGTTATGTAGCCATGTAAAAAGTTAAGATCTGTAACAATATTTGATGCACCATTAGCGTTAACAGTGGCAATAGCTTTAGAACCGGTGGTATTATCGTATGCAGAAAGTACTATATTACCATTTGATATTTCAATTTCCAACATTATTTCATCTCCACTATTTACATTTCCGTTGAAGTTAAGCAAAACTGGGCCAAGTACTGGATCTCCACTGCTATTCCAAACCATGTAGATCATGTGAAATCCTGGGTCAAATGAGCCATTTGTATAAGGCCAATTATAGGCTACACCAACTTGATACCACCAGTCATTATTAGTTATTGCATTCAGTAAATACGCTGGTCCGTAACCAGAATCACTAGTCTGAGCAATTACTTTTACATAAGCTACTAAATTTGTACTAACTGGATATGAGTTTAGCGTCATAAATATTTGTTCGTCGTAAAAAGTTATGCCCGGGTCATTAGGATTTAATGAAGACAATGGCAAGGGTTTAGCATCACTATGATACGTTGAGGTTAATGGGATAAGAGATATAATTAAAAGAATTGCTGTGATAATTACTTTCCATTCCATATTTTTTGTCTTTATACAAAAACTTTTAAGCGTTTTTCCTACTGAACTTTCTTCAGTAGTACTATATATTAGAATCATAATATTAGTTAACTATTTTCATTATCATAAGACATATATATTCCGCCTGAGAATAGAGAATAGGATAGAAAATGATTCCACCAGCAACATTTGTTAAGATTTCCTTCTTGATTATAGCTTTAGTCATGGCCATATTTGGAGCTACGTATGTTGGCTTAGCTTATTTTAATCTCTTTCCCCGGATTAGAAATGATTTATTTATTATTGGTTCTACATTGGTTACCATAGCAGCGGCTTTTGTAGTACTCACATTGGTTTTAATCTGATGCTGAGAAGGGCTCGGCTTGATCTGTGATGAACCCGAGCCATGCTAACTGAGAGCGAATGTACTAACATGTACGTAATATTTATATCACAATTTTACTATGCTATATTTATGAGAAGAATTCTGAGATGGTATCTAATCTATAGATTGCTCAAGGCTCTATGGAGAATGAGAAGGTGATAAATTATGATGAATGTGATAATTAGAGAAATTGGTAAAAGATTAGATGAACTATCTAGGGAATTCTACGAATCAATTATTCCACCAATAGATATGTATGAAGAAGGAGGAGAGCTAGTAGTTGTTGCGGACTTAGCGGGTTTTAATAAGGATAAAATAAATGTAAGAATATCTGCACAAAACGAGTTGATAATTAACGCTGAAAGGGAAATACAATATATAGGTACCAAATACACTACTCAGAGGCCTCTCAAGATACATAAGGTAATTCATTTACCGGTAAAGGTTAAGAGGGACTCTTCAGTTACAGCTAAGTACGAAAATGGCGTGTTGACTATAAGGATACCCGTAGAGGGTTCAGTATCAATCAAAATAGAGTAATTTTCTTTAAGTTATGTATTTTTTCTTCTACTGAGTGATATTGATAACGCTAGAATGATCATAATGAGGGTAATTATGATATCTCTTGTTATAGCATAAAATATTATTGTTATAACCAATATCATTTGAGGAATATAATTAGTTATTTCATTACCTTTCCTATTGCTTTGTATGTTTATTAGCTCTTGCTGTTGGGAATATGACAGTAGAAAGCTCCTAAACCTATTCCAAATTCCATCTACGATTTCTCTTATTTGTTCAATAACAACCTTTGTTGTATATCCTTCTTCCTCCAAAAAAGTTACTGATGATTTAACAAAGTCAAAGTTCTTGTCTATTTCTCTACATGTTCCATCTAAAACGTTAATCATCCTAAAAGGCAGAACAAGTTTAGGAGGCATTCTGAGTGGAAATTTAAAGAATACTTGATCAGCTAGTTTCATAAAATCTTCTAGTTCTAGTTCACTAACTTCTATTCCTTGCATCGCTTGCATGAAAAGCCTTAGCCCTTTCGCTAATACCCTCCTATCCGCAAAAGGTTGTATTGCGCCTAGCTCGTCCAACACTCTCACTAGTGAATCGGCATCCATTCTTACCATTGCCACATATGCCCTAATCAATAGATTTCTAGTCTTTTCATCTATTTTCCCAGCCATCCCAAAGTCATAAAGTATTAAATTCCCTTGATCGTCTACGGCTATATTACCCGGGTGAGGATCTGCATGGAAATAGTCCTTGTTTAGTAACATATACATAAACAGTCTAAATACCCTATATGCCAATATCTTGTTATCAACTATCTTTTTTGCTTCTTCACTTGTAACTTTATACCCCTTAATATATTCCATTATTAACACTCTTTTTGTTGCTTTTATTACTGAAGGTATCCTTAAGGAGGGATAATCTGATAACTCCTCTTTAATCTTATTTAAATAAAATGCCTCCTTTGTGTAATCCATTTCTTCGAATATTCTTCGAGAGAACTCGTCGAGAAACACCTTTATTATTTCAGTAAATGACTCATCAAATATAAATCTAAGAAGTGGCATTAATTTTTTCAATACTTGAATATCTTCATTCACGGTTTCCTTTATTCTAGGCCTATTTATCTTAATTGCAACAATTTTCCCATCATACTCTCCAAGATAAACTTGACCTAAAGATGCTGAAGAAAGTTCTTTCAAAATCTTTACATTATTACCGAGTTCCTCCTCGATAATTTTACTTACTTGACTAAATGGTGCAAGCGGAACTTCATCTTGTAATCTGGCTAGTTCTCTTATATATGCTTCAGGCATAATATCTGGTCTAACTGAAAGAATCTGTCCAAACTTTATAAATGTAGGGCCTAATTCAATTAAAGTGTCAACAAATTTCTTAGCCTCTTTCGCTATCTCCGTTTCATCGATAGGCATTTCCTTTAAGATTCTATTTCTGTACTCCCTATATGCTAGTACTCTAGGTGCTAGTTTAAAGAATACTTTCAGTAATCTTTTAATCACAAGTATAATATGGTAAAATGGAAGTATTTGTACCTATTCGAAGCTTTTTATATCACCGAAATTAGACTCCAAATAGATTTTTCTCAAACTTATGAAGATTGATAGTTACAGATAATTTCGAAAGAATCCAAAGAAGTTAGATATGATCACGAATCTAATTACCTTCTTGTTTGCACGTTTATTTTAGATAAGGTAGAATTTAATAATTTTGTTAGTTGTAGATATGCGTGAAAATACTAAGAATTGCTCCCTTGGCTGAAGTAACAGAAGAAAGTATTGGCAGTACATTAAGTGTATATGAGGGTGAATGTGATAACATGAGTTCTGACAGATATTTGTTTAGATCCTAATGCGACTATTATAAAGATAGAAAATAAGGATAAAGCTTACGTGTATCATGCCAATGAATGTTGTGGTAAGTAAAGTGAAAAACTGATGGCGATTAGCAGAAGTCTATCTTTAAGCAAATTCTATCATACTTACAACTCTCATCTAATTGGATTATTTGAAAGTTTTCCCTAAGAGTTTCCATTATTATGTGTAAGAATTTGATTATATTAGGATTACTCGTGGCATTAATTATTTCAAACTTTGTTTTTCCATCTGCAATTAATTTTATATTCTCTCCAAGAATATATGTAAGTCCTCTCAATACATTCTCTAAAATTGACCTCTCTTTGCAATTGTTTTCAGAATTCTCTAGACCTAGTAAGGCTGACTCTTGCACTTTATTAGCTATTAATGATAACAACGAATTCGATATTTCTTTGTATATTTTTTCCTCTTGGACGATTGAGATGAGATTATAGAATACGTTAGATGAAATGAGATATTTAATTCCAAGTATTGCGCTTCTGGTACTAATATCAGTTATATCGATATCTTCCATTATTAGTTCGGACGCACTCTGTATTATTTTATCTGTACAATTATATGATTTCTTATTATTTAGTTTTATGCAAATCTCGTCCAATTTCTCCCAAATATCGTTTCTAATTCTCCAAGGCCTAGATTGAAATGTCATGTGTTTAATTGATGGAATGGAGTAATTATGGGTTTTGCATATCGGTTATGAAAATATTCGCTCATTCGTCTTTATTTTAAAGTATCCATGAGTAACTTTTTCTATTTCTGTTTCATTTAAAGCATATCTTATAAAATTAGAGAGGTTCTGGTCAAAATTATTTAAACCAGTAATAATAAGCTCTTGGTTATTTATTTTTATTAATCTAATTTTAGGACTAATAAGAAGGGTAAAAATATCAAGGTTTTTGTTGATTATTTCCCTATCTAATAATCTATAATTGATATATTCGATTCCTCTTATATTGGGAAATAAAATATGACCTGACTTTCTCAGTTCCAAGAACAAGGTGTAAATATCATTTAGTCTATCTAATATGTTATATAAAAGTAGGTTATTTTTGAATAAAGTATCATATATTGTAAGTATTTGATAGAGGGACCAATCATTTACAAATTTATCGGATTTAATATCATTTTTGAGATTGAATTTAGTTATTATTTGGTTTCTCTTGCTGATTACACTGTTTTCAACTCTCACTAAATGATGATTTTGGTTTACAAAATCTATAAGAGATCGATATGGTGTGACTATTTCTAGAGTGTCTTTGCTGCTATTTATTTTTCCTATATCCAATATTGTAACAATAGTCTGTAAAAAGTTCTCTACGTATTCTCGTAATCTTTTATTTATATTGTTAAAACTGATTTTATAGATTAAATTATTCCCATTCCTAATTACTAACGGGGTATATGTAGATGGAATTAAATATTCAAGGAAATGTTTTAGATATATCGGATTTATAAAGTTAAAATATTTTTTAATTAGATATTCTATAATTTCATCATTGGAATACAAATCGCCTTTATCCTCTATATACGAAGAATGTATAAACGAGAAGTTCTCGTGAACTAGAATATAGGGGATAAGAAAGCAGAAGTCTACTCCCAATAAAGATTCGTCCTTTTCCATTATGTTCATTATACTCATGAATGCATTAGTGTAGAAATCTTTCTCATCTTCTATATCATACATCCTTATAATGATCTCAGCTCTTTCTCTAAGACTTTCACTAACTGGTGTTAGTCTGACATCAGAAGACCTTGGCACTATATAAAATAAGAATAGAGGTTTATAAGGTTTCTAAATCTTTTCATATAATATTACGATATAAAGGAGGCAAACTTAGCTCATTAAAACAAGAAGGAGATTAAGTATCGTACCTTTTAGCCACATAAGCTATTGTCATTAGATAGTCCCTTAATTCTCTAGTTATGAGGAAATTTCTCCTTACATGTTCCCTAGCGTTAATACCAAGTCTCTTCCTTATTTCCTCATTTCTAATTAAGTATATTATGTAGTGTGCTGCTCCTTGTGCACTATTGACTAGGAAACCAGTAATTCCATTTATCACTTGTAAAGGTATTCCACCAGTATTTCCTCCTATTACTGGTTTTCTCTTCCACATTGCCTCACTTACAGTTAGACCAAAACCTTCTTTTATAGACTTCTGCATAACTATAGTAGATGCTGTTTGAAATGCATTTATTTCTAAATCACTGTATGGCGGTAACATTAGAAGATGTATATCTTTATCTCCTTTGGAAGCCTTAACTACCTCATTATAAACCTTTTCACCTTCCGGATCATCGGTGGCTGGACTTCCTACGTATAGTAGCTGTATATCTACATGTCTTCTGGCTAACTTATATGCTTGTATAACACCTAGAGGATCTTTAGCATAGTCAAATCTCGATACTTGAGTTATTAAAGGCTTTTCAACATTGATACCAAACTTATATAATATTCTAAATACAGTAGTCTCAGGAATGTCCCTATTCTTCACACTTAATGGGTCTATTGATGGGGGAACTATGAATTGCGGAATCTCAATATTATCTCTCCCAAATGACGGAACTGAGATTATCATGCTATCGTATTGTGAGATATACTTCTGTAGGAAGTTCCACACCGGTGGATAAGGATTTGAAATATCAATGTGGCATCTCCAAATCCACTTATTATTACCTTTTTTGAATTTTATAAGTCCTGCTGGCTGTGGGTCGTGTATAAACATTATGTCATAATCCAATGGAATTTCAGATAGGTTTATCTCTTGCCATTTGTCATAAATTTTAAAGTATTCTTCTGGTATATTCCCAGTCCCATTTTGTAGTGAGTTATGAAAAGATTTGGTTACGTTAAAGAATTCATTATCTCCTTTTATTACTTTCCAATCGACATTGAGACCTAATTCTTTCATTAATGGTAACATTCTGTTTAATATCTCAGCTACTCCTCCTCCTGCCTTAGTAGAGTTTACATGGAGTATTGATAGATCCTTTATCTTTTCCGCTATCTTAAAGATCGCATCAAGCTCATGTTCTCCTATAAATTCTACGTATTTCTCTATCATCTTAATAACCACCTTTCTAATATTCTAATTATATCTCTCCTAAGCACCTCTTCTTCAATATAGGTTTGTGGATCAATCTTACTTAAGGTCTCAGCTAGTTCTGAGAGTCCAAAATTAGAGTCTAGCCATTCTGAAAAATCATTTCTCTTTGAAATTCCGAGTACCCTTTTACTTACGAAATGCCAAACAAGTGACCTAGCGGGTATTATTTGTATTAAATCTAAGAACTCGGCAAGAGTGTTTGCGATGTAATTTGTCTTGTATACTATTGGTGTGCATGAAACAAACACAAACTCTCTTATTCCCATTCTTTCATCTGCTCTGGGTTCTAGGATTTCTATCAAATCATTTCTAATGTCTTCTATGGTTCTAGGCTCAGCACCTGGTATGTCAGAAACTAATTCCGCTAACTCTTTATCTCCTAAACTCTCAGCTATCCAGTGTGCAAAATCGTTAGAATATTCTTCGGGTATTAGGTGGGAGCTAAAAATTGGATGAAAAACGTGGTAAAATAACGTATACTTATCAGCTTTCTTGATACCCTCCACTAATTCTCTTAAAGTTTTAGCTTTAAGTTTAGAATAAAGTGGAGGATAATAAGCAGCGTAAAAGATAAAAGGGTTTCCTTTACCTTTAGAGTCTAGATCCATCATTAAATATATTTATTTATCTACAGCATATTAACCTATCTGCCAATTATATTTTAATTTAGCTCATAACCTCAGCAGTAATTGAAGGATTTATTATTATTTGTCCATTAGCATAGGTTACATGAGGAAAGCTTATAAGTAGCGATTGTGAAGAGCCTCCTTTTAGATTCATACCGTTTATGATATGTATTTTAAATACTCCGCTGGGTATTTTAGCTGAAATATTAATATTTCCAAGTTGGACTTGAGCAGCAGATATCTCTAGAAATATCTCATTGTATTCCCCGGAAGGTATTCTTGAAGATGCTAGAAATGTTATATTAGAAGTTAATAGTACAGTGATTGTCTTATTTGAAATTGTTATCCAAGAGTAGTTGCTAGCGTTAGTTTTATGTATCATAATGGAAGAGATAGTTAAGTATATTTTAACTCCTTGGGTAGTTGGAGGATCTTGAATATATACATTTACAACTCCAGTAGTAAAGTAATAGTAACCGTAGTATACTCCTCCAGCTAATACTAACAACGCTATAACGATACCTATTATTCCCTTACTCATAAGTTTACTGTGGTTTAGATACCTTAAAAGGATTTTTGAGTTTATTTTGAGTGTGGTCAACAATTTTATGCATTTGAAATATTTACATTTATTATCACTCCCCTATCCACTAAATACACTTGAGTATAAAGAATGTTGTAGATTAGGAAGAAGGTAGAGAGCCAACTCGTAATCGTTAACCTATTTGAACTCCAAGGGAAATGAAAGTCCATAGAGGAGAGCCTATGCTTCAATGTCCTAAACCCTTGCTCAGCGTAATCCCTCCTACCAAACGTAACCTACTTGTGCCCAACATTAAACCAGTCAAATGCATTATAAGCTGGTAAACCATCATGCAAGTAAACCACTCGATCAACCCTCTTAAAGTACCTACTCGCGATCTCCTCAATCCCCCTCATGTTAACACGTGAAAACCACTCCTCAAGCTAGTGACCATGAAGAAAGGAATAGCCTTAGTCACAACATCCCTAATAATCCAAACGTAATAGTAATTACCCCTAACGCAAACAACCTTAGTCTCGTCAATGGCGTAAAGACCACTCAAGGACACAACGTACCTAACCCTACCAAGCCTCTTGTAATAGTACAACAAGGTGGAGTGTGGTAACGTAGTCCTCCAAGAGGATAAGCCAGCTAGATAACTCGCTAAGCCTAACGCGACCTCCTCCCTAACGTGAAATCTTGGCTTAAGATTAATATTATACCCCATTAGGATTAAAATAACTTGGGCTAGACGGGGATATTCCATCTATTAGGCATGTGCTCACCAATAAAAATCCCGTGCTCACCCAAAAAGGTATTACGCTAAATAAAAACAATTTATTTCTATAATAGAAGCAACTTATACGATTAATTTCAAATTAATTAAATTGTTGACCACACTCTTTATTTTCGTTCCACCTAGTGGTATTTCAGAATCTAGAAGATTCATCATGAGGACTATGGCAAGTTTTCATCAATTTATATATTTTAAAGTATCTTTTTCGATTTTCTCGGAAGGTGAAAGAATATAAATAGTTTGCCTAACGTAACATATACAATGTATGAAGATTTAGTGGAAAAGGTAACTCCATCAGTGGTCACCATAATAACAAAGCAAATTGCACTAGACCAGTTCTTTATGCCTCAAGTTGCTGAAGGTATAGGATCTGGCTACTCTATAGGGAAAAATATTCTGATAACATCTTATCATGTTATATCAAATGCAAAAGAGATACTAGTAATATCTGAAGATGGATTTAGGGAAGAAGCACAAGTAGTTGCGATAAATCCATATCACGATCTTGCGATGCTAAGTACTACACTAAACTTACCTAGTCTGAAACTGGCTAAAGAATACAAGACTGGAGAGATAGTGTTAGCAGTGGGGAATCCTTTGGGTTTATATAGTGTTAGCATGGGAATAATTAGCAGTGAAGAAAGGACTATAATGGCACATAATGGTCTTCCTATATATGTAATTCAAACAGATGCTGCTGTTAATCCGGGTAATAGTGGAGGTCCTCTTATAAATACCAGAGGTGAAGTCGTAGGTACTGTTACAGCGATGATAAGAGAGGCTCAGAATATAGGTTTCGCAATTCCTTCCAAACTTGTTAATAGTTTCGTGAAAAACGTTATGAAGTTTGGCAGATATGTAAGGCCTTATGTAGGGGTTGGAGTAATAAAGTTGAACAAAGCGTTAGCAACATACTTAGGGGTAAAGAGGCAAAGTGGCCTACTTGTAATGAACATAGATCCAAATGGAACTGCGTATAGAAATGGTATAAGAAGGGGCGACATTATACTGAAAGTCAATAATCAAGAAGTTAAATCTCCTATAGATTTATTAGCTACACTAGAAGAGATGGTTGGTTCACAAGTTGATATAAAGGTGTTAAGAGACTCCAAGGAGATTGATCTTTCGATACCAGTCCCTGGCATATCTACTTAAATTTTTTAAAAGTCTTTTAGTGTTGAGTTTTTTATCTTCTCATACTAAACCTATTGTATGGTAGAAGTAGGAGAGAAAGCTCCAGAATTGGAATTAGTAGATACAGATTTGAAAAAAGTTAAAATACCATCTGATTTTAAAGGTAAAGTAGTGGTTTTAGCATTTTACCCAGCAGCGTTTACTTCAGTTTGTACGAAAGAAATGTGTACTTTTAGAGACTCTCTTGCTAAATTTAATGAAGTTAATGCAGTAGTTATAGGAATTAGTGTAGATCCGCCGTTTAGTAATAAAGCATTTAAGGAGCAAAATAAGCTAAATTTCACTATTGTTAGTGATTTTAATAGGGAAGCTGTAAAAGCTTATGGTGTAGCTGGAGAGTTACCAATCCTAAAGGGATATGTACTCGCTAAGAGATCAGTATTTGTAATTGACAAAAATGGTATAATAAGGTATAAGTGGGTTTCCGAAGATCCAACGAAGGAACCAAACTACGATGAGATAAAAAATGTCGTATCTAAACTATCTTAAGTGATGTTATGGCTAGGTACTGACAACGTGATGATTTAAGGGCGGGAATTCTGAATTTTTTCGAAGAATTTTTCTGGATTTTTTATATCGTATAAGATCGCGGTCTTTCCGTTATTTAAAATGATGTAAACTGAGCCACACTTCAATCTCTTTGCTATAGGTCCTTGTGATACAAAGCTTTCTTTAAAATTTTCTACTTTGATTATTTTTTTACCTAATAGTGATTTTATTATTATCTCTTTTTCCGAGATACAGTAAGTATAACTCTTGAACCAAGCAATTATAATAAGTAATGTGGAATACCATATTCGGGAGTGTTCTCATGCAGTCATCTTATTCGAGAACTGTTAGTAAAATTATATCAGATTATCTCTAATATACTGTACTGCCCTCAAGTAAGTCTCGTTTAAGGGCGTTATCTCCCTTGAGAACACGTGAGGATACATAACGTTCAACAAGGCCAAGCTATATTCCACCATCCTCTGACTCCTATTAACAGCCCTAGTATCCCTAGCTAACCTAGCAAGATGAGACCTACACCGAGAATTATGACTCTCCACAATGTAAGTGTACTTCTTACTAGCTACGCGCTTATCAAGAACTTGATAAACACAGTAGTGATCAGTATAATTTACCCCACTCCTAGGTAACCAGCTCAAGAGGAGACGGAAAGTCCCATAACTTCTGTCCCCAGACTCGTAGAAAGGTATCCCATCAGAAAGAGCAGTCCAAATCCAGAGATCCGCTCTAACCTTCCCATGCCTAACACGAAGATAAGTCCAGAACTCGTCAAACACTGTAGACTTGGCCACGAAACTCTTGAGTTGCCCCCTCAATATTATTAAGCTCGTGAAGGCCTTTGCTCCAATCCTCTTCACTAGGCTGTAGATCGTAGTTAATGGCTTTCCCTCAACTCTTGATATTGCCCTCATGCTCATCCTGTTCAAGTACTCCTTTAAGATTCTCTCCCTTTGTTCCTTATTCATTCTGTGCTTCAACGTGTTGTAAAACGTTCTTCCACACACTTTGCATCTATACTTTGCCTTCCCTCTGGATGAGCCGTTCTTGACTACTCTGTTGGAGTTGCATGATGGGCATGTTGGTCTCTTCTCCCTTCTCCTTCTTATTCCCACTTTCCTCAAGTAGTAGTATAGTGTTGATGGTGGGATTCCTATTTTCGTGATCTGAACTCCCAAGGAGTATGCTGCTAACGCTAGTGCAATATCCTTTAGCGCGTACTTTCTTGGCTTAAGATTTAAATTTCTTAAAATCAAAAGTATTAGTTGTGCGAGAACTGCGAGATCCATGTCGCTTACCCTCAAAAAACTCGCAGTTCTCGCACATAAAGTTTCTTAAGTTATTTTGTACGTTCTAGTTTCGCGGTTACCTCTAGATCAAGATGAGTAATTATAAAAATTACTAACTTGATATAATTTTACAGCTAGATATCGAATAAGATGACTGCATGAGAACACTCCCCCATATTCCAACGAAAATAAGATAATTAATTATGCTAGTTATTTCCAAGAATAAAGAAAAAATCACAAGTATGATGGTTCCTTCAACCAGAAGCCTTCTTCCAGTTGGTTTCGTACAACCAACAAGAGACTTTTCTTCCATTTATTTCCACCATTGGTGGTTCCTTCTCTTTACATATTGGCATAGCAAAAGGACATCTAGGATTGAATCTACACCCTTTAGGCGGATTTATTAAGCTAGGTACTTCCCCGCTTGGCGGTTTAAGCTCTTTCTTCCCCAACTCTGGTACTGAGCTAAGCAATGATTGAGTATATGGATGCATTGGTTCCGAAATAACTTCTTTTGTATTTCCTTCTTCCACAATTTTTCCCGCATACATAATTATGACTCTATCGGAGATGTATCTAGCTACCGCGATATTATGGGTAATGAAGAGATATGTTAGTTTCCTTTCCTTTTGTAAGTCTACGAGTAGATTAAGAATTTGAGCCTGTACTGATGCATCTAAAGCTGAAGTCGGTTCATCTAGAATTAAAAATTCCGGCTCTTTAGCAAGCGCTCTCGCTATTGCTACTCTCTGTGTCTGCCCACCAGATAGTTCTCTAGGATACTTATCTTTTACGTAATTATAATCTAGTCCAACCTCTTCTAATAATTTCTTCACTTTTTCTTCACTTTTTTCCCTCATAGCTTCTTTAACTATATCCTTAACTTTCATTCTTGGATTTATGGATGTCATAGGATTTTGAAAAACCATATGTATTCGTTTTCTGATAAGGTTTACATTATGATCATTTACCTCTATTCCCATAAAGAATAAGTTTCCACTAGTAGGCTTTTCTAATGTAGCTAGTACTTTGCCTAATGTAGTTTTGCCAGAACCACTTTCGCCCACTACACCTAAGACTTCGCTTTTTCTTATCTCTACTGATACATTATCTAATGCCCTAACGTAAATTGGAGGTTCTCTTGATAATGATTCCAATATTCCTCTTTTCTTCGCAAGATAGTATTTATTTATATTAGTTGCCTTATAAAGTATATTATCACTCATATAACCAACACCTTATTTTTCTTCCATTTTTCTCAATAATGTTAGGCTCTTTCTTTCTACAAACGTCAAAAACTTTAATGCATCTATTACTAAACTTACACCCAGTAGGTAACGCGAAAAAAGATGGTGGATTGTCCGGAATGGCAGTTAACTTTTGAGTTTTATCTCCAGTTGGTATACTCGCTACTAACCCTTGTGTATATGGGTGCATAGGCGATTTTAAGACTTCTTCAACTTTTCCATCTTCCATAATTCTTCCAGCATACATTACTACTATTCTATCCGATACTACATAAGCTAAGGAAATATCATGGGTTATAAAAATGATACTTGTATTTATTTCCTTATTTAATTGTTTAAATAGATTAACTACTTGCGCTTGTATTGTAACGTCTAATGCAGATGTTGGTTCATCAGCTATGAGCAATTTGGGCTTTAGTAATAAAGCCATTGAAATAACTATTCTCTGAACCTGTCCACCTGAGAGTTGGTGAGGGTAACGGTCAATAATGGATAGTAGTTTCCTGAAAATGACGTCAATTTGAAATACCTTAAAAACTTTTTAGGATGATAATACCAAGACTAAACAATGAAAATAACGAGTCTCTTCAACAGGAGATTTGCAAGGGTAAGGAAGTACCTAGAGAAAGTGAAGAAGACGCTAGGCAGTAAATCCCTAGAGAAGTTACTGGGTGCATCTCTGATCGAGGATGGATCAATGAGGGCCAAGTGCACCACGGCTGGAATTGACTACGAATACGCCTTGAGGAAGTTAGAGGAGGTCGCTAAGGTCGATCTAATCGAAGTAGTGAAGGAATTAGTAGGGGAACACAAGGTCCAGCTCTCAATAGACGATACACTAAACGAGAAATACTACGCTAAAGCCGCGTGGGTCTCAGGTCACATGACCCAATTCTTCTACTCCAGGAAGGATAAAACCTACATCCCAGCACACCAAATCCTTGTAGCCACAATAAGAGACTTGGAAACCAACGAGGTCTACCTGATCCACCTCGAGATCTACCTACCACAAAAAGTCGTGAATATCTTGAAACAAGAAGGGAAGCCAGTCCAGTTCAGAACGAAGATCGAAATCGCAATTGAGCTGATAGAGAAAGTGAGGAGGAGGCTTAACGTTAGTTCAATAGCGTTCGATTCGTGGTACGTGAACGGGAGAACTCTTCTGCCCGGTGTTGTTTCGGAACTCAAGGCGAGCGCGCGGGTTACCGAGGGAGGTAGATCCGTGCCGGTCGCCGAGTTCCCCGAGGGAGAGTTCTCCGTCACGTACCTCGGCGTTCCTATTAAATTAATTGTAGTTGACAATTATAAAGGTTGCGGGAGGAGGTACTTCTTCACGACCGATCTAACCATGACCTCTGAGGAGGTAATAACGACTTGGGAGAATAGGTGGGATGTTGAAACTATGATAAGGGATTTGAAGGTCCTAGGCCTTAGGAGCAGTTCGTTCAAGAGCGTAGTCAAGATCCTCGGATACATGAAGCTTGTTGGCCTAGTTGTGAACTTCCTCCACATCTTGAAGTATGAGCTCGGTTCCCACCTTGGTGTAAAGGCTCTCTCAAGGTACTTGAAAAACGTTTATGGATACTTCTTTGACTATAAGAAACTATTCAGACTACGATAAAATCTATAAAGTACTAAATGGAATAAGGATCTGGCAATCTTAAGTCTTTGAGAACTTCAATAACGTCCTTCATTAAACTTTCTTCTTCAACCTTCTTTCCATCCCTTTGATGCCTAATTTTTACAGCTTCTAGGAGCTGAGAACCTACCTTCTTTACTGGGTTTAGACTGTTTAATGGATTTTGAAATATCATGAAAACCCATGTTCCTCTATATTTCTGCAAATCGTTATCTTTTAACTTAGCTAAATTAACTCCATCTATTATGATATCGCCTTGAATTCTCGCATTCGGAGGTAAGATTCTGGAGATTGCGTGACCTAATGTGGATTTCCCAGAACCGCTTTCTTCAACAATTCCTACTATTTCCCCTTTTTCTATATCAAGATTTACATCACTTAATATGGTCCATCTTGAACATAAGATCCTGTGGCGGGATCTAGTGCATCTGGTGGATTAACTTGTGATACGTCAACAAGTACAGAAGAGTTTGGGGGAGATATCGTTATAGATGTTTGTGCTAAAGTTTGTAGGAAAAATAGTGATGGCAGAATTAAGCCTGTTAACATTATTAATAAAAATGTTAGACCTTTGAGACTAGACAGTTATAATCCCATCATGATTATCACTTTATGTTTAAAAGATTTATGGAAATGTGAGTTAGTTATATGTAGACTTTTCTAAAATAGTAATTAAAGGATTTTACAAATTAAAGTTTGACTTATCTTATCACAGAGAAGTATTTATACTATTATCTTAACACTTTTATGTACACCATCATCCATTAGAGCTACACAGTAACTAGCAATTCTTGCTAATTCTCTTGCTAGTTCTTTGCATTCTATTTCGTTTCCATAGACTATTTTGTTTATTTCTTTCATACTTTCCCTTATATCTCTTATGTGATCTATATTTTTATCAAAGAAAACTTCCTGTGATCTCTTGAACATATTCACGATGGCTTTAATTATGAACTTAAGGTCTTTATTAGATGTATTTGTACATTCAGTTACGGCTAGGGACGCAGTTTTAATATGAGATAGCATTCTTCCCATATCGCGCATTGCTATGGCATAAAGTATTAAATCTCTTGTAGGCAGATTTTTTATTTCGAATTCCTCTTCTTTTTGTGAGATTAGGGCTATCTCTCTTATCACTGAATTATATAATTTATTCAACTCATCAGCTCTATTTTTCAAATCTATAGCCATCTCCTTGTTAGGATTTTCAATTATCTTTGCAAGATCTTCTAGTAGTATTAGTAATTTACTGGAGAAAGTTTTCATATCTTCAATCAGATTAGTACCAATATTATCATGAACCCTGAACGTAATATAGTTGAAACTTTCACTCTCAATCGTTAAACCTGGTAGGTATAATTGCAAATTTTTCAGCTCATCTTTTATAGAGGCTGGTATTACGGACTTCGATGTTATTTCTATTTCTGAAATACCTTGCATGTAGTATACTGTTATTAAATATTTGGTAGTTTCTAAGTCAATTAAATCAAGATCAATGGTTTTCTTAGTAATGTAATCCCTTTTAGGTTTTATTAATAGTTCTCCATCTTTCTCTATAACAAAGACCTCACTTTTAGCATCTAAGCTATTTCTCCTAACCCACTCTGGAGGTAACGTTATTATATAGCTACCACCTTTGATCTTCTGAATTCTTCTCCTCAGATTCTTCTCCATTAATATATAAAAATTAAAGACCTAATAAAAAGGTTTGCGAATTTAGAATATCGCAGCTACTAAATCGTCTTCTTTTAATTCTATATCCTCGTCCCCATTTATCCCAATCTCTGGCATTGATGGAACCTTAACGTTAAACCTCTTAACGTTGCTAGCAACCCTCGCTACTGCCTCTCTCCAAATTCTTTCTCTCTCCTCTATTGTTGGTAATCCTAAACCAGCATCAATTGCTAACTCCTCCATCTTTTCATGTATTTCTTGATACCAAGGAGGTAATTTCCAGAATTCCTTAGGGGCTTTATAGGTTATTAGAGATAGAAAGACAAATCCGGCTCTCATCTGTTTAGTTACAAACATCTTCCTCTCCTCATTCATCCTATTTAAACTATTAGTTAATATCAGATGAGTAAAAGCGTAATGTCTAGTCTCATCTACAGTTAGATTTCTGAAGGCATCCTTAAAGGTAGGTATTTTGGTCTTGTCCTTCATTCCGCTAAATACCGTTGTAGCTGCTGCTTCGCCCATCATAAATGAGGTAAATAGAATGTCTAGAGTGTATTTATTATAAGCTTCAACATAACCTTTCCAATATCTAGAACCATTCCACCAAACCCACTCGACGTTCAGTTTAGCCTTTCTTTCCAAATCGTCTTGTGGCTTAAAATTAAAGGGAAACCCTTTCATTGCCTTATCTATTGCAAATCCGCACAATACGTTATGTCTATTTTCATCAAAAGTTATTGTTGATAAGATGGCTTTGATAGTTACTGGTAATCTTTTCTCACTAGCTTTAACTAGTGCGTAAGCGAACACTGGTGTAGCATTATCAAAGTTAGATAATAGAGCCCACCAATAGGCCAACGCTAGTCTCTGTTTTCTGTCAAGGCCAGATATAATTTCCTCATATTTTTTCCAATCTAGATCTTCCTCATCCCATTGCTCCTTTTTAGCTCTTCTATAAAGTCTCATAGCCTTTTCATCATCAAACTCCCATGTCGGTGGATAGACATTATTCTCCGGATATATTGGATCATTATCATAATTTATATCCATGCGTTCACCATATATATGTTATTGCTTCAAATATATAAGCTTTTCCAACTACTTTAATATATTAATGAAGATAAGTGTACTATAAAAGGACGGAAATTAACTTTCTCTCTTATTATCAAGATGAAAAACTAGAGCGGTAACGTATGCTACAAGCTTTCCCTCTTTATTTTTCACAATTATTCTATATAAGGAAGTAGTTTTCCCTGCACTCTCTTCAAATGCCTCTGCCATAATTTTTTCTCCTTCTTTTACATGTCTTCTAAAATCAATATCTATATGTAAGGCTACTGAATCACGGGAAAAGTTGCTAACGTATTCGAAAGCTGCATCAGCAATAGCGAAAATAAACGACCCATGTGCAGTGTTATGTGAGTTTAGGAAATCTTTAGTCACTACTCCAGAGACTCTAGCATAGCCTTCCCTTATCTCCTCTAATCCTATGTTGAGAAATTTAAGAAAAGGACTCTCTTTCAGCATTTAAATTCCCTTAAATTTAGGCTCCCTTTTCTCTTTGAACGACAATATACCTTCTTTGAAATCGTTCGTTTTACCTAAATAACCTTGTATAGCAGATTCATACTCTAGGAATCTTTCTAGATCATTATATAATACTAGATTAGCCATTCTCTTTCCGGCAAGATATGACAGAAATGGTCCATTATTTATTCTATTAGCCATCTCCTCAGCATCACGAAGTGGATTTTCCGATACCTTTAATAATCCCCATCTCTCGGCTTCTTCTGCAGTAAATTCTCCACCTAGGACAGCGATCTCATAGGCTCTTTGATCTCTAGCTAACTTCAAAAGGAAGTATGCTACTCCAGTATCTGAAGCTAGTCCGAGTCTTTGAAATGCAGTAACGAATTTTACATCACGCCTGGCAAATTTAAAATCTGTGGATAGGCTTATCCCGATACAAGCTCCAGCTGTTACCCCATTTATTGCAGATATATAAATTTTATCTGAGAACCGAATCTCTTTAATTATTGGATAAAACGTCTCCCGTAAGTCTATGGCAAAATCTGGAGCGAACTCGTTTACATCAGCTCCCACACAGAATGCTCTTCCTTCTCCAGTTACTATTACAGTTCTAATTTTCGGATCCGCGTTAATTTGCTTAAGTTTTGATATCAATTCATTTCTCATTTGCAAGTTTAATGCATTTAATTTATCAGCTCTACTCATTATAACGATTGCATAACTTTCCTTATTTTCAACTTTTATCATTCTCCCACCTGGGTTTTCTCTTTTCTAAAAACGCTCTCATACCTTCTTTAGCCTCCTCCGAGCTTAAAGCTAAATAGAAATTCCTTCTTTCGAAATCCAATCCTTGTTGCAGTAATGTATCCCATGCTTTGACAACTGCCTCTTTGGCTAACATTAGGGAGATTATTGGTTTTTCAGCTATTGCCTTCGCTAATCTGATTGTCTCATCCATTAACGCATTATCTGGTACTACCTTATTTACTAATCCGTATCTCTCTGCTTCTTTAGAGTCAATTAGCTTCCCAGTGAGTACTAGCTCCATAGCCTTATACTTTCCTAAAACCCTAGTTAATCTCTGTGTTCCTCCAGCTCCTGGCATAATCCCTAAATTTATCTCAGGTTGACCTAATTTTGCAGATTCTGAAGCAATAATAATATCGCATGCCATTGCCAGTTCTAGCCCACCACCAGCAGCAATACCATTTACCGCAGCTATCACTGGTTTTTTAAATGTCCTTAATCTTTCCCATAATGGCATATGGCCCTTTTTCATTATCTCTTGGAGGGGTGTTTCCAGCATTTCTTTAACATCTGCTCCAGCAGAAAATGCTTTCCCATTCCCTGTTATTATTACGACCTTGGTCTTGTCATCACTATCTAACTTATTCAAAACATCTACCAATTCATCAACCATTTGGAAATTAATTGCATTTAATTTATCCGGTCTGTTCAGTTTTATAATTGCTATATTTTCTATAGCTTCTATTTGTACTGTACTATACATATATATGTAATTCACCCGCATATAGTACTATTCACAAAAGTTTATATAGTTTAGTATTGTAAGAAATCTTGGTTAGTCCAATATGGCAAGAAGAGTTGCTGTAATAGGAGTAGGTAATTCAAAATTCGGGAGAAGAGATGACGTTTCCGTCCAAGAACTAGCTTGGGAATCTATTAAGGAGGCATTACATGATAGTGGTTTATCACAAAGTGATATAGGAATGGTCGTTGTAGGTAGTACTGCTTATAGGGGTATAGAGTTATACCCTGCTCCAATTGTTGCTGAATATTCTGGACTGACAGGCAAGGTCCCCTTACGTGTAGAGGCAATGTGTGCTACAGGGTTAGCCGCAGCATTATCTGCATATACCGCTGTAGCTTCAGGATTAGTTGATATTGCAATGGCTGTAGGAGTTGATAAGATGACTGAAGTTGACACTTCTACATCTTTAGCAATAGGCGGTAGAGGGGGTAATTATCAGTGGGAATACCACTTTTATGGAACCACCTTCCCAACATATTACGCTCTTTATGCTACAAGACATATGGCAGTCTATGGCACGACTGAAGAGCAGATGGCTCTAGTTTCGGTAAAAGCGCATAAATATGGCGCAATGAACCCTAAAGCTCACCTTCAAAAACCTGTCACTGTAGAAGAAGTTCTCAAGTCCAGAATAATCTCATGGCCAATAAAATTACTTGACTCTTGTCCCATAAGTGATGGTTCCGCCACTGCAATCTTTGCATCAGAGGAGAAAGTGAAAGAATTGAAAATTGATTCTCCAGTTTGGATAACCGGAATTGGTTATGCAAATGATTATGCCTATGTTGCAAGAAGGGGAGAATGGGTGGGTTTTAGAGCAACTCAGTTGGCTGCAAGGCAAGCTTATGAGATGGCTAAGGTAACTCCTAATGATATAGAAGTAGCTACAGTACATGATGCATTTACAATAGCTGAAATAATGGGATATGAGGATTTAGGTTTTACAGAAAAAGGGAAGGGAGGTAAGTTCGTAGAGGAGGGTCAAAGCGAGAAAGGAGGCAAAGTAGGGGTTAATTTGTTTGGTGGCCTAAAGGCAAAGGGACATCCATTAGGAGCTACTGGACTTTCAATGATTTACGAAATAACTAAGCAATTGAGAGATGAAGCTGATAAATTGCAACAACCTCTTAAAAAGTATATTGGGCTAGTTCACAATGTAGGCGGTACTGGTCATTTCGCGTATGTTATGATTCTAAGAAGGTGATCTTGAATGCAAATAGATGCACTACCCTTGTCGATAAAGTATAAGATTAAGTATCCTGACGAATTTATTGAAGCCGTTAAGCGAGGAGAAATCGTAGCTACTAAATGTAAGAATTGCGGTTCAGTCTATTTCCCCCCTCAAAAGGATTGTTATAACTGTGGCAAGAACGAGATGGAGTGGATTAGGATATCTAATGAGGGTGAAATAATGACATATAGCATTGTGTCGCAGAAACCCCAGGGTTTCGAAAATTATGAAGACTACATTATAGGAATAGTAAGGACAAAGGATGGAATAAATTTGATGGCATGGATTAAAGGTCAGCCTAAGGTAGGTGGCAAGGTAAGACTAACTACGGATAACATGAGGATAATTGGTGAGGTGGTTGGATGAGCCTTAAGTTAACTTATAACGAAGTAGATCCCAAGGTATTAAGTAAAGAGGAGATTAAAGAAGTTCAGAGGTTTAGACTTAGGGCTCTGATTAAGAGAGTTTATGAGAATTCCCCATACTATCACAAATTGTTTAAAGAAAGGGGATTAATGCAGGAAGATATAAAAACCCCTGAAGATTTGGTTAAAATTCCTTTTACAACTAAGGATGATTTAAGGAAACATGCTTATCCACATGGTGGTGATTTCTTAGCAGTGCCTTTTGAGAGTTTAGTTGGATGGCACATGACATCTGGGACTACAGGTATTCCTACAGTAAACGCCTATACTTGGAATGACATTGAAGTATGGACAAACCTCGTGGGAAGAAGTCTAGTAACTGCTGGAGTTACAAAGAACGATATTGTTATGAACATTTATGGATACGGACTATTCACTGGTGGGATAGGTTTGCATCAAGGTATTCAGAGAATAAACGCGAAGGTAATACCGTGGAGTACTGGTAGAACCGAAGCGTTAGCAAGAGCATTAAAGGATTTTAAAGCTACTGTAATAACTGGCACTCCCTCTTACGAATTACTAGTTGCTGAAACCCTGCGTAAACTCAACATAGATGCTGAGAAGGAATTGCAACTCAGGTTAGCAATTCCCGGTGCTGAGGCAATGACAAAAGAAATGTTAGAGAGAATTGAGGAGGAACTAGGCCTAAAAGCTAGAAAAGGAAGAGCGTTGGAAATTTATGGTTTAACCGAAGCTTTAGGACCAGGAGTTGCGCAAGAGTGTCCAGAGGATAATCACGAATGGTTACATATATGGACTGATCATTATTTGGTTGAAATTATTGACCCAGAGACTGGTGAGAGAGTTTCTGAAGGTGAAGAAGGGGAAATGGTGATAACTACGCTTAGTAAGGAGGCGGTCCCACTAATCCGATATAGGACAAGAGATATTACTAGTCTTATTGAAAGTGATGATGAAATACCATTTCCTAAAATCAAAATGTTAAAGGGTAGATTAGATGACGTGATATTCTATAAAGGGGTTAAGATATTCCCTACTGCTATTGCTAATGTTTTAATGTCTCACGAGGAAGTAGAAGAGTTTCAAATAGTTGTAGATAGGACAAATAGAGAACATAGATTAATAATTAAAGTAGAAACTGAAAAACCATCAGAAAAGCTAGTCGAAAAACTGATAGAAGAAATTAGAACAGTAGCATTTGTAACGCCTGAAGTGGAGCTTGTAGATTTAGGTACATTGCCTAGATTTGAGGGTAAATCTAAGAGGGTAGTTATTAAAGAGTAATTTACAATAAGCAAAGATAGTTAATTTTAAAATAATTAGTAGAATATAAAATAAATATGGCTAAGCTTCTTTTCGTAATGATGGATGATCCAACTAATTTATCCGAATCGATAAGGGCAGCTCATGCCTTACACTACGCGATGGAGCTTAAGAAAGAAGGACACGAAGTTTACGTTTATTTTGATGGATTAGGTACTAAAATACCAATATCTGAAAGTCCTTATAAGGGATTAAGACCGGCCTATGAAAAAGCGTTAAGAGAAGGCATTGTATTAGGTGCATGCGGCTATTGTGCCTCTCCACCTCATTTGAACATTAGGGATAAACTATCTAACGCAATAAAATTGATTGGAGATGAGGAACATCATTACGCTTTAACTGATTTGGTTAACAGAGATTTCCAGATTATAATTTCATAATGTAGTTTTGTGTATAATTATATACAGTCTAGAGATACTTAAAATTTAAAACATTTGTAATTTTAGGTATAACTAAATTAAGTAATAACATTCTTGAAAAAATATATTGTTGAAATAAACGTAATATTTATAAAGTATGAATGTAACATAGAATGTAGGTGAGTGTAAAAGATGAGTAGTCTTAAGATATATAAGGAGCTTGATTTAACGAGTTCTTCTTGTGCTGGACCTATTGGTGAGTTGTCTAGTGTTGTTGATGAGTTAAGAGATGGTGAGGCTGTTAAGGTTATTTTGGGTGATGAGGCAACGAAGAAAGATATCACTTTGTGGAGTAAGAAGAGGGGTTTGAAGATCGTTCAAGAATCTCAAGAAGGTAGTAAATACGTGTTATTAATAAGCAAATAGGAGATGAGATAAATGGCTAAAAGGATTATAATAGCAGGAGGAAATATTGCGGGTACAATTGTAGCAAACAGATTGGTTCAAAAGTTAGAGCATGAAGTTAATAAAGGAGATGTCGAAATAGTAGCATTAAATAAATCAGATGATCATATTTATTTACCAGGGCAACTATTAGTTGGCTTTGGTCTTGAAACTCCAGGTGAGCTAGTCAGAAAAGAGAGCGAATTACTGGATCCCAGAATCAAATTCCTACATGGAGAGAAGGGCACGATTAGTAAAATAGATGTTGCTAATCACTCAGTTCAAACTGCGGATGGGGTGTCGCATAGCTACGATTACTTAGTGATAACTACGGGTGTAGAATATACATGGGATGAAATTCCTGGCTATAGGGCTGCAGCACATACGGTATACGAATATGATGCTGCCATTAAAATGAGGGAAGCATTAGAGAAATTTGAGGGTGGTACAATTGTTGTTAACACCGCAAGATTACCTCATAGATGTCCAGTAGCTCCATTGGAAGTTACATTAATTTTGGAAGATTATTTAAGAAAGAGAGGAATAAGGGAAAAGACTAAAATAATTTACACATATCCTGTGCAAGGAGTATTTGGGAGACCGATAACAAACAAGTTTATGCTAAGATTATTTGAACAAAGAGGAATAGAAGTTCACTCTCCATTTACGGTAACCAGTGTAGATCCTAATAACAAGGTTATAGAATCACAAGAAGGTGAGAAGTTAAAGTTCGATATGTTAATTGGCATACCACCTAATATGGGTGCTAAGGTTATTGAGGACTCTGGAATAGGTGATAGAAGGAGATGGGTTCCAACAGATAAATTTACACTTAGGATGAAGGATCACTCAAATGTTTACGTAATGGGTGATGCTACCGACTTGCCAGTTTCTAAGGCAGGTTCAACTGCAGATTTCGAATCTTATGTTGTTGCACACAATATTGCAAATGATATAAAGGGCAATCTTGGAGTTAAGCACTATGGAGGAGACGTTCTATGTTATATAGCTACTGGTACTGATCAAGCAACCTATATAAGATTTAGCTATACTATGAATGAGAGCCCACCACCACCTTCATATATACATTGGTGGGGAAAGATAATGTATAATAAGATGTATTGGACGGTTACAGCTAAAGCTGTGGTTTAACATGAAAACTGGGATCATAGTGGGCTCAAATGAACGTTCAAGATTAACATATGCTGCAATGACTGCAGTTATAGTATCATCCATGGGAGACGAAGTTTACGTCTTTTTAACTATGGATGCAGTCAAGGGTTTTACTAAAAATCCAGAAGTAAGGAGTGAGGATATCTCCTCTAGAACTATGATTGAAAAGAAGGAAGAAGACTATATAAGTTTATTTAGAAAAGCTAAGAAAAGCGGTAAGGTTAAGATATATGCTTGCTCTTATGCTAGTAAATTGTTTGGTTATACTAAAGATGACTATAACGATATAGTAGACGAAATAGCTGGCATAACTACATTTAGTATGGATGTTGAAGGTGGGCAAATAATTTCTGTGTGGTGAACATGCAGACTATCAACCTTGAGAAGCTAGCTTCCAAAATCGATGAGAAGAAAATAGATGAATTAGCAGAACTCATAGACCTAACTCCAGCCCTTAATGAAGCGTTAAAAAAGGTAAGTGAACTTAAGGAGTCGGGTGCGTTGGATGCTATAGTGAATTCTGCTTATGTTGTTAAGAGTTTTCGTGATATGTTGAACGATGAGGCTATACAGAATCTAGGTAACATAGCTTCCTCGCTTTTAGAATTTGGCAAAGCTATCTCAAAGCCGAAAATCTTTGAAAATACAATGGAGATTATGGAAAACGCTGATGTGTTAGTGGACTTCATTAATAAATTGAAGATGTTGAAAGAAGATGGGACTTTTGATGTACTAATTAACATGGTATATACAGTAAGAACGCTTCGTGATATGTTGAACGATGAGGCTATACAGAATCTAGCCTCTACAGTTTCTTCTTCATTAGAAATAATGAAGCTTATAACTGAAAAGGCTGAGCCAGTAAAGACATTATTAGATAAATCTAGTGTTGTTAATGATCTCTTAGTGAGATTGGAAGATATGAAAAATGATGGTACCTTAGACGTTTTAATGAATTCTGCTTATGTTGTTAAGAGTTTTCGTGATATGTTGAACGATGATGCTATACAGAATCTAGGAAGGTATATTTCTAATTCATTAGAAATAATGAGAGAAATTGACGATGAGACTTTAAAGTCCATAAAGTCAACTGTGAAGAAAATGAGACTTATAGAAAACGTTTTAAATAAAATAGAGGAATTGGATAGAAATGGAGCATTAGATGTTGCCTTTGATATGGCCTATGTAGTAAAGACATTACGCGATATGTTGAATGATGAAGCTATCACTCATCTATCGACTTATGTATCTCAGTTTTTAGAGGTTTACCCAAGGGCTATGGATTTCTTTGAGATAACCCTTAGCAATGTACCGTATAGGATAATGAGAGCTATCACTTCCGAAGAGGTAAAGAAGACTTTAGAATCGCCACCACGAGTTTCATTAGGAAGTATCGTTAGGTTGTTATCTGACCCTGAAATTCAAAGAGGTTTAGGAGTTATCTTTACTGTAATTAGAGCTATTGGAAAGGAATTTAGTACTAAGTAGATTTTTTTCCTAATTTTTCTAAATCTATTGATCACAAAATATTTAAGAAATGCTTTGGAATAGAGGCGTATGAGAATAGTTTTAACATATGATAGGTCACAACAATTAAAACCTCTCGATGAAGCGGAAATTATAGGAATCATTGATGAGGAGAAAAGGGAAGTTGAACAATATGAGAATCCTGGGGTAGGCAGCAAGGAAGCTACAATGTCAGTAATTTTAGATTTAAATGCCGATGCAATAGTGGTAGGCCCTAAGTTCTTATGCCCAGGCTCTTATATGATGTCATACGGTAGATTAAAGTATATTCCTACAAAATATGGAAATCTCAAGGAAGTATTAGAACATTTAGAGGAAATAAAGAAAAACATTAAGGAAGAATTAGAAGAAGAAATGTACGCAGAAGAAATGGAAGAGTTCTAATCGTTAAACAGTTTATAGCACTCGTCTATCTCATATACTGAATACATTCTTTCTCTTGCATCATCTAAACAAGGTAATGTTTTTATTAAGCCTTTTTCCCTAAGTACTCTTAGAGCATATCTTAATGTACGTGTGGGTAATTTAGTTTGCTCTTGTAATTCTTTAAATCTAATTACCTTCTTCTCCAATATAACCTTTAATACAAGCTTTGCTGAGGGCGGAAGTCTTTCCATCATTTAATGTTTTTATTCGTATTTCTTAAGACTTTCGCTATATGCAAAAAGTAGTTCTATCGTAAATTTTTAGTTAGTAATTTATACCATAGTGTGCCATTTTCATCCATCCCTTTTTCAACTTCATAGCCCATCATCATCCATAATTCTATTCCACCTAACATATTGTAAACTTTTACTTCTTTAAATAGGGAAGGTTTAGTATAAACTAACCAAGTAGACCTATTTGCGTGCTCACATACAATTGCTACGTGTTTATTATTTAATATTAGGGGAAACAATTCTTCAAAGTAATCCAAAGGTAATAATATTGACCCTGGTATATGGTGATCCTCGTATTCCCAAGGTTGTCTAATATCAATTAGTGTAATTGCCTTGTTCTTGGTGAGTTTTCTAATTACTGATGGTGGTACATCTTGTATATTTGGATAAAAGGGAGACCTTCTCTCAGTTATTAGCATCATAATCTAAACCTTTTATTGAGAATTTAAATTTATTGGATTTTTTGATTTGCAAAACTACTTTTATTTAAAATGAAATTTACAAAAAATGCATAAACATTATGATAGCTAACTTTTTATTTTCTTAGGAGAATATGCTAAACTGATGGCTATTGATAAGCTGATTGATAAATTTAGAGTTAATTTAGATAAGTACAAAAAAATGGGATTGAATCCACTATCCCTTGCTACAGGTTGCGCTGTAAAAGTAGATCTAATAGATACAGTCTATCCAGCTATACACAAGATAAGAGATGAACTGATGAGAAGAAATATAGAAATATTACCTAGAGAAGACGCTGATATTTTCATAAGCAGAGAGAAAATTTACATAAAGAGAATAATAAACGGGGGAGAATTTGATGCTGATAGAGCTATTAGTCTTATTCAAGTGAATCAAGAGACCGCGGGTAGTCCAGATAAATTCGCTGAGTTCCTACTGAATGTTTACACTTCGATAAAGACAAATAGAAAGCTTACGATAGGTAAAGGACATTCAATAGTTACATCGAATCCCAAAGGTGAAGTAGCAGTATTAGATCTATTTAGGCTAGATGGTGAAAAGGAAAAATCGTACACAGTTGCAAATAACGATACTATTCAAATAGTAGATCCGTTGGATGATCCAGGATCTCAGATGCAGGTTGATGTTGCTATTTCCAACTCTCTAAATGACCTTTTCACTAAAGGTGTTTTCCAAGATTTAAGAATGATCCCTGTGGTTGATGCTCCAACGGAGGACCTAAAGGAACAATTACTAAGAAATGCTGAAAATTACTCTAGGCAATATTCAATTGAATTACTAAGCGATATTCAACCTAATTCTAAGACGCTGATGATAGGAGCTACTGTAATAGGTAAATCCGATCATGAATTGCCCACATATTACAATAGGGTTAATGAGAATATGGAGATCTTAGTGACTAGACCAGTTGGTGAATTAACTCCAATAAACGTCTTTATGTGGATGTTAACTGTTCCTGAGTTAATAGAAGATATGGAAGCTAGGGGGATTACCATACAGAGAGTAGAAGAGGCTAAGAGAAAAGCCCTAACTTACATGAGGAAACCTAATACTGATGTAGCGAAGATAATATATGATCATCTACCACCATTTGGAGGCTCATTTGACGAAAACTCTCATATCGCAATGACTACTGATGTTACTGGTCCGGGATTATTTGTAATAAAGGAATTTGCTGAAAAGGCACAAGTAGATGTGGAGTTGTTTGATATTCCAGTAATAGATCCGGATATACATGAATTCGCCACTGAGAATTTCATCATACCGAATTCTACTGCAGGTACAAATGGAGCCATAGTTATTTTTGCTCATAAGAAAGTTATTGATGAAATTTTCGATGAATTAAAGAGAAAGTCACAAGAACCTCATATCATAGGTAAGGTTATAGGGAAAGGAAACGGTAGTGTTATAGTCCCACCAACTATTACGAAGTATATTCATAGAAATAATGTGTTAAAGCAGTTCAAAATAAAATGAAACATTTCTGGATGGAAATATTTCTTACTTATTATATTTCTCCTTTTTATCTATGTTAATGTAAAATGTTTAATTATCAGTTCTTATGTTGGAACTCTCCTTATGACTCAGACGTAGAAAAACAAGAAACATTTTATTACTCAATATTCCTACCTAAATATTTTTTACATGATAAAATAAATAGCTAATAGCATAATATAACATGTGTATCCACCAGATTTTACATATGTTAGGGTTAGTAGTATTGAGGAGGCTACGAAATTCCTAGATTCCCACGATGATGCGAGGCCCCTTGCAGGAGGACAAAGTTTAATTCCTATGCTTAAACTTCGTGTGATATCGCCCAATTATATAGTTGACCTAAATCCTATAACTTCATTAAGTTATGTAAGAAGTTCCTATAACTCGACTAAAATCGGTGCTCTAACTCGATATAATGAAATACTAAAGAACGATCTAGTAAGGGTAAACGTACCATTGCTTCATCAAGCAGTTAAAGTAGTAGGAGATATGCAAGTTAGAAACTTAGGTACTATTGGTGGTAGCGCTGCAAACGCTGATCCATCAGCTGATATCCCCACTGTACTTACTGCGTTAAATGCCGAAATTGTTCTATCCTCAGCATCTGGCAATAGATCAGTTAATGCTTTAGATTTCTTTAAAGGCGCATTCACCACAGACTTAAGGAAAGGCGAAATTATCTCTGAGATTGTTTTACCTAACTTGGAGGGATATCAAACAACTTATAGAAAAGTTGTGAGAAGAGCTGGAGACCTTGCACTTGTATCCTTAGCATTAGCAATAAAATTAAGGCAAAATGAGGTGGAAGATATTAGATTAGCCTATGGTGGAGTTGGGGAGAAGCCATTTAGAGCGCTAGAAGTTGAGAAAAATGCAATAGGTAAAAGGTTAAATAATGACTTAATAGAGGAAATTGTAAATAAGGTTTCGAGTCAAATAAATCCCCCTTCTGATACTAGGGGGAGTTCTTGGTATAGGAAGGAAGTTGTGAAGGTTATAACTAGAAAAGCCTTAAAGGAGGTGTCTGGTTAAATGTTAATAGTTAATCAAGGAGAGAAAGTTAAAATAAAAGTTAAGGTAAACGGAGTATTGTATGAGAGATATGTAAGTCCAAGGATGCTATTAGTTGACTTTTTAAGAGAAGAATTAGGTTTAACGGGGACAAAAATCGGTTGCGATACTACTACTTGTGGCGCATGTACAGTTTTATTGAATGGCAAATCAGTAAAATCTTGTACGTTGTTTGCGGTGCAAGCTGATGGTGCAGAAATAACTACAATTGAGGGTCTCTCAGTAGATTCTAAGCTTCATCCAATTCAAGAGGCGTTTAAGGAGAATTTTGCACTTCAGTGTGGTTTCTGTACGCCGGGAATGATAATGCAAACGTATTTCTTGCTAAAAGAAAATCCAAATCCTTCTGAGGAGGAGGTTAGAGATGGACTTCATGGTAACATATGTAGGTGTACTGGGTATCAAAACATAGTTAAGGCAGTTTTAGATGCCTCGAGGAGGTTGAGAGCATGAGTTACGTGGGTAAACCAGTAAAAAGATTATATGATGACAAATTCGTAACAGGCAAAAGTACATATGTTGATGATATAAGGATACCAGCCCTATATGCAGGTTTTGTTAGAAGTACTTATCCTCATGCGATCATTAAGAGAATTGACGTTAGCGATGCATTGAAGGTCAATGGTATAGTTGCAGTATTTACTGCAAAGGAAATCAACCCCTTATTAAAAGGTGGAATTAGACCTTGGCCAACGTATATAGATATAAGATCATTTAGATATAGTGAGAGGAAGGCGTTTCCAGATAATAAGGTTAAATATGTAGGCGAACCGGTAGCAATTGTTCTTGGCCAAGATAAGTATAGCGTTAGAGATGCTATAGATAAGGTAGTAGTGGATTATGAGCCTTTGAAACCAGTAACTAAAATGGAAGATGCTGAGAAAGATCAAGTTATAATCCATGAGGAGTTAAAGACTAATATATCCTTTAAGATTCCATTTAAGGCAGGAGAGGTTGATAAGGCATTTAGTGAAGCTGATAAGGTAATTAGGGTTGAAGCCATAAATGAAAGATTAATTCCTAATCCCATGGAACCTAGGGGAATAGTATCAAGATATGAAGGAGGTACGCTATCAGTATGGTATTCTACGCAAGTACCTCACTATATGCGTTTGGAATTTTCTAGAATATTTGGTATACCTGAAAGTAAGATAAGAGTCAGTATGCCAGACGTTGGAGGTGCCTTTGGAGCTAAGGTTCATCTAATGCCAGAAGAACTGGCAGTTGTAGCATCATCAATTATTTTAGGAAGACCAGTGAGATGGACAGCTACCAGAAGTGAAGAGATGTTAGCAAGTGAAGCTAGGCATAATATTTTCACCGGTGAGGTTGCAGCTAAAAGAGATGGAACTATCCTAGGTATTAGGGGTAAATTGTTACTAGATCTAGGAGCTTATATAACAGTAACCGCTGGTATCCAACCATTAATAATACCTATGATGATACCCGGTCCCTATAAGATACGTAACCTGGATATTGAAAGCGTTGCAGTTTATACTAATACTCCCCCAATTACTATGTATAGAGGAGCTAGTAGACCAGAAGCAACATATATTATTGAGAGGATAATGAGTACTGTAGCTGATGAGTTAGGATTAGACGACGTAAGTATCAGAGAAAAGAATCTAATTACCGAATTACCATATACTAATCCATTTGGTTTAAGGTATGATAGTGGAGACTATGTGGGATTATTAAGAGAAGGCGTGAAGAGGCTAGGTTATTACGAACTTAAGAAGTGGGCTGAAGAGGAGAGAAAGAAAGGTCATAGGGTTGGAGTAGGGTTAGCGTATTATCTGGAGATATGCAGTTTTGGTCCGTGGGAATACGCTGAAATTAGAGTAGATGAGAGGGGAGATGTATTAGTAATAACTGGTACAACACCACATGGTCAAGGGACAGAAACTGCCATAGCTCAAATAGTAGCGGATGCGTTACAAATAGATATAAGCAGGGTTAGGGTTATTTGGGGAGACACTGATACCGTGGCAGCTAGCATGGGAACTTACGGTTCAAGATCTGTAACAATAGGAGGCTCTGCTGCAATCAAAGTTGCGGAAAAGATCTTGGATAAGATGAAGAGAATTGCCGCATCTACTTGGAATGTCGATGTTCAAGAAGTTCAGTATGAGAAAGGAGAGTTTAAGTTAAAGAGTGATCCAAGTAAGAAGATGAGTTGGGATGACGTTGCTAGCATAGCTTATAGAAGTCATGACCCCGGATTAGTGGAGAAGATAATGTATGAGAACGACGTAACTTTCCCATATGGAGTCCATATTGCGACAGTGGAAGTGGATGATACTGGAATTGCCAGAGTTTTAGAATATAGGGCATATGACGATATTGGAAAGGTTGTAAATCCGGCATTAGCGGAAGCACAAATTCATGGTGGAGGTGTTCAAGCTGTTGGGCAAGCGTTATATGAACAAGCATTACTTAACGAGAATGGCCAATTAATTGTAACTTATGCTGACTATTATGTTCCTACAGCTGTTGAAGCGCCTAAGTTTACCTCGATATTTGCTGATCAGTACCATCCATCCAATTATCCAACTGGTAGTAAAGGTGTTGGCGAGGCTGCATTAATAGTAGGTCCGGCAGTGATAATTAGGGCTTTAGAAGATGCTGTTGGTGCTAGATTCACTAAAACTCCAACAACTCCAGAGGAAATTTTAAAGGCAATCATGAGTAAAAGATGATAACTTTTTTATTAATTATTTTTTAGAAATATAATTAATAACTATCTTTTAGATTTAGTGTAATAAGTTATTATTTTGAAGGTAAAGCTTATTTATGTAAAATACCATATTTATATAATGAGTGAATGGAAATGATGGATAAAATACCCGGTGTAATTGCAATATTTAGATTTCATGAAGGTAAACTCACTAAAATACAAGGTGAGGATATCTTGATTGATCTTGATAAATTAAGTGAGATTTTAATGGAGAATATGAAAATTGGAGCAAACGAAGCTAGAGAGTTAAAATTTCTTGAACCATTTAGAGGGTTTGCTATGATATTAGATGACATGGGAGTTGTATTTTTAGATGATTACTTAGTAATAACTAATGCCAAGAAAACTAATTGGGACTTATTAATAAAGGCTATCTTAAAAGGTGAGGTCATAAGAAATGGCTAATATAAAGAAATTGAAAGGATATATTGGACATGTAAAAATCAATGAAGAAGGTAAAATTGAGGAAAGTTCAAATATCGAGGATCCATCTAAATTAGTTGATGTAATAAAATTTAATTTGAAAAAGGGAAATGAAGAAGCAAAAGAACTAGGTTTTAACAAGATAAATGGTTTCGCAATGTTCGGCAATGATAAGTCTTTAACCTTTATGAGGGGTTTAGCTATAATTATAGATAACGAGAAAGCTGATTGGCAAGATTTATTCACATATTATACCTATACTAAAGCCTTCATAATAACTGGAGCAGTATTAGTTGTTCTTTCAATATTACTATTCTATTATTCACTTTTTACCCCTATATTTAATTTTATGGCACCAGAACCCCGCATTTATATACCAACACTCCTATTAATAATAGGAGTAATATTTCTAGCACTTTCTAAATCTACTTTCTCCTATAGGTTAGAATGACTCTTTTTTAAAATATACTTGTAGGTAATAATGATAGAAACTTTTAAAAACTAGCAGTAATAAAGTAGTATAGCGTGAGAAGATGAAAGAGTTAAAAGGAACTAAAACTGCCGAGAACCTAAGGCAGGCATTCTGTGGAGAAGCAATGGCAAATAGAAGATATCTATATTTCGCTAAGAGAGCTGACGAGGAGGGATATCCCGAAATTGCTGGGTTATTGAGAAGCATAGCGGAAGGTGAAACTGCCCATGCGTTTGGACACTTAGATTTCATAAGACAAGGAGGAATTGGTGATCCAGCTACTGACAAACCTATTGGAACATTAGAGCAAATGTTAGAATCAGCGGTAGCAGGAGAGACTTACGAATGGACTCAAATGTATCCAGGGTATGCTAAGGTAGCTAGAGAAGAAGGATTCAATGAAATTGCTGAGTGGTTTGAAACCTTGGCAAGAGCAGAAAAGAGTCATGCGGAGAAATTCACAGCTGTCCTTAACCAGCTAAAGGGAGGCAAGTAATGTATACTTTAAATCCAAGTAATCCTATTTTTTTTGATTCAAATAAATTATTATCAGAATTTATAAGACAAGCGAGTGTTTGTCACGGTTGTAGGTTATGTTTCAATTATTGTGACTCATTTCCTCTTATGTTTACTTATACTGATAAAAAAGGTCCCAAGAACTTAACCTTAGATGACTTATTTGATGTGGCATCTAAGTGTTTCCACTGTAAGATGTGCTACGTTAATTGTCCCTATGTTCCTCCTCATGAGTTTAACATGGACTTTCCTAGTCTTATGGAATGGGCGTGGCTATATTATAAGAAAAAGAGAGGACTAACTGTAAGGGACTTTATATTTGAAATGTTAGATGGTGTGAAGTTTGCTAGACCCTTAGCCAAGGTAATTATGGAGAAGAACAAGGAGTTATTAGGGATTCATAAAGAAGCTCCAACACTACCCGTTGCGGAGAAAGGCTTAAGGGAAAGAGTTAAGCCGAAACCTATTGATAATCCAAAAGCAAAGGTTGCACTATTCCCCACTTGCTTAGTAGAGAATTTCTTTCCAGAAATCGGAGAGGATTTAATAGAGGTATATAACGAATTGGGTATAGAAGTAATTGTTCCTAATTTTGTTTGCTGTGGGGCTCCAATGCTGGATTCTGGGGATGTTGACAGGCTTAAGAAAAACGCCGAGTATAATACTAAGATGATAGAGGATTTGGTAAGGAAAGGTTATGACATAGTTTCACCCATACCAACTTGTACGTTAATGATTAGGGAATATAAGAAGATTCTGGACAAGGAAGTACCTAAGGTTTATGACGCAATGGAGTATCTCTTAAAATTGAAGAATGAGGGCAAGATAGAACTAAAGGGTAAGATTGAGAAGAATGTGTATTATCATCCTCCATGTCACCTTAAGTTCTTACAGTTAGGATTACCTGGGGTTAGGCTATTGAGGTCTATGGGAGCGAAAGTCGACATTTCCAATAACGGTTGTTCTGGTATAGATGGTGGATGGGGATTAAGAAATTATGATACTGCTAAAAGAGTAGGAAGTAAAATGATGGAAGCTTTCAAACAAAGTAAAGCTGATCTTTTTTCAACTGAATGCCCCTTAGCTGGGCTTCAAATAGAAAAGTCTTCGGGAAGAAGACCCTTACATCCAATTCAATTGTTAAAGGAGGCGATGAAAAATGGTTAAAATAACTTTACAAGATATCCTACCTTGGGAGACATATGAAAAAGTAAGAATGGATAGAATAAGGAGAATTATTGAGATAAAGAACAAAAGAAGAATAGAGTTAGGAGATAGGTTGACGTTATTATTTGAAAATAGAGATACAGTGCTTCAACAGATTCAAGAAATGGTATATCTAGATAAAAAGGAGAAAAAAGAAGATATACTTGAAGAGATAAGGATTTACTCAACATTACTTCCATGCGATGGTAAGATAAAAGCCTCTCTTTATATCCATTCCTATGACTTTAAGGACCTGGATTGGGTCTATGATAATCTAAGAGGTATATATAATTCAATATTTCTAAAAGTGGGAAACAAGCTAATTCAAGGAATCCCAGAAGGAGGAAGGGATCAAGGTAGAGAGTTTTCTACAGTTCAATATTTAACATTTGATCTTGAGGGTGAGAAAAATACTGATATGGAAGTTCATGTAATTCATGAGAATTATAGATATTCGACTAAAATAGATAAGAGCCTAGCAGAGGATTTGATCAGAGAAGCGTACGATGTTTGTGAAAAGATATAAAAACTCTTTTTCCCAAGAATTAGATAGTGTATTACGCTATAATTTTTATATAGAGCATAAAAAGTGCCAAATACATATAAACTTTAAAAAGTCTAATGCTAATATATTTAATAAAAGGTAGTAGTTATGTTGACTAATTCTGCCGGCACTGGAAACCTTGAAGATTTCATTATGACTGTGGCTAGAAGCAGGGAGATTTTCAACCTTAAGAGCTATAGCTTAAGGATAATATCTGATTATACGAAGTTCTTTAACCTTATATTGCCTAAAGATGTAAGAGATGTCCTCGTCATATTACCAACTAGTAGAGATGATTTGGGTAATACAATCAAAAATGAATTAACTAGGATAAGGACTAGTTGCTCAATAATTGTATTATATAGTACTAGAGTGGAGAAAGATAGAATGGTTATCGGATTTCGTGTCATTGCTAGTAAAACCGTTAATAGCGAAGCCAATAGCGACAAAAATAGAATGATTAGTATGCACCCAGAGCCTCAAGGGTCAAAAACTCATCTAAATCTATACTCTCTCGGTATAACATTTTAACTCACGAGTAATCTTTCTTCTTATACTTTTTAAGATATTGCCATAGTGTTAAATCGTCACTTGTCTATTAGTATTCTGCTAAAGTACCTTTTTCTCTAGCTTTTTTGAATGCGTAATTATATGAAAATATACCTAATGGTAATAGAACTATATCAAATATGGTTAATATTATAATAAACTGGGCAACGCCCGTTATAGGAGTTCCATTTAAGAATGCTTCTCTTAGTCCCTCTAGTGCCCACGTTAAAGGAATTCCGTAACTTATATACCTAACAAATAATGGAAGTACTGTGACTGGAAATACTGTACCTCCAATTAGGTTTGTAAAGGTATTAAAGAAGAATGAAATAGGATTACCTTGTTTTGTTATCATTGTGACAGCTCCAGCTATCATACCTATACCTAAGGTTGATAATATCAACAACACTATAATTACTATTGCACTGAGTACATTAACGTTATAATGTATGTTTAACGCAAACCCTATGGCTAAAATAATAACAGCGTTTATTGTATTTAGAGTAAGACCCCAGAGTGCAGAATATAACAAAAACCCAAACGTTCCGGTCCTTGAGATAACATAGTATTCAATTGTTCCGTATAGTTGTTCATTACGCAACCTTTGACTTATAGTAGAAATAACTGAAGATACATATCCCTGGAAAGCTAATCCTATGGTAAAAAATGCCGTATAATTACTTACTCCTACTTCACTCACTAGTCTATTTCCTAATGCAGTCCCGGTGAAGTAATATGTGAAAACTGGAAGAACCCAACCTAATACTGTTAATATTGTTTGGGTCCTATACGATACCCATACCTTAAATCCTCTTAAATACAAGAAGGAGTAGAGTTTTCCGCTTATCCCCATCTTCCTCCCCATTCTCCTCTCCTTACTGCTTCAAGCCTTGCAGAATCCTCAACGTCTCCTATCAAATATATATACACATCTTCTAATGACGGCTCCTCCTCTTTAATCACCCTATAATCCTTTAATTCTTCAAGTTCCTTCTCTGGAATCCTCAAAATGTAGTAGTGTGTTGAAGTTTCCACTACGTATTTGCCTAATGATAATGGATACTCGTTTACTTCTACTTCTATTACTTTGCCTAAATAATTCTTTAAATTCTCTTTGTTTCCTTCAGCTATTACTTTACCTTTCTTTAATAGTATTATCTTCTCCGCTAACTCCTCAATATCTTTCATGTAATGCGAGGTAAGGAGAATAGTTTTATCTCTACCAATTCTTCTAACTAAATCTCTAAACATTCTAGCTGAGAGTGGATCTAAACCTAAGGTGGGTTCATCTAATAGCAAAACTGGTGGATCTGTTATTAGCGCTCTGGCTAATGCCAATTTTCTCTGCATTCCGGTACTAAACTTCATATATGGTATGTTTTCCCATTCCGACAATCCTACAATTTCCAATACCTCCTTTGCCCTTCTCCTAGCGTCAGATAGGGATAAGTTTTGTAAACTGGCGAAGAATACTAAGTTCTCTAGGGCAGTTAGTCTATAATAGAATAACCTTTCACTCACCGTAACTAAACCTATTGATTCTTTAACTTTCTTTTCCTCTTTAGTTATGCTATAGCCATTAACTAAAGCATCACCATAACTAGGTATTATGAGAGTCGAAAGCATCTTAATTAAGGTTGTTTTTCCTGCACCATTTGGACCCACCAAAGCCCCTGTCGTGTTCCTTTCTATTTCAAAGGATACCTTGTCAACAGCTTTTATCTCTTTATTCTTTACTTTAAAAGTCTTTGAAATATCAATTGTTTTAATCATTAGTTAAAGTATTGACAATAATGCTAAAAACTTTTTGCAGAAAACATAAGGATTTTTCTTCTTAAGTTAACTCCCTTTAATACTATATTAGTATTGTTGATAAGATTAATAGGGTATAAGTATTAGATACTTATAATAGAAAGGTTTAAAAACTACTAGGAGAATATATCATGTATGACTAATGAGAGTATAAAATATATAGCCATAAAGATGCTTGCTGATAAAGCATATGTAGTTGATGCTATATATAGCTATCTGGTAGAAGGAGAAAGACCAAGTGTACTAGCATATAAATATGGAATAACAAAGCACACAATCAGGGGAAACATAATGAGATTTGTAGAGAAGGCTGGTGGAGAGGGGAAGGCTAGAAGACTAATAGCGTTGATAAAACAATCAAATGCCAAAGTAAGCCCAATTGTATATAAAACAGATGGAATGTACACATGCCTTCTCTGCAATGAAAAACTTGACGAAGGGAAATTAGAAAAACACATTACGACTAAGCATAAGGCTGAGTTACAAAGAGCAATAAACTATATTATGTCTAAAGTTGAGGGAAAGAAGAAACAAGAAGAAGCTAACAAGAAAGAAGTTGTCGTTAACGCTTAATAAAAGATAGAATTTTTGTATATAAAATATTTTATATTTAATTTTCAAGATATACCTCTCTATTCCCTTTTTATTTATGTTAAATTGGAACCAGTGACCATAAACTCACTATCACACTGCTAAATCCCATTGCAAGTGCTGCATATTCCGGAGGTAAATATAGAGATAGAGTTGGGTAAAATATTCCGGCAGCAATAGGTATTATCACTGTATTATAGCCAAATGCCCAAGCTAAATTCTCCTTAATTTTTCTAACTCCTAATTTCGCTTGCTCAAATAGTTCTATTACGTCATCTAATGAATTAATTATAACTTTACCAGCACTCTTAGCTAAATCTGTACCACTGGAGATAGCTATACTTACGTCAGCTTCTCTCATAGCAATGGCATCATTTATTCCGTCACCTATGAACATCACTTTATTACCATTTTTCCTTAATTCCTTCACGAACTCTGCTTTATCATCTGGAGTTAATCCCTTACGAACTTCAACACCTAACTCCTTCCCTATTTCATCAGCATAAGCACTACTATCTCCAGTTGCTACTATTACTTTAATTCCCCTTTCTTTCATATAATTTATAACCCTTTTAGCATCATCTCTAAGCTTATCTCTTATGCTAACTATTCCTCCCGCTCTTCCATTAACACAAATCAAAATATCTCCCTCATCTTCTACATTCCAATCACAATTGCTCTTCACGAAATCTTTACTTCCTACAATTACATCATATCCGTTTACTTTAGCATATATTCCCCTACCCGGAAATTCCTCAAATTGCTCAACCTCTCCCCCTTTCATATTCATTTTATGAAATGCCTTAGCAATAGGATGTATACTTCTACTTTCTGCAATTGCAGCCAAATCTAAAGCTCCTTTAATAAGCTCCTTCTTACTAACAATTACATACTCACCCTCAGTTACAGTACCAGTTTTGTCTAAGACTGCAACATTAACATTTCTTATTTCTTCTAAAATACTACCGTCCCTAATTATAATACCTCTTTTTAATGCCCTACGAACACTGACTAACATTGCCATAGGTGAGGCTAAGCCTAATGCACATGGGCAAGCTGCAGCTAATACTGCAACAGCAAAAAGTAGTGAAGAATATAGGTCATAACCCAATACTAATTTCCAAATCAGAAACGTAAGTACTGAAAGAGTGATAACTATAGGTACGAATATTGATGAAACTTTATCCACCAGGTTTTGGATAGAAACTCTAGCATTATAGGCTTCTTTTACACTCTCTGTTACTTGTACAATATAACTCCTATCCCAGTTTCTAGTAACATATATTTCTAAGTAACCATTTACTAAAATACCACCAGCTAGGACGTTATCCCCTTTTTTCTTTAATACTGGTTTCTGCTCTCCAGTAAGTATTGCCTCGTTTACCTCACCCTCTCCACTCTCAACTATTCCATCAGCTGGTATTCTTTCCCCTGTCCTAACAATTACTATATCACCTACTTTTAATTCATTAGAGTTAACTACTCTTCCGTCTTTCAGAGTAGCCTTATAGGGCTCTATACGTATTTCGGTACTCATCTTAGCTTTAATATACGCTTCTAATGTTTTACCTACAAGTATGAAGGTTATCAATAATGAAGCGTCAGCGTAAAATGTGGTATGAAGGAGAATTCCAGAGAACCATAATATGTTTGACGCTAAGGAGACGAGCACATCCATATTAGTAGTTTTATTTCTTAATGCTCTATACGCGCCTTTATGAAATCTTAACCCCGAGTAGAACTGTACTGGTATTGATGCTAATATGCTAAAAAAGAATGGAAATAGATACGTCAAAGGTGTAAATACTATACCTACTATCAATCTCCTTAATATATCATAGAAGTCCTTATAGAGTATACTCCTCTCGCTACGTCGCTCATCTATTATTTCTCCCTTTACTCCAGCCTCTTTCAGTATCTTCTCTGGAGTAGTGGATTCTGGATTGTATTCTATACTTACTAATCCTAAACCAGCATTGGATTTCACATCAACTATACCTTTAATAGTTTCAAATTTCCTCTCAATTTTAGGCATTTCCTCTGGGTTAACATTCAATTTTATAGCAAATTTTTGTGTGACAACATCATAGCCTGCCTTTCTTACCGCCTTTACTAATTCTTTTAATTTGACGTTTCCGCTTAGGATTACTTTAGCACTTCCAGTTGCTAGATTTACATCGGCATCTTTAACTCCACTAACTGACTTCAAAGATTTGGATACAGTCATCACGCATGTTGCACAATGCATCCCAACTATTCTTAATTGTTCCTCATTATCTTTAATTTTCAACTCCTCCTTCTTTTCAGTGGCCATGTGGCATCCCTTTGGGTCCACTCCTTAAGTATTCCTCTGGGTTCTTCTGAAATTCCCTTAAACAGTGAGATGAGCAAAAGTAATATACCTTCCCTTTGTACATTGTTTTATATTGACTTTTTTCATCTACTTCCATTCCGCAAACGGGATCAATTATCATAATATCAATTATTGCCTCTATTATAAAGAACTTTTTCCTCTATCAATTTGCATCTACTTACATCATATAACGATCAAAATGACTCTAAAACTTGTGTAAATGTTAATCATCATTACGTGCAAATTTTTTCTTTAACTCCGTCAAACAAGAATTGCAACAAGCGTAATATGTTCTTCTTCCCACCTTGTATGTTAATGGGTTATCATATATTTCTTTACCACAGTAATCACACTTAACAACAAAGTTGCTCTTGCCTATAAATACTAAATCTTTTCTCTTCACATTTTTTAACTTATTTTCTAAACTTTCTAGTGTATTGGCTCTTACTATATTAATAAATCTACCATCCAACAGTTTATAACATTCGTCACTGTCACAAGACTCTGAAATCGCAAAAGCGATGAAAGGTTCATTCTGAAATTTAATAGTGAATTTCACCCCTCTCCTTCTAAGATTTCTCAAAAGTCTGGTAGCAGTACTCCTGCTAATATTAAGCCTCTTCGCTAGCTCCGTAACACTTATCCTAGAATCTTCTCTTAAAATTTCCAATGCTCTAAATTCTAAATCTGTTAGTTTTTCCACAAGATTTTTCCTTTACTTTTGACGTTTTAAATTTGTTTTTCTTCCACTACCAACAACGGAGTTAACTAGCTTGTTATAAATCGTTGAAATAAACTTTTCCAGATTCATTGCAGTTAAAGCTATTGCTATTCCTAATATCCATCCACTTAGTACATCTAAAGGCCAATGAATCCCTACATAAACTCTAGAATAGCTTGTAAGTAGTGCTTCTATAAATAAAGGTATTGAGATGTAATATGGTAACGTTAAGAGAGCTATCGTTGCACCTACGGCCACTATTAATGCGTGTCCCGAGGGATAAGAATAATCAGTGGGTTCTGAAACTAGCAAATTTATGTTATGTAGTATTAGAAATGGTCTTGGCTGAGCCATTACATATTTTGACACCTCTCCTAAAATTATAGCTATTATAAATCCTCCAACTAATAAGAGTGAACTTCTCCTAAACTTCCCACCTATAATGAATAAGATTGCAGTTACCGGTATCCAAATATACTCCCTGCCGTATTTACTGAAGAATATCATAATGGGATTAAGTGCCTCAAGTTGTGAGTGGTTGATCAAATAAAAGAAATATATATTACCTGGAAAATTAGCTTCTCCTACAATTTTGACTATCATCGATATAATTATATATATTGCATAAATTACTATTATATATTTCCATTTCATGGCCGATAACAATGATAGAATTTTTAGTATATATAGTTAATCCAAATCTAAGTTCATAACGCAATTCATTTTTATACCCTTCTATAATAAGTGTTTTATAAAGACGCATAAGATATTTAAAAATAATAACTATTGCACGTCAATTATGAACATTATATGTTACTCAAAGTTGTGTTATGAATAAAAAAATAACTTAGAAATATTTATAAATCTTCACAACTTGTTTATTCCCTTAAAGAGTATTACGAATATTATACTCGCTAAGAGCATGTATAGTGTTGCCATAATTATGCTTGTAGGGTCAACTCCTATACTCCGTGCTGAAATAAGGTTAAGAGGTAGAGAAAGTATTATAAAAAATAAAGCCATTATTCCCGATATAATTCCAGCTATTGTATAAATTTTCATGTTATCTCACCAACATTGATATAATTCTAACAGAGTCCCACAGCAGATTATACGCCATAAATCCAGCCATGAACGCAGTGGCTCCAAATATTAGAGCCAAAATTGCTATACCTAGCTTATTCATCAACCCCACCTCTATTTTACATAGATTTCATAATGATAAAGCTGCACTGCTATTCCCCAGAGCATTAGGATTACACCTAAATCCATTCCAGCATAAGTTGATTGTGGTCCTATACTTGGTAAGGTCCACATTAGACCTAATAGGAATAGGGAAACAATGAAAATTATTATTATTCCGTAAAAAGCCGCCTTCTTGCTCCAACTAGCCGTTACACTGCTTCCCATAGCTGCTACTGGTTTTCTTCCAACCATAAATGCTGCAACTCTTCTTAGCATATATAATGTAAATAATCCCACTGGTATTAAAATAATACCATTTATGACTGTTGGAAATGTTAGGAAGTTTACAAATGTCCCTGCTAACGACAAGGAGGATACGCAGGCGAGGAGTATTTCCATTGGAGTTATATTCATTTTAATTACCTTTGTCTCAGTCCTTGTGATTGGGGTACTATCTTGCTTTACTGGCCATAAGTACACAATTACTCCTATAACGACTAACGGTAACCCTAAGTATTCTATCTCTTGTGAGAATGGGACTGGGACACCTGGTTCTAAGTATCCCCATACAGACAGCTCTATTAGATATACAGCCAAAGTACTAACAATCCATGTCCAGAACTTTCTTCTAGTAACACGTAAATCGTCACTGGGATCTAAGAATGGAAGGAAGATTAGTATCAAAAGACCTATAATAAGTACTGCCAAAACTAAGATTGGAGTGATTGGCATTCCGTTAGGTAATAGGAAGTCAACAAACTTGTAGAGGAATAAGAAGAACCATGGGGGATACGGTTGTACGCTTGTAGACTCTGGCGATCCTGCTTGTGGAGCGGGATAAGGATTGATCACTATTGGTAACCCATTTATATTTGCTAATAAGTTGGGAACGAATAATATTATCCCCCATGTTAGTAATACTATTGATAACATATAAACAAAGTTTCTAGGCCACCACTCATTAAATCTTTGCTGTTCCTCCTTAGTGTAATATGCCGGGACTTTGGGTTTATCCTTAACTGAAGGTGTCATTCCATATCTTTCTGCTAGCATGAAGTGAAATAGAAATAGAACTCCTAATAGAAATACTAGTAATATATGCCATCCTAACAATCTATCAAATAATTCTGATCTCACTAAGGGATCTGAAGATAGCGCTGCACTTCCTCCTGGTCCAAAAAGCCATCCCACTATGGTTGTTGCGCCTGGGATACCAGTACCTACTAATAATTGATCTCCAATATTTATTGCATTGACTCCAAGGACATCGCTGACTAGGCTATATCCAAAGAAAGATGCTCCTAGTGTTAATAATAGAAGTATAACTCCAGTTATCCATTGTAATTCTCTAGGCTTTTTATATGCTCCCTTGTAGAAGTTTCTAAACATATGTATATATGCCAAGATAATCATGATGTATGCACCATATAAGTGACTAAATAATAAGACTGGACCATATGGAACACTGGAAATTATACTTTGTGTTGATTGATACGCGTAAGCTGGTTGATAATACATTAAGAGGAATAAACCAGTTATGACAGTATATATGAAAGCTGCAGCTACCATTGCTCCTAGCCAGTAGGATAGATTATACATGTAATCTGGTGTTTTAAATAGTGGCGCTTCAGTTACACCTACTCTATCGATTATAGTATCTATAATTCCCTTCTTTTCCTCACCCATTTTTGTTCACCCCATCTTTTGCCATTACGGGTAAACTAGAGGGAGTTGAGGGTGTTGAAGTGGAAAAAACATTCTGCTTAGAAGCATAAGCTAACGCATCGAAAATACCTACAAATATAGTTAATAATAACCCTGGAATCCCTATCTCAGCGAGGATCGACTCTAACAAGTTATATGGTTGGAACATTGCTGGATATGTTATCATTCTCCTTAACATTCCTAGATAGCCAATAACTGACATGGCATAGCCTACACCCAAAAATGGCGCAGTCCACCATACCATTCCGATTCTCATCCATTTAGAGGCCTGTGCACTGAAGTCGAATCCACCAAATGTGCTTCTTAACATGTCTAAAAACACTGTAGTAAAGCCCATTACTATTAATGTCCATATCATTAAGTGAAAATGTCCTACTACGTAATAGGTATTATGGAATAATGGATTTATTGAGTTCTCTGGTAAAACTAATGCTTGGACACCGGCTAATATGAAACCCACTAATGCAATTAGTGCTCCCATTCCAACTGGATCCTTCCAGTTATATTTCTGGGAAAGAAGTATTGTTAATCCTAAGTTAAGTACAGTAAGACCAGACCCTGAGGCTAAAATCAGTGTCGAAAGGTTTACCCAGATTCTTAGATCTATAGGTAATGGCCAAGTTTGCAAGTGGTGAACCCATATAAGCATTGAGCCAATTGATAGTAAGTATATATTCCATCTAGCCCACTTCTCACTAAAGAGTGCTCTCCCAGCGTATTTTGGAACATAGTAGTATAGAGCACCAAATAGTGGGAACGGAACGTAATATACTACTGGATGTCCATAGAACCAAAATAGTAATGCCCATAGTAACGGGTTAACTGGAACTCCTGCAAAGAAATACAACGTATACCATAACGTAGATGCAGCTAATGCGGGAAGAGTTATTGCAATAACTATTGCAAAAGCTACTCCATAAGCCCCAAATATGTTTAGCCTTTCATTCTTTGGTTTAGTTGCATATGCGTCCGCAATCAAGATTATGAACATTGCTGTCTGTAATATGAAGGCTAAAGTTAGGGATAAGTAAGCCATACCCATTAGTGCAGGCGAAGTGTAAAACAGAAAGGCATGGAAGTTGTTATTTGATTCTATTGCAAGTGGAGGGTACATGTACCAACCCATATCCGGAGATCCAGCAAGCCCAATCGCTAAGAAGATGTTAGATAGCCAGAAGAAAATGGACATTAGTTTAGTATGCAAAATCGATAAGTTACTCTTATACATTGCGAAAGCTATTACAGCTACCGCAGCTAAAGGAACAAATCCAAATATACCGGCCCAACCGTGAATAGTTAGTGCAGTATAGTATAGTTCTCCCACGTTGGGGGAATTACTATTAAACGTTAAATACGTCCTCAAATTCATGGCAGCTATTCCTAAAACTCCTAACCAGAATATAGAACCTATTGTGTAAAGCCAAACTACGTTTAACGTATTTTTAGGCACTACAGTATCTTTTATTTGATTCATAATACTCATCATACCACCTCCAAGGTTCCAGTCATATACGATGAAGCATAACCGTCGTATTCTGCATTATACCACGTGTAATTTCCCGGTTGATTAGGAGCTATAAAGTAAACATAGCTTGTAATTCCTTGAACATTATTTATATTAACTAACCCATTTGGAAGCCTTAAGTAAAACCCAGTATCCACTTGTGGAGAATTTATTATTAATACTACTGGTTCACTCACGTTAGCTACTATAACGTTGGGAATCCATCTGTATTGTACTGCAGTGAGATTAACTACTAATGTCCCATTTATGACCTCAGAATACTGACCAGAAGGTGGTGGGTGGGTTTCAAAATATCTTACTGCTGCTTGAGCTTGTGGAGGTAAGCCAGAGAATTCCGGTAAACCGTATCTTAAACTGAAGCTCTTTCCAGTTAGAATATAGTAAACGTTCAAACTGAAGAATGTTGCAACTAAAATCAACATAATTATAAACCACACTTCTTCAGCGTGTTCCTTAATATCCATAGTTCACACCTGATTCTTTTTTAGAGTATTGAGGCTTATAAATCTTTATTTGAAATTTTTCAAAGATTTAATAACTTAGACTCCGTTAAAGTTGAGTTAATTAAAATTAGAATTACACAATCTAGTTAACTATAAGAAAAATTGTAGGTACGCACATTCACTATACTTCATTTATTGGCTTGGTATTTTCAAGATAAATAATATTCTTGTTAAAATAGCTATATATGTGTTATTTAATTTATCATGTCATTTCTAGTACGTAAAGGTTTGTGCTTATTTTTACTTATTTATTTAGTTAATTTGATTGCATAATAAATTCCCTCTATATAAGGTAAATGGTTATAATATTACTAAAAAATCTTTTGCAACAAATAAGGCTAACATTTGCTATGGAAAATTTTAAAATAAAATTTTTAAGGTTTAAGTTTCATTGTAAATTTGGTAAGTAGTATGGCTAAGGGAATACCTATTATCAAGCGTGATGACCTTATATTTGCGATTAAACTTTTAAGAAAAATGAGAGATCCAAAAACAAAGTTTGATGAGAAAGAGTTTGTTAGAAGTGGTAGAGATTATTTATATAATTACGCTGAGAAAAATGTAGGTCCTCTTGATCCCAGTAGGAGAGCTTTCCTAAAGGGCATCCTCATAGGTATAGGTGCAGCTGCAGTATTAAGTGCAATTCCAGTCATTTCGTATCTAAATCAACCCGAAATAAGTTTGAAACAATTTCCTTGGATAATCATAGTCGACTCCAGCGGTAATCCGATTAAAGCATCTCAAATACCTGTAAACAACCCGGAGATCTTACTATTTGAATATCCAATGCAAGGCGATATAACTTTCCTTTTGAACTTAGGTGATGAGAACGATAATCCTATAAAAATCCCACCAACCACGGTTGTAATTCCGGAAAATGGTAAGACTTATACTTTTCCTGGTGGAGTTGGACCCAATAATTCAATAGTAGCTTTTTCAGCCATATGTCAACATTTGGGATGCACTCCACCTGAGATTCACTTCTTTCCACCGAAATACATGAAAGTTGGTTTACCTACTCCTAACTTCTTACCGGAAGTGGCGCTTCAAGCTGCTCAACAAGCTAATGCACCTGGAGTCATACATTGCGATTGTCATGGTTCTACTTATGATCCCTATCATGGAGCTTCTGTACTGACAGGACCCACAGTTAGACCACTACCTTATGTGCAACTATATTGGGATTCTAATACTGATTACCTTTACGCAATTGGCATGAACTTAAACGCTCCTACTATATTAGGACGCACTAATAATCTTTCAGGGTATGCGTATCTATCTTCATATGACCAGGCTACTGGATGTCCAAAAATGATATTACAATCTGGCCAAAATCCAAGTAATTGTTACACAGAGCTTCAGAGCGCTGGAAACACCTACCAATAAGGTGATTGTGTTGGGAGCTATTGAACTAATGTATGAGAAGTATATTCAGATAAGCAAGATGATGTCCAGAATGAATTACATGCCAGCAATAGCTGCCGGCGAGGTAGCAATATTGTTAGTTCTCTATGCTGGAGGTATGTTAATAGCCGTATATAACCTTCCTCTTCAAGGTATACCCTTAATAATGCACTTATACGGTGGAATTCTAGTTGCTATATTAAGCGTAGGTATGCTTGCGTCTGCTGTAAGTTATAAAGATAAGGGTGCAATTTTAATCTCAATTCTAAACGTTCTTTCAATCCTTTTTGCAGCATTTGCTGGATCATTTTATTTCGGAGGTGTAATTGATGTGGGTTACTTGCTTCAAATGGGAATGGGTTTTGTATTTGCACTTATAACTGCCTCTGGCTGTTTAATATATAGTATAAGAAGGGGTGAGTAAATTGGTGGTGTCACAGTCTAGGATAAGGCCAAGTAGGTTAATGTTATATATCTCCTTAACTGAGACCATACTTCTAGCTGGATTATTTTATGCTGGAATTGCTACACTATTTTATGATAAATTCCCACTAAATGCTTACTCACAGGCTTTGATACTATCAAGTCATATAACACTTGCGATGCTTGTAGGGTTTTTTGGTGCAGCAATGCTTGCTCAATCTGTGAGAGAAGGTATAAGATCAGTGTACCTATTTTCTCTCTTGAATCTACTGTTTATAGGAATAGCAGCTGCAGGTGGTTTAGTTTTTTATGGCTTATTAACTCCAGATTATGCGTACTTAATGGCACTAGGATTCTTCGGATCGCTATTTTGCACGTCATCTGTTCTATTTTACGCAATTTAATTTTCAAAAGTAACTTCTCTTTTTTAGTGAAAGGCCTTTACGCTCACCCTAGTATTCCTTTTATGTATTTAGCTATAACGTACCCTAAGAACACGTTCATTGCAATAAACATTGCTACGCCAGCAATTGGAAGGGATGATGGAGAATATGGAGAAAAGTTGTAAATAGTGTTTGAATATATTGGGCTAGCTATGATAAATAATATTGCTAGTACACTGTCTCCTAACATCCAGAGTGCGAATAATGTAACTTTTAGGTAAAACTTTATGTATTTAATTGACGAACCAGCAAGAATCCCGCCAACAAGAAGTGTTATTTCGAGTAGTGCTCTGTACGTTATGAAAGCTGCGCCTAATGCGAAAAAGTATGGTAAGTGCCATATAATGGGTGGTATTAGTCCCAGCGTTAAAGAAATTACGTCTCCCTTAAAGTACTTATAACCAATAAATATTCCAGAGAAGTAAACTATATAGTGTGATATCATGTAAACTGCGGGAGAGTAAAATTCTAGGCTTTCTGTGAAAGGGTTAAATGCAATTACGAGAAGGACTATTGGGAGAATTAATGGCTTAAATGTGATTTTTTCATCTTTGATCCAACTTAAGATCATATTATAAAGTAACGTAATCGGTTTAAGAACTTTTATCCCAATAACAGATTTTCTACGTTATTTGAGAATTATTCTTATTCAATTTTTAAAACATTTATGTATATAGATAATCACATTTAAGTATGATAGATTGCTTTGATATCTGTACTCATAAATACATTCCTCTATACGTCTATAATAATTATATAATAAACTATTCATATACTTATATATTACAATACATCATAATTAAAAACTATATAACGAATTCAATATATCTTCAAAGCTTATTTATTTAGGTCTAAGATCATTCTATATGACTAAATTAGATTTAAGCGAAAAAGTTTGCCTCATAACTGGTGGAACTTCTGGTATAGGCTTAAAGACTGTAGAACTTTTCAGTAAATTAGGTGCAACTATTTACGTTATAGGTAGGAGAGAAGTCAACTCTTTACCTAAAAATGTATATTTTAAAAAAGTTGATTTAACACGAAGAGAAGAGATACTCTCATTTATTGAATGGTATGAGAAAAACGTTGGGACAATTCATGTGCTGATTAACAATGCTTCTCGAAATTCTAGATATTCAGTACTTGACATTCCCATAGAAGAGTGGGATGAAATTATCGGCTTAAACTTAACTGCACCTTTTCTTCTATCGAGAATGGCTGCAAGGTTGATGATTAAAAACAGTATTAAGGGGAAAATAATTAATATCTCAGCAATTCAATCGAAGTTTCCATTAGAGAGATCCTTTGCCTATGTTACTACCAAAGGAGGATTAATATCTATGGGAAGGAGTTTGGCCATAGACTTAGGAAAATATGGAATACAAGTAATTACTGTATTACCAGGTCCGATCTATAGCAAAGATGATGAACCACCAAAAAATTTAGACGAAAGAGCAGCCACTTTATTAGGAAGAATGGGAAGGGCAATTGAGGTATCTTATTTATTAGCCTTTTTAGCGTCCGATTTAAACACCTTTATTACTGGAACTGAGATTGTAATTGATGGAGGTAGACTAATAAGCAGAAAACCGGATCCAGAGGAAATAACTAGAGGTGAGATCTAACTAGCTAGTAATCCTTCCATGTTCCTTTCACTACCCATACTGGTTCCTCTGGATTAAAGTACTCCTCACCTTTAACCTTTAAACTATCTAACATTTTCTCGTTTACTTCAACTCCTAAACCAGGTCTTTCTGGTATTATAGCGTATCCATTATCTATCGGAGTTCCATTATATATTAGGTCCCTCTTCCAACTCGGGAACCAGTCATAAAAGGACTCTTGTATTAAGAAGTTTGGTATAAACGCATCAAATTGTAATGTTGCAGCGTTTAATATCGGACCTTGAGCGTTGTGAAAAGCCATCAATACGTCAAAGGCTTCTGCAATTCCCACTATTTTCTTGGTCTCAGTAACTCCACCGATTCTATACAGATCAGCTTGTAAAAAGTCCACTAACCCCTCTTTCATAAAATAAAGAGCTTGATTTTTATTAATTATCCTCTCACCTAACGCAATCCTTAAGCTCGTATTAGCTCTATATTTCTTAAGTCCTTCTATATCCTCAGGATGAACTGGCTCTTCCATAAACAATGGATTATATTTTTCTAACCTTTTTGCTATCATGATTGCGGAATTTGCACTAAACCTACCGTGATGCTCTATCAAAATATCCACGTTGTCGCCTACAGCCTCCCTAACAGCCTTTACCCTCTCCTCAGCCATATCTAAACCTCTCTTAGAAATTTCATTAAAATATGGGCCAAATGGATCGAATTTTAAAGCCTTGTACCCTTTTTTTATGACTTCCTTGGCCTTTTCCGCAAAGTCTTCTGGCCTCACACAATTTTGATACCATCCATTCGCGTAGACAAGTATTTTATCTCTTGTTTTTCCTCCAAGTACCTTATATAATGGAGCTCCAAATTCCTTCCCAATTATATCCCAAGACGCTATATCTATAGCACTGTAGGCTGTTGTTGACTCTAAGGAGATGGTCATATTGAAATCATGCTTATACCATTCTAGCCTGTTCTTTTCAACGTTAAATACGTCGCTTCCTTTTAATACAGTGTTTATCTTCTTTACAAAATTTGCAACAGCCTCGGCTCTTAACGCACTTACAGTTTCTCCCCAGCCTACTTTACCATCACTTGTTGTAACCTTTACCAATACCATTAGTGACGCCCATTGAGCGCTTGTTACCTCTTTACCTAAAATATATGCCTCAATTTCAGAAATCTTCGACATATGTATAAGTAAAGGCTTTGAAAAATAAAGTTTTTATCAGCTAGGAAAAAGGGTATATATTGTATGAGAAAGAGGACAATTTTAATAGTTTCAATTGTAATATTAACTATAGGTTTGATAGATGTAATTTTCACGTATCTTTACTCCTCTCTGGTAGTGTATGCTCTTAAAGATACTATTTCCTTAGCTGAAGAAGGAGCACAAGGTTTTCCAGTTATAGTTAGAGAAAATGATAGAATAGTAATTGAAGGAAATTCCACAAAACCTATTAATATCTACATTATAGGGATCGTACCTCAGCAAGTTGCAAGTAACACAAATTCATTTAGTATATCATATATTTCTCCAAATTCTGGTACAGTTTATATTCAGTTTAGATCACTTCCGTATTCTAATTTAACTACTATTTCGTTTACCATAAAAGTTTTCAACTCTTGGTTTTCAGGAATTGGTTACTTATCTTCTGGAGTTATATTATTTATTGGCCTTATACTTCTTGGTTACGCGGTTCAATTAAAAGAGAGGCGAAGAAGATGAAATTACTACCATTCTACAGAGTTGATAATATTTTTATAGACGCGTATTTTCTTAAAAACGTATCGAAGCCTCATATTAGAATATTATTGGTGAGGGCTAATCTTGAATCAAGAGAGGTTGGGGAAAAATTAGAACCGATGCCCCTAAATCAAGTTATCAAATTACTAGAGGATGGTTATATTGAACTAAAAAATCTTAACGAGAAAAGAGAAAGACTTGATTCTTTAGATTATTTATTATCTAGCTTATATAATCCAGGATTGTATTTCAGAAAAAGGGAGGCGGAGATTACCTTATCTTCTCTTCTTAGAATATACGATTTAGCATACAAACAAGTGTTAAAAAAATTACGTGATTCAAGTCATGTTAATCTCACATTTGCTTCGATATTATTATTCAATGATTCAATCTTGATTAACGATAAGGAAGATCAAATCTATACTGCTCTCTTTAAATCCGATTCGAATTTTAAGGAAGCTATTTTAAGTTCCTTATCTGGCTAATCGCATATATTATCATAAATGCTGATAATATTAGAACGATTATCTGAGGAAATAATGTTGCGGGACTCCTATATATTAGCAGTGAAAAAATATCTAGTAATAATAGCGTATAACCTATGGCCAATAGTGTTCTATTCACCTCCACTATTCTTCACCAACTTTAGCTCTAGGATCTAAGAAGGAATATGTCAAATCAGCTATCAAATTACCTACAATTACCGCTACAATTATTATGATAAATACTCCCATTTCAGTGGGATAGTCATTAGAGGTAATGGAGTTAATTAGTAAGTTACCTACTCCAGGATACGAAAATGTCTGCTCTACGAATACTGATCCACTAAAGGAGAATCCTATTGCTATTATTAAACTAGTGTAGAGGGGCAATATTGCATTCTTTCCAATATATTTCTTTTCTATTATATCCTTCTTAATTCCAGAAACTTCAGCAAAGTTTACGAAATCTTCGCCAAGTACATATATTGTGTTTGCCCTCATCTGTAAGATCCATCCTACTAAATTTACTACGGTTAATGTGAGTATTGGTAAAAACGCATGATACAACACACTGGCTATAAAGGGGAGATTAAATCCCGGAGTTGCATGTACACTGTAAGCCCCTCCTGTGGGGAAGATATGATATGTAAACGCAAGTATGTAAATAAATAATACAGCATAGATGTAAATTGGTACTGATCTTAAGATCGATAGTGAGACTGTGGACATGGAATCAGTCCTGGTTCCTCTCATGTACCCTAGTTTCTGACCTATTCTTATCCCGAGGAAGAAACTTATTAGAAGAGACGTTACTACGATGAATAATGTCCAAGGCAATGCCACTGCAATTAATTGAGCCACTGGTACGTTGCTAATTATCGAGAAGCCTAAATTTCCATGTAATGTATTCCAAATATAATCTGCTGCATTAATTAATGGATTCCCATGCGGTCTTAGAGTGTTTAAGTAGTCTATGAGTGAACTATATAGTTCAGGTTTTTGAGCGAAATCTTGTGGATTTATGAATTGCATGATGTAATTTGCAGGAGAGTATGGAGAAAACTCCAATAAGGCCCAACTAATCACTATTGTAGCAAATATTGCAACAATAGCTGATGCAACTCTCCTAATCAGCCATTTATAATTCATAGATCATTATTGCTTTTAATAAGATATAAGTGTTTCTTAAGTTTACCATAAAAGTTTAGGCAAAGTTTATAAGTGTGAAAATACAAATAATATCTATGCGAAAGGAATTAGTATTAGAACTAGGTATAATATTCTCAATAATTGTAATGCTTTCCTCAATGAGCGGTATAATAGTAGCAAGTTCGGCATCTTCTGTATTTCCATCGACACTTTACCTAGGATGGTATAATTCCAACGTAGAAGCGTATTCTTCATTTGCGACTTATAATCCTAATATATTTGCAGGAGGTTTAGGTGGCTCTTTCTACGGTCTACTTTACGCCTATTCTGCGTTAATAAACGTTACTAATGGACAAGCAATTCCAGTGATAGTAACCTCTTGGAACTTCTCCCCATCAAATTGGCAACAAATTTGGCAGACAAAACCAATAAATGTTACCTTAGTTATAAGGAACGATAGTGGATGGAGTAATGGACAACCGCTAACTGCTTATGATCTAATGGCAACATGTCTAATACTAGATATGTTCGGTGCCCCACCATTTCCAAACTATACTGTTGTTAATAATTATACGCTAATCGAGACCTGGCCTAATGATACTTTATCGCCAATATTGTATACTAATACATTAATTAATACTGTAGGCCTAGGGGAAGTTGCAATTATAATACCGTATCAGGTTTGGAAGCCTATAATTGATCAGATCCTAGGTAATTGGACGAAGATACAAAATACCAGTAATATGAAACTTGCACAACAGATAATTCAGAATATCCGATCAGAGATTACTCATTTTAGACCTAATCCTGCAACGTATCCATATAGTGGTCCATTCTACCTATCGCAACTGTCATCAAATGAAATAGTGCTGAATAAGAATCCATATTACTATGACGCTAAATACATACCATTCAATCAAATAGTGGTGTATCAATATGGGCAACCAGATTTAGCGGCAGCCGCAATAACTGGAGGTCAAGTTTCTCTGGACTGGTCAAGTTTGACTGGACTATCACCAACCCAACTAGAGAGTTTGCCAACTACACTTGAAGTTATTAAAATACCTCAACCTTTCGGTTGGGGTTTAGCATTCAATTTAAAGAATCCTTGGCTAAGAGATTATCAAGTTAGGGCTGCTATTGCATATATTCTAAATAGGACTGCAATAGCTGCAGTGGGTGGTCCTTTAACGGCACCAGTAGCTATACCTAATGCAATTCCCAATGTGTCATACTATTCATTTATGACATCTCCTCAGTATTATTCATCGCTAAATCCATATAATGTTAATTTGACAAAGGCTGCGCAACTACTTGAAAGCGTAGGGTTCTATCAGAAATCTGGAGTATGGTATACTCCGAACGGGACTCCATTTACTTTAACTATAGGTGCAGGTGCACCACCAACACAAGCGTTAGCTATGATGGAAGAAGTTCAGAAAGAACTACAACAATTTGGAATTAATGCTCAGTTACATATATATACTGTAGTTAATCAGTGGCATCAAGCATGGCAAAATGGTACTGGATATGATTTGTGGTTTGAGAACTGGGGTAGCTCATATTCTCCGGGTACCGCGCCATGGAGCTTAGTGCTTTCATATTTTGGAGGATACCCATGGAATGTCACTCAATGGAATGAGAATCTCACTCTCCCCAATGGCACTGTAGTCGACTTCCATAAGTTACTAGAAGAAACTGAGTCTCCTAATAGTACACAGCAGCTAATTCAATCTAATCAAGAGTTATCATACTATATGAACCAATATTTACTTCCAATCTTACCTGTGGTGGAGATTGAGAATTACGTTATTGTTAATCCTTCACTTCTTATTGCAGCTCCTCCGGCTAATTCATGGATTTGGTCAGAGGCACAGTATGGCATAGGTGGTACTGCGATGATACAAGCTTTAATCGATTATTGGTACGCTCCATTATATGAGAGTACAATAGTTACTACAACAACAACCTCTGTGTCAACAACTACTGTTCCTACTACTTTAACTACAACAACTACTTCTGTATCTACAACTACCACGTCTTTAGTGACTACTTCTGTAAGTACAACTACAGTTACAACAACGTCCTCTTCGATAATTCCAATTGTAGCTGCAGTGATTGTTGTTATTATCATAATTATTGCAGTTGTGGTATTCTTGATGAGAAGGAGATAGAGAAAATTGTAATAGAAAATAAAGTTAACTTAATTTTTTATTTATAGGTTCTTATCCTAGGATTAGATATTTCATCAATTCCATAACTTAGTAATATTAAGCCACTCATAAAGCCTATAATTGCAACTGTGGGAAATGTTAGATAATATATTGCCTTCCCGCCTAAGGCTGCTCCATATGAGAGTGCTTGTTGTATCATCGCTCCCCAATTATTTGGATTATAGGGCAATACTCCTAAGTAGTATAATCCTACTTCTGCGTAAACCGCGGCTTCTACATTAAATATATAGTGTATTATGATATATGAACCCAAGGTTGGTACTACTTCCCTAAATATAATGTATCCCCTAGACAACCCTAATACTCTTAATACTTCTATTGTAGGGGAATTTCTAATTACTAGAACTTGAGATCTTACAGCTCTAGCCAATCCAGCCCAACTCGTTATACTTAATATTAGAGAAAGAATAATTGGATTACTAGTTTTGAATGCACTTACTACTACTATCAATAATATTATACTAGGTAAAGTTAGGACAATATCGGTTATTCCCATGAGGATATCATCAATTATTCCACCTAGATAACCTGCTACTATTCCTACAGCTATACCTATCAATGTAGCGAATAGACCAGCCAAGAAACTTACCTCAATTATAGACTTAGCGCCTTGAACGATTTGTACTAAAATGCTTTCTGCAAATGGACCAGTCCCAAAGATTAGATAAAAGTTTGATAGCTGTGGTGGCATAAATATAGTAGTTGAACTAGGGGGTAAAGAATACGTCCTAGGAAATATAATTTCTCCAAATATCGCGAGTAAAACATAAAATACAGTAATAATTAATCCTGCTCTAGATTTTTTGTTCTTCCATACTAGTCGGAAATACTCAAATAATTTATTCTGCATCATAGTATAAATTTGCTTTACACCCTTATATTTTCTCGAGAAGAAAAGTCTATAAGTAACAAATTCAAGTTATATAAATGTGTTATGATATTAGAAGTTCATAATCTGAATGTGATTTATGATGAGGGTAATAGTAAAATTGTAAGGGCAGTTAATGATGTAAGTTTTGGCGTTGAAAAGGGTGAAATTCTTGGAATTATTGGTGAAAGCGGTTCTGGTAAGTCTACACTCATTAACGCTATACTTAGAGCTATAAGACCACCAGGGAAAGTAGTTTCTGGGAAAGTAATTTTTAATGGCTTAGATTTATTCGCTATTCCCATTTATGAATTTAAAAAACTAATGTGGAAAGAAATTTCGTATGTCCCCCAGGCTAGTCAGAACGCTTTAAATCCAGTCTTACGCGTTAGCGAGAATTTTTACTACATAGCAATGAGTCACGGTGAGACTGATAGGAAAAGTGTAATTGAGAGAGCAAGGGAATTGTTGAAACTGGTAAGTTTAGATCCTAATCGTGTTCTTAACATGTATCCATTCCAATTGTCTGGTGGTATGAGACAGAGAGTAATGATAGCGTTAAGCCTTCTCCTAAATCCTAAGTTAATACTGATGGATGAACCAGCAAGTGCGCTAGATATGCTTAATCAAGAACTACTATTAAAGTTGATAAAAAATATAAATCAAGAATTAGGAGTTACAATAATTTATGTAACCCATGATATACTTAATATAGCTCAAATAGCTAATAGATTATTAGTTATGTATAAAGGCTATGTTATGGAAGAGGGTAATACTGAGGAGATCATTAAGAATCCATTAAACCCATATACATCGTTACTAATATCCTCTATTCCTTCCTTAAAAGGAGAAGTGAAGATTATCAATGTTTCCTTAGATGAACCATTACTAGTAGGAGAAAAGGGTTGTCCTTTTCTAAATAGATGTTCTAAAGCTTTCGGAAGGTGCAAAGAAGAATTACCCGAGATTTATTTAGTAAAAGACAGAAAGGTAAGGTGTCACTTATATGGGTCTAATGGAGCTTAAGGGAGTTTCAGTAATTTTTGAGGATAAGATTGGATTATTTAAAAAACGAGAATTCTACGCTATAAAGGATATATCTTTAAGCATAAATCAAGGAGATCTACTTATAGTATTAGGTGAAAGTGGAGCTGGTAAGACAACTTTAGGACGGGTAATTGTAGGTTTACAGAAACCTACGTCCGGTGAGGTTATTTATGATGGATATAATATATGGAAAAATAAGAGAAAAATATTTAAAAAATACAGAAGAGATGTGCAGTTAATTCCTCAGGATCCCTATTCTACACTTCCCTTTAATAAGACTGTTGAAGAGATCTTAGCAGCTCCCATGGTACATTGGGAAAATATTAGCAAGGAGGAGCTAAAAAAACGTCTGATTAACCTGTTGGAATTGGTAAAATTGACTCCTGCACAAGATTTTTTAGGTAAATATCCCCATCAACTTTCAGGTGGTCAGAAGCAAAGAGTTAACATAGCGAGAAGTCTTTCAGTAAGCCCTAAGATAATAGTAGCCGATGAACCCGTGACCATGGTTGATGCTTCTTTAAGAATTGGAATATTAAATACGTTAGCAGAAATAAAAAATAGGCTTAACCTTACAATGGTATTCATAACTCACGATATCCCAATAGCCAGATACTTCTATCATCTACTTAATAAGGGTAATGCGATAGTAATGTTCGCTGGCAAAATAGTAGAGAGAGGTGACTTAGAGGAAATATTAAAGGATCCATTACATCCTTATACTAAGGATTTGATAAATCTTACACCATCTATCGATAACCTATATAAAGAAATTGACGTTAAGATAAATTACGAAAGGGTAGATAAAGGATGCCCCTATAGACTTAGATGCCCTTTTACAATGAATATATGCAATAATGAGGAGCCTAAATTATTTAAATATTCGCATGACGTTGCATGTTTCTTATATGGCAAGGTGAAGGAAAGTGAGCAAGTGCATTAGGGGGTTAGAGATAATAACGCCTTTAGAGAGTTTTAGGGATGATTTAGTAATATCGGATGGAAAAATAAGAAAAATCGGTAGTGAAATATGTAATGAGGAAATAAAGGTATATAAAGGTGGCTATGTAGTACCCGGACTAATTGATATTCATACTCACGGTATAGGAGGAATTCTCGTAAATGACATTAGAAATATTAATGACTACGAAAAGATGGTAAAGTATTATTATTCACATGGTGTAACCACTTTTATTCCCTCAACAATTTCTGAAGATATAGAAAAATTGATCAGTATAGCAAGAATTTTGAGTGAAGTTAAAAGTATCGGAATACATCTTGAAGGACCTATAATAAATCCAAATAGAGCTGGTGCACATAAATTCTTAACCAACTTTGATAAAAGAATTTTAGAAATTTCAAAACTATTTAGTATAAAGAGGATTACTGTAGCACCCGAGATCTTGAGTGATAGAGAACTTGAGACTATAGTAGATAACTTTCAAGTTTCCTTAGGTCATACGGACGCTAACTCAGATGATACTAGAAGAGCTATAGGTTTTGGCGTATCATCGGTTACGCACTTATTTAATGCAATGAGGCCATTCCATCATAGAGACCCTGGGATAATCGGTGTAGCATTAACTTCTTCAATATACACTGAAGTAATACCAGATCTAATACACGTTAATGAGATTACAATAAATATTATAAGTAGGTTAAAAGGAGATAGTACGATATTAGTATCAGACTCCTTACAAGCGGCAGGGCTAGGTGAAGGTGAATTTTTACTTTATGGAGAAAAAATTGTCTGCAATAAGGCTTGTTTCAAAGATAATAACAAGCTTGTAGGGAGTAACATAACTTTAGATGAAGGTGTAAGAAGGGTTAGTAAAGTTATTGGATTAAAGGAGGCTATAAAATATGCAACATATTCTCCAGCTTCTTTACTTAACTTAGATGATAGAGGGCAAATATCTAGGGGTTATGCTGCAGATTTAGTTATTTTAGACGAAAATCTTAATGTAATATTAACGTTAAAAGATGGTAGTGTAGTCTTCTCCAATATTTAAAAATTAATATTTAAGACAGGGATAATATATTGTCAATATACGAATATATTGAAATATCCATTATATCGTAACTAAATATTTTTCATCGTATTTTATCTAACGCTAGTTTCACTAACCAAACTGAGGTACTTCCTATATATGACATTAACCCTACGTATTTTCCCTCTATCGCATCTATTCTTGACGATTGATCGAATGGGTTAAGCTCTTTAATTGTGTTCCATTCCCTTTCTGCTACTTCTATTCCCTCCTTAACCATACCCCTTAATATCATATGTGCAGCTATTGCAAAGGTAACTCTAGGCCAACATGATCTAAGTTGACCTGTTGAAGTGTCTATACTTCCATCTTCCTTGACTGCATTTGCTAAGCAATATTTAGAAGCTCTAAAGTTAAGCTCATAAATACTTCTTAGAGCCGTGTTTATCTTATCGTTATCGGTAATAGGTGGTAACCCCAAAATATCGCACCAGAATTGGCCTAGTAATTGTGAGTTTAGACAAGACCTATTTTCTTCGGTATTCTTCTTCCATAGAATGAAATATTTTCCATTCCATAAGGAGTTAAATGTCTTTTTTCCACATTCCAAAAATCTATAGTATTTATCATTAATCTTAACATCTAAAATCTCAGATATTCTAATAAATGCGGTAAGTGTTGAAAGGAACATTGATGCTACGTAGGATGAGGCTCCATACATATGGGTTCCATCATAAGAGTTATCGTAACCACCCTTCGAGTCTGGTATACAATCACCATCCATATCCTTTCTTATGAGCCAATCAATAATTTCCTTTATTCTATTATAATTCTTTTCTAAAATTCTCTTATCGGAAGTAAATACATAGTCTCTATATAGCATTAGGACTAAGGTTGATCCTAGGTCAGTCCACCAATATGGATACGACGCTCCGTATATTGGATCCTCAATACTCTCCTCTCCGATATCGTGAGGCGCCTCTCCATTATTTACATAATTAAGGAAATTATTGTCAGCAGATATCACTAAATCTCTATAAAGCTCTAAAAGAGTAAATCCGAGACCATCAAAGGTCATAGAACCAATAGTATTCATTAATTTACTAATGTAAGGATCTTCATATACAGCTAATCTACCATCTTTGGTTAACCAAGTGTTTGAGGTTAGTATGTAAAGACTATTTAGTAAAGCGTCTTTTAGCCACTCTACTTTTTCTTCTATTCCTAGTTCTGGCTCTAATTTAAGAGCGTATTCTGCTACATCTATCGAATCCTTAAAGAAATTTTCATAATAGTGCCCATACGGATAGTGATGAGGTCTTCCGTTAAAAAACCATGAAAGGATAAACGTTTGTTCCTCATCCACATCTTTATAGATGATACCCCCTATTTCCTCTCTAGCATAAGGCTTTATTATATATTTTTCATCATGCTCTTCCAAATTATAGAAATAGGTAATATCTTCAGTCATTCCAACCTTAGCTGGTTTATAGTAGGCGAAGTTTGTTATAACCTTACAACCCTCACATCCTAGGAAAATTTCTCCATAAGCGGGATCAGAGTTTAGGGCTCTCTCATTTTTCATTATAACACCGTTTAACTTTCCCTTATAAGCCTCATTTACTCTTCCACTTTTCTTACTTCCGACTATATTTGGAAAAGAAATTGCGAATCTTCCTTTTCCCTTTATCTTAAACTTTATTGCTGGGAGTGATGAATTCTTAATATCATTTCTCCTTAAAATTGAATATACTTCTATTTCAGCAAAAGGTGTTGAATACCTAATAATCGGGAACTCTACCCACATGTCCATGTGCTTAATGAAGGTGTATCGAGGAGACGTTTCCACGTTTTTTCCAGGATTGGTTTGAAGAAAGATAGGTTCTCCATCTAGAAACGTTAATACGTGAAAGCCCCTTATCCTTCTGAGTGGGTTTGACCAGTTGTTTAGAATAGTTATCTCATCAATCGTAAGATCCGGGTAGAAGTTTATTTTTCCCGTCCCTATTCCGCCCAAAGGTACACCAAAGTACTTCTCTATCTTCATCACTAATTTTTTATTTACACTTCTATTTATATAGGTATGCATAACGTGGAAAAGTATGAAATTTTTCTGGACTTTAATGGATATAATTATGAAGGCATAGAGAAAATATATCTTACCTCTGACGAAGAAAAATTAGAGCTTGATAGTGTCAATCTCGATATAGAAAGTGTGAAATCTGATGGTAGAGATGCTAAATTTGAAGTAAAGGGTGAGAAATTAATAATTTATGGTAAGGTAGAAAGGGAACTTGAAATAAGGTTTAAAGGAAAGGCTTCTAATGATTCAATTTTGGGAATTTATGTCGCTCCTTATAATGGTAAAGGAATGATAACAACACAGTTTGAGGCGATATACGCTAGAAGATTTATACCATGTTTTGATCATCCTGCAATGAAAGCAAAATTTAGATTAAGTGTTAAAGTACAAAAGGGATTAAAGGTAATATCGAATATGCAAGTTGAGAAAGTAGAAGAGGATGTGAACGGTAAGGTAATTTATCATTTTCAAGAAACTCCTAGAATGTCTACATACTTGTTATACTTAGGAATAGACGATTTTGAGGAGATTGTGGACAACTCTAAGAGACCTACAATAATATTGGCTACAGTCCCTAGAAAGTCAAAAAGAGGAGTATTTGCAATTAATGTTGCGAGAAATGTTATTGAGTTTTATGAAAAATATTTTGAGATACCATATCAATTACCAAAAGTTCATTTGATACAAGTTCCAGAGTTTGCCGCAGGTGCTATGGAGAATTGGGGTGCAATTACTTTTAGGGAGACTGCTTTGTTGGCTGATGAGTCTTCATCTGTTTATCAGAAGTTCAGGGTTGCCGAGGTTGTTGCTCATGAGTTAGCTCATCAATGGTTTGGTAATTTGGTTACTTTGAAGTGGTGGGATGATTTATGGTTAAACGAGAGCTTCGCAACATTCATGAGCTTTAAGAGTCTAAAGTATTTATTTCCTCAATGGGATAGTGAAGGTCATCTTATTTATAGCGAGACTTTAAGCGCTTTAGAGGATGACTCCCTTTCGACTACCCATCCTATAGAGGCGCATGTAAGAGATCCCCATGAAATTGAACAAATGTTTGATAATATCAGTTATGGTAAGGGAGCTAGTATTTTAAGGATGATTGAGGCTTATGTTGGTGAGGAGAATTTCAGAAAGGGTGTAGTTCACTACTTAAACTCCTTCAAATTTGGGAACGCAGAGGGCAAGGATCTATGGGATTCAATTTCAAAAGTAGCTGGGCAAAATATAGGGGATATTATGGCGGATTGGATTACGAAACCTGGTTATCCTATAATTTTTGTTAATGCGTCTGGCAATTCAGTTAGGTTTTCGCAGAAGAGATTCATGCTCTTTGATAGTGGTTTAAATGAGACGTACAAGGTTCCACTTACATACGAGATTAACGGTAAATTTGGAACTCTCCTTTTAGATAAAGAATCAGCTGAAATAAAGATAGAAGAGGGCTTGAAAAGTATTAAGGTTAACATAAATAGGACTGGATTTTATAGAGTGCTTTACGATTCTCTTGATCTGGCCTTCTCGTCTAAGTATAATGTTTATGAAGAGTTAGGGTTAGTTAATGATTATTGGAATTTCCTATTGGCCGATCTGATAAACCCAAAGACGTACTTTGACGTGATTAATAAGTTCGTATATGCCTCTAACTCTTTTGTATCAAGGGAAGTAACCTCCCAATTCTTAACTTTATATTATCTATTAAAGAATAATTATGGAAAAGATTTCCTGGTTAATCAAGTGAAGATATTTAGGAAGGCTAATGATGATTTAGGTAAATTAGCGTATTCAGCTGTTAGCAGTGCCTTGGCTATAATGGATGAAGATTTTGCATTAGGATTATCGACTCTATTTGATCAATACGAAAATATAGATAGCAATATAAAGGATGCCGTTGCAATAGCATATGCAGTAACTACCAACGATTTCAATACTCTTCTAGAAAAGTATAAGAAGTATAATTTAGATGAGGAGAAGAATAGAATATTAAATGCGATTTCATCACTTCGTGATCCATCTATTGTAGACAAGGTTTTCTCATTAATATTTAATAAGACTATAAAGGCTCAAGATACTAGATTCGTTATATCCTCTCTGGTACGCAATCCTTATATAAGGGAAGAAGTTTGTGGCTATCTTATGAACAATTTTGAGGAAATTAAGAAATTTGTAAATACAGTTTATGGAGGTCCTTGGGGTTTGGGCTCTATAGTTAGGGGTATGTCATTCTGCGGTGTAGATAAGCCTAAAAATGTTATCGAATTTCTTGAAAAGGTTAAGTTTAAGGAGATTGAAAGACCTACTAGAGAATCTGAAGAAAGAATAAAACTATATTCACGATTAAAACAAAAGTTACTATAAATTAGTACTTTTGTATTATTTCATCTAATTTTTTCATAAGCTCTGTTTCAATGTGTTCATTCCATAACATTTCCGGAACATCAATTAGTAAGAATAATTCGGATAAGAACAGTGTCTCTAACGCTGTTATCGCCAAATTCTTTTTCCAACCACCTATACCAGCAGTAACCTTAAGGCCTTGTGGCGTGTTCTCAAAAGTAAACGTTAAGGCTCTATCTGCAGCAATTATATCCCTCAATATTCCACCTTTTTGTGCTTGAACTATTGCCTTATTTCCCTCAACTTTCTGTTGAACTTTCCATTTCTGACTATTTAAGTAAGATACAAACTCATTTACTACTTTGTTCAAATCAACTTGTTTAGGATATGTTTTTTCTTTCTTAAACGGGTTCATAATATTTATAAAAACCTATTATATAAAAGGTTTTCCGTAAGTCACATGAGTGTGGTCAACAATTTACTTAATTTGAAATTAATCGTATAAGTTATTTCTATTATAGAAATAAATTGTTTTTATTTAGCGTAATACCTTTTTGGGTGAGCACGGGATTTTTATTGGTGAGCACATGCCTAACAAGTGGAGTATTCCCGTGCTCACCCAAGTTATTTTAATCCTAATGGAGTATATTAATCTTAAGCCAAGATTTCACGTTAGGGAGGAGGTCGCGTTAGGCTTAGCGAGTTATCTAGCTGGCTTATCCTCTTGGAGGACAACGCTACCACACTCCACTTTGCTTTACTATTACAAGAGGCTTGGTAGGGTTAAGTATGTAGTGTCCTTGAGTGGTCTTTACGGCATTGACGAGACTAAGGTTGTTTGCGTTAGGGGTAATTATTATTACGTTTGGATCATTAGGGATGTTGTGACAAAGGCTATTCCTTTCTTCATGGCTTGAGGAGTGGTTTTCACGTGTTAATAGTTAACATGAGGGGGATTGAGGAAATTGCGAGTAGGTACTTTAAGAGGATTGATCGAGTGGTTTACTTGCATGATGGTTTACCAGCTTATAATGCCTTTGACTGGTTTAATGTTGGGCACAAGTGGGTTACGTTTGGTAGGAGGGATTACGCTGAAAAAGGACATTAAAGCATAGGCTCTCCTCTATGGGCTTTCGCTTCACCTAAAGTTCAAATAGGTTAACGATTACGAGTTGGCTCTCGACCTTCTTCCTAATCTACAACATTCTTTACACTCAAGTATATTTAGTGGATAGGGAGTGATAATAAATGCAAATATCTCAAATGCATAAAATTGTTGACCACACTCAGTCACATATACTTTTTTATTTTTAATATAAAATAACTCACATATGCTAGATGAACTAATAGTATTACCGTTTATAGCCTCCATCATGATTATCATTATAATATTAATCCTTTACTATATAGAGAAAATAAAAACCTATGTTGGAGTCTTCTTCATATATTTTTCTTTAATAATGATGATAACTATGTTTATTGGGGCATCTGTTTATTTAATCTCGCCATCAACCTTATCGTTGGCAATAGCTTTTGGCATAAACACTTTCATAATGATACCTCTAATTGTTTATTTTCTACTAAATATAAGAAACTTTGTAAATAAAAAGTTCAATAGAGAAAGAGTTCATATTGTTATTTTCTCACTACTATTAGTATTGAATGAAGTATTAATGGGATTAACTTTCGGTATTGCTCAATTTGGCCCTTCAAAATTTTCAACATTATACTATGCTTTTTACTACTCCATAAACAGCTACTGGTTTTTCTACCCAATGATGGCTGAGATGTTTGCGTTATATTTATTGCACTACCTAAGGGGATTAACGTATAGAGAGGTTTTCCCATTAATTGGAGTAGCAACTTTTCCCCCAACTATATTTGATTATCAAGAATGGTTCTATTCTGCTATTATATTCTCACTGGGTTTTTCTACATTCGGTGTTATATTCTCAAAGAACTTTTGGAGATATGTATACTCCGTTTTGGCAGTATGTATCTTAATTCTCCTTTTTAATCCTATAGCTTATGATCTTGTTATAATTGTCTCAATGATTCTATACTACATATATTTACTAGGGCGGTAAGTTTTCTCCGATGATTTTTCCATTAACTATAATAATAAAGTATGGAACAAATATAGGTAAAGTATAACCATTAATGTTTAATATACTTTCGTTTGTTGGAATTATAATAGGTAACTTGTAACTATAGAAAGTGTAGTTTGGTAAATTAGCTGTACCATTAAACATTATTGTAAGTGATGCGTTGGTTAAAGAAATGTTAAGGATGAATGGAGGGGAATACGAGGTTATATTGTATGTTAAGTTCATAATTATAGGTAAATTAGTTATTTGTGGGACATTTTTGTATAGTATTTGGAATGACGATATCTCATTATATATCCCTGCATTGTCCACTACATCTATCGTAATGTTTATTGGAAAATAACCTAAGTATATAGTTGACCCTCCTACTATAATTGAATTTACACTATTGTTATCCACGTATCTTATTGAGAAGTTGTAGTAATAATAATGAATATAGCTGGAACCGCTATAAGTTATATATACTTGAGAATTATTTCCTATAGGTCTAACCCACAGTTGACTGTAATTTCCTATCTTGCTATAAGATCCCAAATTGGAATTGGTAACATTATAAGTATATACTATCATATACAGTGGAACGTAACCATAACTAAGAGTGTGAAAATTAATTTTGTAGTTATCAATAAAATTCACCGGGCCGTATTTATAGTAAACGTATGAGGTATTGTATGAGATGTTGAAATTACCAACACAGTTTCCGTCGTTTCCATCTTTAAACGCGTAAACTTTACCGCTCCACCATGCATAACCTAGATATACAATATATGTTGTATTATCCTTTAAATTAAAGACTTTTACGGGAGTTACGTTTTCAAAATAAGTAATGTTTACTTGATAGTGTTCTGCAGATGGGAACTCAGTAGAAGAGGGATTATAGGTATAGTTATATAATGGTGGTGTTGAATTAAAGACTAATTCACCACTTGTGATATTTTGGGGTCCCAGTAATCGGTCAAGAATTGTTTTTATCGACAATATGCTTTCATTTCCAAGGCTTATAACAGTATAATTCTGGTTTGATTCATTTTGAAGTAATGTATCGGAAGATGGAGGAAGTAATGCTAGTGAGAACGAATTTCCAGTATTGCTGATGAAGCTTATTTGTCCACTAGTGATATTTGGTCTGATTATTATTGCGTCTCCAGGACTTAAAATTATTCCATCTTTAATTAATGAACCATTAGTAAAAATCATCAAGTTTTTAACTGGAAATGTGTAAGTTTCACCACTAAAGGTAGTTTCCAAAATGCTTTGAATATTATAGATCCCCTCAGTGTCTAATATGTAAACGTGAGGAATAAAGGAGATTGTCTTATTTTTTAATTCTTCAACAACCCAATAATAACCTACTTTGGCTTTACTTAATTTTTCGGCGTTTATAGCATCTTGAGTATTATAGAACTCCATAATATCCTCGTGATTTAATATTATTATACCAGTTAGAATGGAAAATAGTAGTATAATTGCTAGAGTAATTGCAAGTAATCCTAAACTATCTTGCATTAATAAAATATGGGAAGGAGAGGATTATAAACATTTATATTGAGAAGAATTTCAAAATTATCGGTTCTATTACACTGAAGAAGTGTATTGAAAGTAACGCTAATACTAATCCAATCAACGGCATTATCATATATTGAACAGTACCATATAGCGCTTTAGTTACTAGTAACCCTATAGTAAAGGTTGACAATAAGATAAATATGAACATTTCAGCTAGGATAAACGGTGATAAAATAAATTGGCTAATGATGTTAGGAAACTGAGGTAGACCAAGCGTGTTTGTTGGTAAAGTAATTGCTGTGAATGAACTAATGATCACAATAGCTATGAGTATTGTAGCTATTAGAAGGATTGGCGTTAAGATTCCTAAAACTTGATAGGCTCTCATTCTTGAGAACGCCTCTTTCTTCGACTGTATAAAGTTAAGAGTAAACTCGGTTAAATACTCAAGGAGGTCTGGTCTTACAGCACCACTTTCTATTAATATCTGAACAGTAGTAAGTGAGAATCTGCCTAACCAGCTTCTAGTATTTATCTTAGCCCTAGTTATTGGAATTCCCATGGAATCTTGTTTTACTATCTCATCTAATACTCTATTAAGTTCCCTTCTATATTTCTTTTCCTCAGCTAATGTCTTAATGGCTCGACTTAGATCATAACCTATCTTTCTAAACTCCGTGATATCTCTTAAAAATTGCGGTAGCGAGTTTTCAATATCATTGATTTCTCTTATTTGGTTATACATCAACATTGTCGATGAAATGGAGAATACTAGAAGTCCTAGACCAATTGCGTAATATATTTCATTAAGATATATTTCTACTACTCCTGCTGTTAGTAATGCAACGACAACTGAGATTAGTACTTGTACCTTGGTAAGACCCAGATTATCCATATATCTTGGCCTATTACTAGCTGTAATTGCATACAATATTGTGCCAAATAATATTGGTATTATAAGCAAAAATAATATAACAGCACCATTTGTAAAGAATGCCAGTGCAATTAAGAACATTGGGAAAATAAGGAACAAGATTACTATTAGCTCACCTATGAAGGATGTTCTTTCGGAGTAAAATCTCCAACGAAACTGGAGCCAATTAAGAAACTCTCTAGCCTTTTGAAAAAGATATGCTTCAATATCACCACCACTCCTTATAATCGAAGTGTAACCGGCTAAAAACCAAGAGTAATCTCTATTTAGGGTTAACCGAGCTCTGTGCTCTAGGGCGTCAAGAGGGGATTTTCCAAAGAGTTCTATATCTCTTATTATAAGTAATGCTTCCTTTTTCATAGCTTTAAATAATGGAAATTGTACAATTTTTCTCATTCCCTCATATATAGTCGTACCACTGGCGTTAATGATAGTAATTAAAGTAACAAAGAAAGGTATCTCATCTTGAATGTTGTCTCTCATTTCCCTAGCCCTACTCTTGTATTTCTGTTCTGGATAAAAGATAAAAATTAATGGAAAAAGTAATAATAGAAATGGTAGAGGGGAGAGCAAAATTATACTGAGTACTAATGATATCGGTATTACAACAAGCAACGAGACCAAAAAATATGCAACATATCTAACGCCAACTTCGGTTGGGCTTTCCAAATCAGCACTTGCATTAATATATCTCTTAGTACGCTCGCTTATCCAATTCGCTATAAAACCCAATCTACTGCTTGTAATTATTCTAGATTTCAAAATAGTTGATAATGGAACACCTTCTTCATATTCACTTCTTATTCGCGTTAAATTTATTGTAAAGTTTATACTTAAAACAACTATTCCTCCAATAAATAATCCTAAAAGTAATGCTTGAAGAACAAATAGAAAACCTAAAGCATCTCCAAGTGCAACTGAAGGGTTAATCACTATATATTGGAAGAAACCACTAACTATATATAGAAGTCGTTCTCTAAATAGTGCGATAATTAAATTCAATAAGCCTGATAATAGAACTAGAAATAAGAAATCATATGAGACTATACTAGCCAATTTAATTCTTCTTTCACTCACCCCTATCACCATTTATGTAATACTTAACTAATTCTCTAGCCAAATTATCATACTCATAAACGTTCTTTTTAGCAAGTTCCCTTAGTAATAATAATCTATTTTCAATCTCTCTGTACAAATTATCTCTACTCCAGCCTAATAACTCTCTAGCCCTTTCTAACTGAACACTATTGATTTCCTTTGAATTGTCGGGAATGAATCCCTTTCTTTCATAATCATATCTAAATACTTCCCTAAATCCGTTTGTATCGTTTTCAACAATAGATATCATTTTCCTATTCATCTTTCTATCCTCAGTTTCAATTCTCTTTATGATTGCGATCACTGAAATTAACTGTCTGAATTGTAATGAGAGCTCTTGTCCTAGTAACCCACTGATTCTAGTTATTAAGTCAACATGATTAGATCCATGAAAGGTTGTTAGTCCACCGTGACCACTGGCAACTGCTTGAACTAGCCATTCTATTTCTTTTCCTCTGACTTCTCCTACTATAATATAATCCGGTCTATATCTTAAAGAAAGTCTTACTAACTCATAATAACTGATATCCTTACTTCCTTCATAGTTCGATGGCCTAGTATAGAATTGGATCCAATATTTGTGGGGCAATTTTAGCTCTGGCGTATCTTCAATCGTTAAATATTTAGCTAATGGATTAAGTAGCATTAATAGTGCGTTTAGAGCTGTAGTCTTTCCACTACCTGTTGGGCCTACGAGGAATGTAAATAACTTAGCTTCTGCAATTATCCATAGGTAAACTGCCATTAACTCGCTCAATGTTCCATACTTATATATTAAATCAATTATCGTTAAAGGTTTCTCAGGGAATTTCCTTATGTTAAACGTTGTTCCTCTGCTTATTTCCTCCCCGTAAGTTACGGCAACTCTATGACCTTCTGGTAACATGAAATCTTGTAATGGGGTAGCTGTACTTACACTTCTCCCACCTAATGATGCTAACCTCTCTACTATTCTCCTCACCTTTAATTCACTGCCTAAAATAATATTAGTCTCCAATCTGGGCCATTCACTATGTCTACTATGAACTACTGAAATAGGTGTACCTGCGGATACTAGTTCTATCTCTTCGATAAAAGGATCACTCATTGGAGCTTGTAAGACTGAATATTTTATTTCTCGAGTAATATAGTACATATATTTCTTTAAGTTTCTCTTTACCTCGCCTATAACCCCTAATTTAGCCGAAATTTTTAATACATCATCTTGAAGTTTTTCTAAGTTAATTTGTTTATTTGATACTGCAGTTGTGGGAGAATATATCAAGCCATCAAGAATCGCTAACAAGATCTTCTCTTCTCTCTTATCTAGCTGTGGTTCGTTTACTAAGTAGTAACCAATCCCCTCTTTCTCACCAATGTAAACTTCGACGTCAAAGTTTTTTAAGGAATAATGCTCCACGATATTGTAATTTTCTAAGTTAGCTCTTAGAGTTATTATTCCGGATTCATCAATCGATTGTAGATAATAGGATAATTCTTCAAATTTATTATGTGATTTCTTTTTACCAATAAGTACCATATACCTATTTAAAAAAATAAAAATAAAATACTTTATTGTAGCTACTCGTCAATAACTTCTACTGATGTAGCATAGGTTTGTCCATTATCGTACTTAACAATCACAGTAATAACATAATTATTACCTTCAATTGCCTTAGGTACTGCTAATGTAAAGGCATATGAGTGCCCAGGTGGTATATCTAAGCTAGAATTAGTATAGTTTGATATAACCGTAGCGTTATTTTGAGGATGTACTTGAATTGTAATACTGGTTATATTACTAGCTCCTTGATTTACTAAATCTCCAGTAAGAATACCTCCAACCATTTGGACATTACTTATACTCAGTCCAGTAGTGATCATACTATGCCTGAGTACACCAAAGAAGTAATAACTGATAAGGCTAACTGCCGCTATTGCAACTAATATTAGCAATACAGTAACCAAAGCGTTTTCTAAGCCTTTTCTATACTTTCGCATAAGGATATTATCTTATTTCTCCTTTTTTACTTTTTCCCAGAAGGTGGCGCAATATAGAAACTATTTCCATAAGATGTTACAATAACATACCCACTAGCGCTCTTAACGTGTATTATAACATTTGTATTGGGCGGTACTGTAATGTTTTCGGGTACAATTGTCACATTGGTTTTATTTATTAATAATATGGCAACGATTGTAGTTACTACTGATCCGGAATTATATATTGACAAAGTATTGTTTACATATCCTATCAATAAATTCTCTTTAGCTTTATTCTCAAGTATTTGAGAAACTTGTAAATATTCTTTTTGAAGGTTCATATATGAGGCACTTACATATAGTATTAAACCTATTGTTACAAGTAGTAAGAAGAAGATTATTATCATTGCGATAACTGAAGCTTGTCCCTTCATCTTTTAGGCCTCCAATTGTATCAAATTATTATTAGAAGTTTGTATTATTATACTGGTAGTGTTGTCATAGACCTCAATCACGTAAACTATTCTCGGGTATAGTATCTGAATGTGAGTATTCGTGTTATTATATATTATAAATTTTACAATAGTATGATAAACATAGATGTTAGTTACATTTATTGGTACATTTCCAATATTCTCGACATAAAAGTATGATTGGTTATTTATTTGACGATAGTATACGACACTTAAAACCTGGCCAGTATCAACGTAGTAATTTTTAAGTTCTTGAGAGAGACCATATTGATTTGTGTTAACCACATGCAGATAATAGATGGTAACAATTGTAATTGCAATTAATGTAACTAAAATAAGAAATACCACAGTTATAGCCTCAGAAATACTCCTCATTAACAATCCCTATAATAAATTTGTAATTTCCCCTACTTATAATGATTTCTCAGGGTGTTAATAAAATAAAATTCTACTTATTATATATTAACTAATATCCTTTACCATTAAATAGGTTAAAATTGAAGTATAAGGTATTACAAATATATTCAATACTGGTATTAAGCTAAATAACGATCCAATTAGCATAACTATTGCTCCACCTGCATCTGCGCTAAATGCTCTCGAATACCAGTTTAGTGTTTCAGATAAACTTGTTGGTTTATTTAAGACTGCTGAAGCAGAATATATATATAATAGTACTCCAACTAGTCCTTCTATTATCCAGCCTAACCCAACCGACCTGCTTATTCCTAACAATATTCCCAATACTACAAGTATAGCAATTATAGGATACAACCTATTTAAGGAATTTCTAGCCTTTGTGAAAGCTGTACTTAAATTCAGTGGAGTTCCCATAACAGCATCTTGGGCCATATAAGTGGTTGTATGTACTGTTATGCTGAAGATAATCGCATCAATAATCCCTATAATTATACTAAATATTACAGCCGTAACTGTAAAGGCTACAGGTAAGATTAAACCAATTCCAGCAGTTATTGCACCAAGGACCGCTATTAATATAATCTCTATTATTAACATTATTATTGAAGGGAATATAATTGAGAGATTCCTTGTGAAGATATTTAGCGATGCAGTTATCCTATCTGGTCTGAGGGGATTAGGTGGAGGTGTAGAGGGATAATTTGAAGATATTACTGGCTGTTGCGGTAATGGATATCCGCATCTGCTACAATAATTTGCATCATCCGGATTAACATACCCGCACTTAGGACATTGCTTTGTCATTTATACTACTATTATTTCTCCCGTTTATATCAGTTATGCGCCCGGTCATTCACCAATCATTCCGGCAATAAATTGCCATTCTCTTCATCTTATAAAAAACTAAAAGCTCTTCCTTATATAAAATTTTATATGAAAATTAAAGATGCAATAAACATGGTTAGATGGAAATATGAAGAAAACTTAGATGATTATGTCATTTTGATAAAAGACAGACTAACTGAGACCGGTTTAAAGGAGATTTCGTTTAGTGAGATTTATACTATAGATAACAATTATTTATATCTTAAACATGAAGATATTGTGATTCCTCTTCATAGGGTACTTATGATTAGGAGAAAAAGTGACAATGCATTGATCTGGAAACGTGGAGATTAGATTTTAACATGTAATTATTGAATAAAGTTTTTATTGATCTCTTCATAAACATATATTTATGAGTAGTAAGAAGATTATACCCACTAAATTGCCCATAATTGGTAATGGAGATATTCTTCCACTTTTGCCTCGAGTTTCATCATCAGAATATGATGAAATCATGTTGAGATGTAAACTATGTAATCAGATAATACCAGTTTCTAAGGCTCTAAATCACCAGTTAATCCACAAAGAAAAGGGAGAAGAAGCTTGTTTCACAGTTGAGACAAACCAACTCAAACGGATATGGTACTCTAACGAGATAATTTAACTTGACCTTTTTCTTCTGCAAGAACATCACAAGATAAGATAGATTGGCTGTATTTTCTGACGTGATTTATAGATAGTTTTATTAGCTCAATTATTTCAGGTGTTGATATTGAATAGTATGAAAATTTACCATCTCTTCTAACCTTGACTATTCCGCAATTTCTTAGACAAGCCATATGATGAGATATTAAAGATTGCGATTTACCTAAAGATTTGCTTATTTCATCGACAGTAGCTTCTCCTTTATCTAATAGAAAGAGCACTATTTTTAATCTCGTCCCATCAGCTAATGCAGAGAATAACGATTCTAATTCATTTGTAAGAGGTTCCACACTTTTATAATGTCAACAAGCGGAAATAAGTCTTTCTATGAACATATGTTCATATGAAAATATTTATATATTACCTAATCAGAAATATAAATAGGCGAATAAGATGGTTAATCTAAGGTTAAATCTAAAGCAAGACGAGTTGAAATGTGAGAATTGTGGAGTTAAACTATCTGAAAATGAAATATATGTAAGAGAAATCAATGGCAAAGAGCATTACTTCTGTTGTTCTCATTGTGCCGATAAATACGAGGCTAGATTTAAGGAAGCAGCAGGATCCTCATGTTGCTAGAAAGGGATAGTAATGGAAGACTTAGTGATCATAGGTTATGGTGCAGCTGGATTTGCGGCGTTAATAAAAGCAAATGAGTTAGGAATAAAGCCAGTAGTTGTAGGTTATGGAGAAATAGGTGGAACTTGTGTTAATGTAGGATGCGTTCCCTCGAAGAGAATGTTGAGAATAGGTGAGTTGTACAATTATTCTTCAAAAATAGTAGGAAAAAAGTTATTTCCAGAATTTTTCAAAGCCTTTCAAGATAAGGCTGAAATCGTAAATTCACTACGAAAGGAAAAATACGAGGATCTGATAAATTCATATGATGTTAAATTAAAAATCGGTAAAGCGCATTTCATTTCACCTAATGCAATTAAAGTAAATGGGGAGATAATAGAGGCTAAAAAGTTTATAATAGCCACAGGTTCTTCTCCAGATATACCTAACATTAAGGGTTTAACTGAAGTTGGATTTTGGACGAATGTAGAAGCCTTATCACCAAACAAGACAATATCATCCTTGGCTATTATAGGTGGCAGGGCTTTAGGGTTAGAGTTTGCGCAAATGTACAAGAGACTAGGAGTTGATACTATAATTCTTCAAAGGAGCGAAAGAATATTACCAAATTGGGAACCGGAAATCTCTCTCGCAGTTAAAAACTATTTAGAAGATATTGATAACATTCCAGTTTTTACGAATGTGAGAGTTAAGGAGGTTAGGAAAGGAAAGGAGGGAAAGATAATAGTTACGGACAAAGGTGAAGTTGAAGCTGACGAAATCCTACTGGCTACTGGAAGAAAGCCTAATGTAGATTTGAATTTAGACGCAGCGGGGATCGAGTTAAACGATAAGGGAGGCATAAAAGTTAATGAAGAATTAAGAACCTCAAATCCTAATGTGTTTGCGGCCGGGGATGTAATTGGTGGTCCTATGTTGGAAGCTTTAGCTGGAAGACAAGGTTCAATCGCAGCAGAAAACGCAATACTGAATGTAAAAAGAAGTATTGATATGATTAGTGTGCCTCAAGCTGTGTTTATAGAACCCAATGTAGCTAAAGTCGGTCTTACTGCGTTAGAGGCTATTAAAGAAGGTTATGATATAGACTATAGGGTCGTTAAGATGAGTAATATACCTAAAGCGAGGATATTAAGGGAAGATTATGGATTGATAAAGATGGTTATAGATAGGAAGTTTAGGAATATTTTAGGTGTTCACATGTTTGGTAAATACGCTGCTGAAGTGATAAATGAGGCAGCGTTAGCAATTAAATTTAGGGCTACAATAGACGATTTAATTGATACAATACACGTCTTTCCTACAATGGGAGAAAGTTTAAGAATAATAGCGTTAGCTTTCACCAGTGATATTACTAAAATGAGTTGCTGTGTTTAACTTGATTTCATTTTCTTTTTTATATAATTAGTTGTTCTATTCATTAAGCGATAAAGGAAAAATTCTTCATATAGAAACAAGTCTATTTCTATTGGAGTTATGAAGATATAAGTTTAAATACTATAAACAGTATAAATAGCAATATGCAAGAAGTTAAGAAATTACATGAAGATGAAGAAGTTGAGGGGATAGCCCTTCATGTAAGTGATGAAGAGGTAGAAATTATAGATCGCAGCGGAGTTATTAGGGGAAAATTTCATCTAAACAACTGGCTAAGAAAGCTTTAGAAAAGAAAACTTTAAAATTTAGAATTAAGGAGGCTATAAATATAAAAATTACAGCAGAAGAAGAGAAATCTCTACCTAATTTAAGGGAATTGTATTTCGATCCCCATCTATTGCTATATGGAAAAAGAGCTCAAGAAGTAAAAGGCTCCGGTTACGTATGCCCAATATGCGGTATTGAGATAGATGAATATGGATATTGCGGTTGTGGTGCCGGCTCAAGTTAATCTATATATTTTTTTCTTATACAAGATAGTCTCTTTCCTTATATATGTCTTTTAAACTTTCTTCTTATAAAGTGTAATTGTTAAACATTGTTAATGATAAATAAAGTTAAGTCTTAGAAAGAGAAAAATAATCTATGAAACTTAAGGATGTCTTCAATAATACTATACCCTTAAAAATTGACCGATATACTAGCCTTTATAAAGCATTAGAACTTATGGATAAAAAAGGAGTTAATTTCGCTCTTATAGTTGACAATAGTAAAGGAGATAATATTATAGGAATAATAACTAGGAGTATAATTTTAAGGTCACTTGCAAAAGGGATCTCACAAAATGAATCCGTATCAAAAGTTATGATTAAGAACGCGATTACTATAAACGGAGAGGAGGATTTAATAGATACCTTTATTTTCATGATGAAAAATAAATATAACTCACTTATTAGCAATTAATGAAACGGGAAAAATAATAGGCGTAGTTACTTTGAGGGACGTTCTCTCAGCCATAAATAAGGAATGGGAAAAAGATATTGATTAGAGCAGATATTTACTAAACCATTCTAATTTAGTCTTTAGTCTGTCTATCATATTCTTAGGCTTTCCCCTTCTAGCGTGTTCATGACTATCACCTTGATATCTTACTAACACTGTTGGGACCCCTTGCATCTTTAATGCGACATAAAATTGCTCAGCCTGTTCAATTGGACATCTGTAATCTTCCTCGCCGTGAATTAACATAGTAGGTGTCTTAACGCTTTTCACATAATAAATAGGAGAAATTCTCATCAATTTCTCTATACCTTCAGCACTCCACGGATCAGTGATCCCTGATTCAATAATATTAAACCAAAAACCTATATCACTAGTCCCACACATGCTAACTAGATTTGATATGCTCCTTTCACTAATGGCAGCTGAAAACATATCAGTCTTCGTTACTACCCAATTGGTCATAAAACCTCCATAAGAACCACCTGTAACACCAAATTTACCTTTCAAACCATACTTTTCCTTAATTGTATTCACGAAGTTTATTAGATCCTCGAAATCCCTTCCACCCCAATCTCCCACACAAGCTTTAGCGAAATTCTCTCCATATCCTTGGCTACCTCTAGGATTTGCATATATTACGTTAAATCCATTATCTACGAAGAACTGGAATTCTATGAAATAACCATACCCATATGCCATGTGCGGTCCTCCATGGATAAATAATATTGTTGGTTTATTAGGATCTCTAATTATACTCCATCCTTCGATTTCCATTCCATTAGAGTTTATTACAATTCTCTCTGGAGTGTATCCTTTAACGTTAGGATTAGGGTCATATTCTATATCTCCATACTTTAGTATTACGGGTTTTTCTGGAGTAGAATAGAAGTAGGCTAGTTCGTCATCACTATAATCAAATCCTCTTACCATTATATTTCCGCTAGTTACCTTATCTACCTTATTATCAGAGATTTGATAAATATGCGACGTACCTCCCTCTTGACCTAAGGAGAGTATTATATCCTTTTCGAATACTATCTTATCCTTTGCACCATCAAATAAATCAGTTAATACTTTATTTCCGCAAGTCTTTCCACAAATGTAACTCTTTCCTTCTTCTGGCAAAATTATTTCGAGAGAAGCCCATGGAGTTAGTCCTTTCCTATGTCCTAGAAATACTATTTTACCATCGCTATTCATAGCGATTGCTTGAACAGTTCCATCTTCTTTCGTTATTCTGTTTAACTCCCCAGTTTCTATGTTCACCTCATACAAATTTCCTAATCCATAATCATCTCCATCTTTAGTTGCCGAAATTACAATCCTATTGCCGTTTGTAGCTACATCTGTAACGTCGAAGTCCCCGCTGACAAGCTTTCTCAAATCCTTACCATCGAATAAATAAAGTGATTGCCTAGCTCTCAATAAGCCTCTACTATCAAACCTATATTTTATCTTCTCAGCTCTAAACGGTAATGTCTTATCTGTATTTTCCTCTGCTATTACTAATATTCCCTTGCTATGGAAGTCGTATTTCAATATTCTACCAGAAAATGTAAAAACTATTTTTGGCTCACCATAGAGTTGTGCTTCTAGTAAGGATGATTTCGATTCCTCATTTCTTATAAAGTAAAGCTTATCGTTATGGAACTTTGGAGATGATTCGTTTCCTTGAAAGGTTATCCGATGAAGATTCAAATAAATTGATGATTTGTACTTATCCTCTTCTATCCATGTCTCTACGTGAAATAATTTTCCCTTCGCTATAGTTATTTCAGGTATTAATTTGATCGAGTAGTAGTAATCTTCTGGTTTCATAATGTTAGTCTAGTTCTCTAGGTAATAACTTTGATTATCTTATCGTTTTATAAACTTTTAGAGTGAATAATATGTGTGCACTCTATAACCACATATTGGTGGAAATATTATCTAGCATCCTTCTTCTCTATTTTAGTAATTGGCATAGTAGTATCATCCATGAATATAACCATACCCTATTTCTTTCTAATTCAAATAGGACTAGTATTTGGTTTGTGGTACCTCATTTCTCCAATTATAATGATACTTGTGTTTAAAATGAGGAAAGCTTCTCAAGATATCACCTTAATGGTAGAAGATCTTTCAAAGAAATTTAACGTTAAGGTGTCCAGAATTTATACTATAAATGATAATTTCCTTAACGCTTTTGCCTTTGGAAATATAATTTTTCGAGGAATCGCAGTTACTTTACCATTATATGAGAGTCTAACCCCAGAGGAGTTAGTAGCAGTTCTCTCTCATGAAATTGCCCATATAAGGAATTATGATCCAGAAGTCATGCTACTTACAATATTTTCCATAAATTCAATCTACGCGACACTTATCAATTATCTGCCTTTAGTTTCCTTATTTTTCCTTATAATATATTTAGTCATCCTGTTGCCTTTAGTTTTTTACGTGCATAGAAAAATAGAAAGGAGAGCTGATTTAACTGCAGTGAAGATTAATCCTGAGATAACTTATTGGCTAGAAAGTTCTTTGATAAAAATTGGATATTTAAGTAGAAGCATCCCTACTAATATGCTGAGATATATCCCCCCAATACAGATATTGCTGGCTAAGGAATTTATTGTAAATAATACTATTATTGATAAAAAAGGTGTTCTCTCATTTAGAACTCATCCGTCTCTAAAAGAGAGATTATTATATTTATCTCAATACGAGAGACAAAAAATGTATTACCTTTAAAAGTTATTTCTTTTCATGTGGATGACCAATAGGTGGTGTAGTCTTAATAGCCTTTATCGCCTCATCAACGGGAATCGCTAAATAGGTCTTTGTCCTTACAGTACCTCTGCTATTCAGCTCAATTAATGCCTTAAGGAACGTTTCGACATTATCCACTTCTACTATGTTAATAAAATCTATATCACCAAATACTACATATTGCTCCTTTACCTTAGCTCCTATCTTAGCTAACTCCTCATTTACCTCTTTTATTCTTTCTGGCTTATCTGCTATAGTCTCAGCTCCCTTATCTGTGAGATTTGAAAGAACTATGAATATTGCCATTATCATTACACTCTTTCTTAAAAAATATAAACATTTCTTACTAACAAGGACTATAGCTGTTTGTGTTTAGGAAACTAGATTTATATTCTCTCTATTGAGAGTTTAATTTTATATTTTAAATGTAGAAACTCACATGAATGGTTGCAATTATTGATGCAAACTTAACCAGATTTGGGAAGAGAAAGGAGAGCTTGTTAGAGCTTGCGGGAGAAGCTGCGTTACCATTAGTACGAAAATATGAAATTGATTTTGTAGTTGTTTCTAACACCTATTCTGGAGAATTCAACTCCTTATCTGGTATAAATAACTTAATTACAACCTATTTGTCAATTGACACCGTACCATCAATTAGGGTTGATAATACTAGTGGAAGTGGAGGTTCTGCAATATTGGTTGCTAAATCGTTACTTGATTCTAAAATTGCCAAAACCGTATTAGTCTTAGGTGTTGAGAAAATGTCTGAGAGGAATACCAAGCAAGTTACATCAGTAATAGCCTCCTTATTATCGCCAGAAGAAAGAGTTGCTGGACTAACACTACCTTCACTTGCAGGATTGATGACGAAGGAGTATATGAGGAGATATAATGCACCAAGAGAGGCATTTGCTCTAGTGGCAGTAAAAAATCACTATAATGGCTCTTTAAATCCATATGCTCATATTCAGAAGGTAGTGTCTTTAGAGGAAGTTTTGAATTCACCTATCATAGCAGATCCACTAACCCTTTACGAATTTACCCCAATTAGTGATGGAGCAGCAGCAATTGTTATGGTAAGGGATGAAGACGCATATAGTTTTTCCAAAAAGCCCGTATTTATAAAAGGTATAGGGGCTTCGTCGGATACATCTTATTTGTCTGAACGTGAGGATATATTATCAATAAATTCAGTGAAAAATGCTGGATTAATTGCCAAGAGAATGGCTAAGGTTGATAAGGTTGATTTTGCTGAACTTCATGATATGGCTACAGTCTTGGAAATAGTTGAGGCTGAGGAGTTAGGTTTATTAAGGAAAGGAGAAGGATGGAAGGCATATTATAATGATTACACAAAGATTAATGGCGAGATGCCAATAAACACCAGTGGAGGGTTAAATTCTAAAGGTCATCCAATAGGGGCAAGCGGAATAGCTCAAGCAATTGAGGCATTTTTACAGATTAGGCATGAGGCAGACAGTAGACAAGTTAAAAATGCTAGCGTTGGTCTATCTCTGAGCATGGCTGGCTTTGGAAATTCAGCAACTGTAATAGTTTACGGTGATGAGCCTTGATCTATGTGTGTAAAAATTGTGGCTATTCGTTTTGGGTTAAGAGGGCCAGATGTCCAAGGTGTTATTCAACGGAATTTAACACCAAGAATATAGAGGAGGTGGAACTATTAATATCGTGGAAATTGACTGCTACCCCTGATGGATTTGAAGACAAGTATTGGCTTTGTCTAGTCAAATCTGATAATGTTAAATTATTCTGTAGGTCCTTAAGTGAACCTAAAAATAAAATGAGGATAAAAGAAAATGGCTTATGTGAACCATTAGCTTAATTCCTTAAAAGTCTCTACTCCTCCTTCGTCATTAAACTTAACGTAAAATTTATACTCCTTATTTTCATTCTTAGCCGAGCACGTCCTTCCCGTATAATAATTTCCATTTATTATCAACTCATCAATTTTCCTCCAATTTGTTCTTTTCTTAATCTCATTCGCCATGTTTACGAATTCTAGTGCACATATATCACAACAGAAGAACAACTTCTCGCCATCAATATCCTCATAATAATCTCCCCAAGTTCCTCCGCATAGAGCACAACCTTTTTCCTTTGTACCTGCTTCTTTGCCATTAACAATAATCTTCATCTAATCACCCTCTTTAGTAGACCTGGTTCTATTTCAAATCCTCTCTCTAATCTAGCTAATAAATATTTTGAAAAAGCGTCAAATGATTTAAGTACAACAACTTGCACTTTTTCCTTCATTTCAATTTCCTTAGCGTATTTCTCAACCATTTCTAGAGCTTCTCCTGCATGTGAAACATCAGCCTCATATCCTTCTCTCAAAAAGTCCTTAACAGCCTGGGGATATTCATCAGAGGAAAGTATTTCTGGATTAAAATAGTGTAATTTAGCACCATATTTAACTAAACTTCTATCAGCTACTAATTCGAGACTATGCATTGCTGCCATCGTCTCCAACCAGGTTTTACTTTCAGCAATTTTCCTCCATGTTCCTATTGCTGACTGCGTAGAGGGTAATGGTGGTGTTGACAATATTTTCTCTCTCGGCATTCCTAAGGCTTCTCCCATCCTTAGCAATAACTCGTAGTGAGCTGGTCTACCATTATAACCTATAAACTCAACTGAGATATTCTCAAGTTCATATTGTAAGACATCGTCCTTATCAGTTTTGAATACTATTGATGATAATACCTTAACCCAATTCTTCAAAAAATGTTGATGTTCAATTACATAGCCTAATAATACTCCTTTAGTAGGATTTTGCATTGCGACAATAAAGGGATGAGGATTATCTCCATAAAATTTCTCTATAAATCTTGTCCTAATCCACATTGATAAGCTGTCGGGTGTTAAGAAAAACTTTTCCAAGGCAGATGCTAGTTCGTCAATCTCCATTCTGTTTATTGATAAATTTCTATTTAGCCACATTACATGAGATTTGTCACTCTTAACGTTCGCCATAAAATCCATGTGATTGGCTAAATCATGCCATGTGGTAAATCTTATTTCGCATGAAGGACATAATGGCATAAGTTAATACTCAATGTTTTCCTTATTAAGTTTAATTTAGCTGGGGATAGAAGATAAAACGAAAAATAGTTAAACTACTAAATTATTCTTTTTTTTATATTAGGTGATTTTTTGCAAGACGATTATGGCTATGCTTATCTTCTATTATCAAGGATTTTAAGGAGTATAGGAATAATTTACATAACTCTCTCCTCCTCACTATACTTATCTGAGATTGGTGTGAAACTTGAAATTATAGGAATAATATTTTTAGGAGCAATAGGATTTTCATCGGCTCTTAACCTAGCCCTAGGTATGATAGGTGACAGGACTGGTTACAAAAAAGTTTTGATCTTTGTAGAAATATTGGCTTCAATTGCATCAATACTGCTTGCCCTTTCGATTAACCGAATTCTAATCTTTATAGCTCTGATAATAGGGGGAGTTGGAGGAACTGCTGGCGGTATAAGAGGAGTATTTTCACCAGGTTTAACTGCATTGGTGGCTAGTAATTGGATTGATGAAAAGGAAAGGGTAAGAAGACTAAGTTTCCTAATGTCAGCTTCATCCTTATCTGGAATAGGAGGGAGTGTTCTCCTTTCAATAAGGTCCTATATAAGCAATTCAGTTGAGGGATATAGAATACTATATTTCCTATCATTTGCATTACTCTTAGCTTCAGCAATATCATTACTTTTTGTTAAAGAGGTTAGGAGGCCTAAAAAGACTTCTAAGATTATGAAAAAGTCCAGTATAAAATACATTTCTAAAGTTATAGTTTCAAACTCAATAACTGGATTCGGACTAGGTATAGCTATTCCACTCCTCCCATTGTGGTATAAGTTAGCTTTTCATGCTACTTCTTTCGAAATAGGATTACTCTTTACAATATCTTATTTAACGACTGCAATAGGTTCACTGCTTTCGAATAAAATAAGGTTTGACCCATTAAAGGTAGCTTCGATAACTAGGATACTGAATGGTGTGTTCTTAATTGCGATGGCCTTTTCACCTTGGTTGACTTTAGCGGCTGGATTATATATCGCAAGGGGTTTAAACGCTGGGATTGGAGCACCAAATAGGAGTGCAGTTAATATTAGAGGAGTGTCTGCTGAAGATTTTGGTACTGCTTCAAGCTTTCAAGGTTTGGCGACAAGGCTGTCACAAATGAGCTCTGGTATTAGTGGTTACTTATTAGATATCTCATATTCATTACCATTAGAAATAGGAGGTATATTACAAGCTGTGGGCGGTTATCTCTATATGAAACTATTAGCTATGTCTACTAATAGAAAAGTCGATTCTTAACTAACGGAATCACGCTTATTATAATAATTGTAATGATTTGTTCTAGAAGTAGGTAATAGGATGATAGTTGTAATGAAGTATAAAGACCATATCCGAGTAATCCTACACTTATCAAGCCTAGCAGTTTTAGCACATTTCTAATTGAAAAGATCATCGAGATAAAGAAGATCATTAATGACACGTAAAGTGCTGTCAAAGATGGCACAATTGTATAAATATAATATGTGTAGGGATTTATTAGGCTTGCGAGTGTAAATCCTAAGAACCCTAGTATGAGATATTTTTTACTCTTAACGCTGAATTTCGATAGAACGCTCTTCAGCGAATAGAATTCTACTACTATTAACGAGAATGTACTAAATGATGAAATAAGATATATTATTTTAGGAATGTTGAAAAAGGAGTCTAAAAACAGAATAGCTCCAGTTATTACATATGATAGAATTACACTATTAATTCCCTCTTTGCTACCATTTCCTACAAACGGTGTAAGGGTTATGCAGATATATAACAGAGAGGTAGATAGAATGTTAGTAAAACTTAGTTCATAAGAGTTCATGGGTTTAAGATGCCAATTTATAGGGAGTATAAATAAAATTTGTATTATAGTTGAGATAAGCAGGAATTCTAACTCCTTATCCAAGAATGTTATAATTGCGATAGACCCCGCTATTCCTATTGTCAACAGTATACCTACCAATCCGTCTAGATTTAGTATGTAATATACTATATAATCTACTGTATAACTTAAATAAAGAAAATATGAGAAAAACCAGAAGTATAGGAAGTAATTAGAAAGTTTGGGAGTAAATTTGACTACATAATCGTAAAGCCCTCCTTTATCCCATACTCTATTCATCGAATAGTATATAAGAAAAGTAATGGGTGCGAATATGAGAATAGATAAAGCTACTTCGTATGGGGTTACGTTTTCTAAAAATTGCCCAACTAACGCTAATGGTCCGCCTATTGAAGAAAAAGAGAAACTAAAAACGAGTAGCTTTCTTTTCAACCCCATACCGCTCCACTAGAACTCGATGTTGAAGTGGTAGTAGTAGAAGATGACATACTGGTTGATGTACTAGTAGTAGTGGTATATGTTGTTATATGACTTGACGAAGGTGCTGGATGATGGGATGTAGCTGCCATTCCAAAAAATGCCCCACCAATTATCAGAATTATTATAGAAATTCCTAGTATTACAAGTCCAATTCTACTTATTTTCATTGTCTCACTTAAAATGTCCTCCCTTTTATATTAATTTAAATCTTTTCCCAAATAGTGTTTTCAATCTAATTAAAGATTTGGGCAAAATCTTATTATTTATTCAATTTCATAAGGGTATATGCCGAGAGTTTCAATTTCGTTATTGGTGTTAGGAGTAGTTGCGGGAATAATTAGTTTTGCGTGGACTGCTGATCATTTACCATTATATAGTTTTCGGATTTTACCATTTGGCATAAGAGCATTCTTCCTATTTGATGCAATTCTATCAATAATTTCCGGTATACTTTTCATACTCTCATTCAGACTTTTTAGTTTGAAAATTATCTATCTTTTAGAAGTGATATATTGGTGGATAAATTATTTGCTGCTCACTTTAACCAGAGTGCTTCCAGCTCCATTAGTAGGTAGACCATTGCCAGTAACTACTGGACCTGCTCTAATAGCCTTTATTCTAGATATTATGCTCATAATACTATCTACTACTTTATACATCTTGGTAACTAGTAAACGATAATTAAATCATTATAAATTTATGAATTTTTAAGAAGGCATAATCGTTATTGGGCAAAAGTTTTAATAAAGTAAAGTTAAGTCTTTAACTATATGGTACAGTACAAGTGGATAGCACTATCTAATACAAGTCTTGGAGCGTTCATGGGATTTATGAATGCCAATGTGGTATTAATAGCATTACCAGCAATATTTAGAGGTATTGACATTAATCCATTTAACTCTTTTCAATACTTATTGTGGATCCTATTTGGTTACAGCATAGTATCAGCAATCTTAGTAGTAAACGTAGGAAGGATTTCTGATATATTTGGAAGAGTGAGAATGTATAATTTAGGATTCTTAATTTTTACAATTGCATCGATATTGTTGTATTTAACTCCTGGCAAAGGAAACATAGCTGCAATTCAATTAATAATTTATAGGATACTTCAAGGTGTAGGAGGATCATTTTTGATGGCAAATAGTGCCGCAATATTATCTGAAGCTTTTCCGCCTAATGAGAGAGGATTTGCATTAGGATTAAACGGTGTAATAGGAATATTTGGTGGAGTCGCTGGGATAATTATTGGTGGAATTCTCGCTTCAATATACTGGCGTGACGTATTTCTAGTGAGTGTTCCAATAGGCATTTTAGGAACCATTTGGTCTTATAAATCGTTAAAACAATTAAGTAAGCCTAATAGGAATCAAAGTATTGATATAGTTGGAAATATTCTTTACGCTGTTTCTCTTATATCAATATTGCTAGGGATAACGTATGGCATATTACCATATGGCAATCAAGTTACTGGCTGGACAAATCCATTTGTAATATCGAGTATCGTAGTGGGTGTTGGAATGTTTATTGGTTTCCTCTTTGTCGAGAGTAAAGTTAAAGACCCGATGTTTAGAATAGAACTATTTAAAATAAGGGCATTTACGTCTTCCGCAATATCAATAATATTAGCACAGCTAGCGTTTGGAGGGCTCCAACTAATGCTGGTATTATTACTTCAAGCTATATGGCTACCTTTACATGGCTATAGTTATGAGGTAACACCTTTCTGGGCTGGAATATATCTTCTTCCCCTTTTAGCTGGATTCGGAATAATGGGGTCAATAGCGGGTAGACTTGCGGACCGTTATGGTGCGCGAAGTCTAGCTACTATCGGACTCTTACTAATGGGGATAGGAATTTTAATGCTAACGACGTTGTCATACAATTTTAATTATGTAGAATTTGCTCTGATAATATTTTTCATAGGAATTGGAAATGGGTTATTTGTATCACCTAACATGGCCGCTTTGATGAATGCTTCACCACCACAGCACAGAGGATCAGCCTCAGGTATAAGAGCTATGTTAACTAATACCGGTAGTACGTTAAGTATTGGTATATTCTTCACTATAATAATTAATACTTTATATACTTCATTACCTCCAGTACTAACTAATGCGCTAACTGCAGCTGGGGCTCCTCAACTAGCTCCATTACTAAGTAAAATACCTCCAACTGCTGCAATATTTGCTAGTTTTCTAGGCTATAATCCCGTTTCAACATTACTTTCACAGCTACCAACTTCACTAGTTAACACAATTCCTGCTTCTGCAATAGCTGTCATAACAGGGACGCATTGGTTCCCTAATGTAATAGCCTCACCTTTTATGGAAGCTCTAAGAGTTTCATTTTATGTTGCAGGGTCTTTAGCGTTTTTAGCTGTTATAGCTTCAGCTCTAAGAGGAAAAACAGTGATTTATGAAAGAGATTATATGAAGGCTACACTTACAAACGTCTTAGATGATAAAAAGGATAAAAAGTAGTACATGTTAAAATAGTAAGCATGGATTCAAATTTAATTACCTTAAGCAATTACAAGGCAGTTTTAGGGGAAGGTCCAGTTTACGATAAGGATTTAAACAAACTTTTTTGGGTTGATATTGAGGGAAAGAAAATATTAGTTAACGATCTTAATACTGGTACTGAGGTATTCTATGAAATGCCGGATCTCGTCTCATCCTTATGTGTTATTGATAATAAGAGGGTTATTGCTACAATTAGACATGGATTTTACATAGTAGATTTAGAAAAAAACGAGATTAAAAAGGACGCTGAAGTGGAAACTGAAATGGAATCGAATAGGTTTAACGATGGCAAATGCGATAAGCTTGGGCGATATTGGGCCGGAACTATGAATATGAACGAAAGGAAACCAACTGGAAATTTCTATAAGTTTGATGGTAATAAGGTAACTAAGATACTAGAAGGTCTTACGGTGTCAAATGGTCTAGGTTGGGATCCGGATAACGAACAAATGTTCCTTATTGATAGTCCAGTGAGAAAGGTCTTTATGTTCGATTTTGACTTGAATAAAGGAGAAATCTACAATAGAAGGGTTGCAGTAGATTTTGGAAATGAACCGGGTAACCCTGATGGAATGGCAGTTGATGAGGAAGGATATATTTGGGTAGCCCACTGGGGTGGAGGAAAGGTTAGTAGATGGAATCCTAAAAGCGGAAAGAAACTTTTTGAGATAAAAGTTCCAGCAACCTATGTTACATCAGTAACTTTCGGTACTCCAGAGTTAAATCAATTATTCATTACCACTGCTGGAAAGAGCCAAGATCCATTAGCTGGAAAAACGTTCACAACGAGAGTTAATGTAAGGGGACTACCCAATTTTAGGTTTAAAATCTCATAAGCTTTATATCCTTAAACGTTATTTTTCGTTATGAATCCAATTCACATTTTGGCTAAAAAGGGAGAAGTCGCGGAAAGGGTTCTAATAGCCGGAGATCCGGGTAGGGTTAAGATTCTATCATCTCTTCTGGAAAGTGCAAAATTGGTTAATGAAAATAGGGGATTTCTAGTGTATACTGGTAGATATAACGGCGAAACTGTAAGTATTGCGACCCATGGAATAGGAGGTCCTTCAATAGCAATAGTTCTAGAGGAATTGGCAATGTTAGGTGGTAAAGTATTCATCAGATTTGGCACTACTGGTGCTTTAGTTCCATATATTAATTTAGGAGAATACATTATAGTTACTGGAGCATCTTACAATCAAGGTGGAATATTCTACCAGTATTTGAAAGATAATGCTTGCGTTGCAGCAACTCCAGATTTTGAATTAACTAATAAGCTAGTGTCATCATTCTCTAAGAGAGGATTAAAGTATTATGTTGGAAACGTATTTAGTAGTGATGCCTTCTATGCGGAGGATGAGGATTTTGTAAAGAGGTGGAGTAGTAGAGGTAATATAGCTGTTGAGATGGAATGTGCAACGTTATTTATGTTAAGTAGACATAAGGGTTGGAGGAGTGCTGCAGTATTAGTCACTAGTGATAATTTGGCTAAAGGTGGCATTTGGATTTCAAAGGAGGATTTAGAGAAAAATGTCATGGAAGGAGCTAGGGCTGTTTTAGATGCACTAACGAGTTAACTTCAAAAATCGAGATATTATTTTTTGAAATAGTATGATAATGGAGACAATTAAACCTTATACTAAAGGACAAGAGGATTTACTTGCAGCGTTAAAAAATGATAAACTACAAATAGTAGGAGTTTTCGGTCCTACTGGTACCGGAAAGAGTTTGTTTTCACTAGCCTATGGTATAGATTCGGTAATTTCAGGCAAGTACAAAAAATTAATAGTAGCCAAGCCAATAGTGGACGTTGTTACACAAGAAGAGGTTACCAAAAAAGAGTTAGAGGATTACGAAAACGTAGTAAGGGCATACATGCAAGATGTATTAGGTGGGTTTGTTGAGGAAAAAGTTTTAAATGATCTGATAAATTCCGATAAAATTGAAATTGTTGATTCCAGATATTTGAGAGGAAGATCCTTTAATAATTCAATTATATTTATCGATGATATACAGTCCTTAAAACCTGAGAGTGTACTAGAGCTTTTCATAAGGGTCGGTAAGGATTCGAGGTTAATAGTTGCGGGCGATCCGATATTTCAAGCATTAGCCGGCCAAGAGTCCTCAGCAATAATTAGAGAGGTATTAATTGATGAAAAGGACACTAAAGTCGTGGATTTAGGTATAAAAGATATAGTAAGAAGCGGTGCTAAGAGGGGTTTAAGGCTTTTATTAGAATATAAACTTAGGTCAAGAAAGACGAGTGAAATCGAGAAAAAGATATATGATACCACAATGGTACATGCACCTGACGCTTTAATATTAACAGTTACTGAGTTTTCTGCGGAAAAATCGAAACTAGGTATAAATTATGAGAACGTGCCAGATGCGTTGATAATAGCGAAGACTGGTAGCGCAGGTAGAGTAATAGGGAAAAATGGTGAGAGAATTAACGCAATTGAGAAAGACATTGGAAAGAAGATTAGAGTTTGGGAATTATCACTCGATTTTAAGGAACTAGTTAGATCAATACATCCAGTACCATGGATATCAAAGCATATTGAAGATGCGGACTTTCTTGGAAACTCATTAGCTATAACTCTCAAAAAAGAGAGTGGAGCATTTATGGGACAGAAGGGAGTATATGTAAGATTAGTTGATTACGTAGTGAAATCGCTATTTGGGATTGGAGTTAAGGCTATAGTTCCAGAGGAAGAAAAGAAAAACTAAAAATATCGCCTAGTAAAAAGGTAGGTGGTATTTTTAAGATTCGAATAGTTTTTAGTTTACCTAATATAATTGCTTTGAGATTATGATTCTATAGATTGAAGAGTTAAAAAATATTAAATTTGTGGACCAGTTAATATGGCGAACTGACCTGGACCTAGCAATAGTAAGATTATTGCTCCAGCAAGAAATAATATATCTAGATCTACTCCTGGATTCATTCCAGTAGCTAGCGGTTTTTTCATCCTATGACTTACTACTATTGTACCTAAAAAGAACAGAATTAATACCACTGAAACTATTAGCGATATTGCTCCAACTATTACTAGAAGCCCTCCTAGAATTTCAATTAACATTGAGAGATCTACAAATATTGGCGGTACTCCTAACTGCTTCATAAATCCTTTAAATTGAGAGTTCACGTTTTTATTAGTCTTTACCACACCGTGAGGTATTAGTGAAATCCCATATAGTATTCTGAATATTAATAGACCAATTGAGGCTAGGGTCGGATCCATTCTGATTTCCTCTGGAAAACTACTTTACTTAGTAAAGCTTATATAATCAACTTAACATCGGTAAACTTAGTTACCAAATGTAAAGTTTATATGATAGAAGTATCATATATTTTTTAACCATATTATTCAGTTTACTTATGATTTCAAATTTTATTCAAATCTAATTTACGGAAACGACTTGTTTACTTAACCTTTTTAAAGTTGCATTCCTCTTCTTACCTAATGCATCTAGGAAAGATAAATGAGGATGTATTTAACAGAGTAATCTACCCTCATCTTGGTGAAAAACGAAAAGAAGTTTTAGTTGGTCCTCAACACGGAGTGGATACTGCGGCAATAGATCTTCAAGATAATAGAGTCTTAGTAGTAAAGACTGATCCAGTTTTCATAGTACCACAATTCGGGTTCAAGAAAGCAGCGTGGTTTGCAGTACACATACTAGCTAGTGATGTAATGACCTCTGGTATTCCTCCTCAATACGCTGTTATAGATCTAAACTTACCACCTAAAATTAAAGATGAGGAATTTGAGGAGATGTGGATTGGAATTCATGAAGCGTTAAAGGAAATTGGAGTAATGGTAGTTGGTGGTCATACTGGTGTTTATGAAGGTACTGATTATCCAATGGTCGGAGGATTCACAATGTTTGGAATAGGAGAGAAGGAGAAGCTAGGAATGCCATCAAAGGTTAGAGTAGGAGATAGTGTGATAATGACAAAGGGTCCAGCAATAGAAGCCACTGCTCTTCTGGCTAACCTTTACCCAGAGTATTTTAAACAAAGGTTAGACAAGGAGATTTTTAATGAGGCTTATAATATGTATTGGAAAATGAGTTGTTGGAAAGATGGTTTAATAGCATCTAGAATTGGTATTCATCTTATGCATGATGCTACAGAAGGAGGGGTCTTTGGGGCTTTAACAGAGGTTGCAAGAGCTAGTGGTAAGGGTATGAAAGTGTATGAGGATAGGCTTTTCATTAATAGAGCTGTTAGAGAGGTAACTAGGATAGTTAACATAGATCCATGGATGTCCATAAGTGAGGGTACTATGATCATAGTTACTGATAAAGGAAAGGAAGTAATTGACGAGTTGAGTAAAGAAGGTATTGAGGCTAAAATAATTGGAGAGATAGTAGATCAAAGCGAAGATGTAATGTTGATTAAGAAAGATGGGAGTAGAGTAAAGATAGAGCATCCGTTAGAGGATCCCTTCTGGAGAGCTTTTTTCGATTTAGCTAACAGAACCTGAGACTTATTTTCTCTAAGAGTTCTCTAGTTTTTTCCTTAACCTTTCTGACCTTAATTTCTTCACAAATAACTTCTCTAAACTCATACATCTCTTCTAAATATTCTGTTAAAACTTTTGTAGCCTCTTTGCTATTAATCTCTGCTAGGATCTCTACTTCAGTTAGTTTAATGTGAGGGTTATCCGGATCAATATCTAAAGCTTTCTTTATAGTGCTATAAGCCTCATCAAGCTTTCCCATAAAGAGTAATGTTTCTGCCTTACCCTCATAATAGTACGGCTCTTCCGGATTTATACTAATTGCCTTCTCGTAGTACTCAAGGGCTTGTTCATATTTACCCATAGTAAAGTACGTATATGCTATTGCATAGAGGTTTTTATCATCGTTCAAATTAGTCTTATATTCCTCAATTGCTTTATCGTATTTCTTCAATTGAAATAAAATATCTCCTTTCAATTTATGAACCTCTGAAGAGTTGTAAAATTTTAAAGTCTCATTAATTTCTTCCAAAGCTTTTTCATAATCTTCTAGTTCATATAGAATGTTAGCCATATAGTAATGATATTCCTTTTCCTTATTAGGTAAATCCTTGTCAATCTCGACTGAAAGTTGAAGTTCCTTTAAGGCCTTTCTTATTAACTTTTCATCGCCAATGTTATATCCTTCCTCATATAACGAATATCCTAGAAGACAATGATATTTTGCCTCATTCTTCTTTAGACTTACAGCTTTACTTAAGCTGTCTATTGCCCTTTTATATTTGCCAGTTTTAAAATACACAAACCCCATCAAATAGTATAGTTCAGGATCATCTCTCTTTTGCTCCATTTCTTCTTTAAGCCTCTTTAAGGCTTCATCAAATTTCCCTTTATTTATTAGCTCTAATATTTCACTCATCTCTTCTTCTTTAGTTCCCTAATTAAATAACGTTTTCTTTTTTCACAACTTTAAGTGTTCAATTTCTATGGTAACATTAAGATAACCATTTATTTTTCAAATTCCAACCTACGTATATGAGAATTAACGTTGATCAGATTAATCTAATGACCAAAAAAGGTTTAAGAGGTGATTTGAATAGCTTTGAGAGAGTACTAGAATTTCTAGAGAAGTATGAACATTCACCAGTAGTAAAATATGGTATGTACTCTTTGGTATTTCAGATTGCTATGAATAAATTTATTGATGTTTCGAAATATTGTGAAGAATGCGGAGGGAAATGCTGTCAAATTGGTTACCCAGTACCGGTATATAGATTTGATTACGAGGAATTAAGGGATAGGTTGGATATGGATGATTTGAAGAAATTTGAAAAAGTGGACAATAACTTATTTTTGTTAAGAAGACCTTGTCAGTTTCAAAAAGGATGGCTTTGTAGTATTCATAAGATTAAACCATATGCGTGTCTCTCATATCCATTTGCAACAGAAGATGACCAAAAGGAAGTAATAAACTCATATGATGGGAAAGGAATTCCAGATTTTAAGGTGCCAGAATATTGTCTAGCAAGTAAGCAAGTGAAAGAAATTATAAACCAAATAATCAATGATTTAATTAACAAGTTGGGAAGAATACCTACACCGAGAGAGTTATATAATGAGGTTAAATCAAGATATTACAAGAATGAGGAAACCACCAGTAGATGAGTTGGTGATTAAAACCTTCAGTGGGCTGATTTTAGCTATAGTTATTTTTTAAAGCAGAAGTAGATTTGTATCTGATAAATATGAAAGCCCTTTCGACTCTTGCAATAGCTGTTATAGTAATAAATGTTTAACTTTTACATAGATTTTCCAAAAGTTTATGAGGAAGCTGCTGAAATTGATGGTATGAAGAACAAAATACTAAGATTAATATTGCCAGTCTCAAGACCATTTCTAATTGCCACATTCGTAATTTTATTTACGTTTGCCTGGCACCTTCTATTCTATCCTTTAGTACTAAGCGAGACCCCTTATCAGATGAAATTTCCACCAACTGGAAGTGAGACAGCAACAATTTTCGCCTTAAATGCCATAGGTCAAGGATCAGTCAATTGGGCCTTATTAGCCTCATCAGCTTTGGTAGCATCATTACCAGTCATAATAGTATCATACGTGGCGCAAGATTATATGTTAAGAGGATTATACTCTGGCGGTGTTAAGGGAACATGATGATTTAATCAATTCGTTAACAATTATTAGATTTACCGTTTATTAGGCAAACTTTTTAAGGTAAGATGTATCAGTTTAGATGCGATGAATAGTAACTCCATCTTATTTGTATTAACTCTAGGATCTCTAATGGCTGCAGTAGATACTACAATAGTATTACTAGCACTTCCTACAATTACATCAAGCTTGCATACCGACTTATTATCGTCAATATGGGTACTTTTAGCTTACATGATAGTTATTTCAGTTTTATCAACACAAGCTGGTAGGATAGGTGATTTATTCGGAAAAGGAAGGGTCTATAATTTGGGGTTTGTAATATTTACGGTAGCTTCAGCCTTATGTGGTATTTCAACTAATATAGATATGTTGATTATATTTAGAATTATACAAGCTATCGGAGGGTCAATGCTAGTAGCCAATAGTTCATCCATAGTGGCTGATGTATTCCCACCCAATAGAAGAGGAAAGGCTTATGGAATAACTAGTTTAGGCTGGAACATAGGGGCGTTAGTGGGTATTGTTTTAGGTGGGATTTTGACTACTTTTTTAGGCTGGCAATACATATTTTACATTAATGTACCAATTGGAATAGTAGCAGTTATTTTAGGAGTAATGAATATTAGAGATATCAATAAGGTTAACACGAAACTAGATATCCCAGGAGCAATCTTTCTGGGCATTTTATTAGCATTAATATCACTATCATTAATGTTCATTGCTGCATCTGGAATTTCTACTGATAATATTATAGAGTTAGCTCTAGGTGTAGTGCTAATACCTTTATTTCTGTTGAATGAAGCTAGGAGTAAATATCCTATATTGAATTTGAAGATATTCAAAATAAGGCTTTTAACATACTCACTCTTAGCTAATTTCCTTCAAGGGATAGGAGGGCTTTCCTTGAGTTTCTTACTTATAATGTATCTTCAAGGCGTGAGAGGACTTAGTCCTTTAGATAGTTCCTTATTGTTAACCCCAGGATATGTTGTTGCCAGCATTTTAGCCCCATTTATGGGAAAAGTAGCGGATAAGGGAAAGCCAGGTATAATAGCAGGTATAGGCTTGATATTTATTTTCATAACCTTGATCCTATACTTCCTCTTGCTAACACCTACTACTAACTATTATTTAATTGTAGGAATTAGTGCTATTACTGGCATAGGCTCTGCTATGTTCTGGCCGTCCAATTCAACTGCTATAATGTTTCATGCACCTAAAGAATATTACGGTTCAGTCTCAGGTTTATCTAGAACGTTAGGGAATATAGGCACTATTCTAAGCTACGTTTTAAGCATAGTAGTTGCAACTTTGAGTATACCGAGGAATGTTGCATTTGAGATATTTATTGGAACTACAACGTTGAATGGAGACGTAAGTGTAACGTTTGTTAATGGTTTACATTTTGCTTTTCTCATATCTTCTATTATAATAATAATTGCTATGGTATTTTCTTTCATGAGTGGGAAAACTCAAGAGAGTGTCACTTAATAGAATCCATTTTTACTAATACTTTTATATTAGGTTCTTCTATTACGTATTTCCTAAACCACTCATTAATGTTATCTATCGAACCTACCTTATCTACTATTTTTTGGAATTTTTCTTTGTTTTCATTAACAATTTTTATAGAATCCAAAAAATCATCTTTACTATATATGATTGAGCCTTTAATAACTACTTCATTTCTAACTATAATATCTCTATTTAAAAGAATTTGTTCCTTATCTAATCCAGTAATTATTAGCTCAGATCTAGCTATTGAGTTTTTGAGAATAGTTTGCGCTAATGCAATACTTTCTTCACTATTTATGGTGTCTATAACCGCTATTTTTTCATTAAACTCTAATTCACTGGTTACTCTAAAGCCCTTCTCTCTAAGCACGCTTTCTTTCTTCTTATCCTTCTCTATTATGAATGCTTCTAAACCATTTATTTCAGCTATTATTGATATTAGTGCTCCAGTACTACCACCACCTAGTATTATTACTTTCTCTATACCCTTGTCTATTTTATTTACTGCAGAAATAGCAACTGCAGTAGGTTCTATTAAAGCACCTAATTTCAAATCTAAGGTGTCGGGAATCCTAAATACGAAATCTTTAGGTACGTTGATATATTCTGCCATTCCACCATCAGCGTTAACTCCAATTGATATCTTATTCTTACAACTATTATAAAATCCTCTTCTACAATTATTGCAGTAACCACACCAGTAATTTGGAAAAATAGCTACCTTTTCCCCTTTTTCAGTTATTCCAGATATTTCGTGTCCTAAGACTAGTGGTTCCTTAACAGGCTTTTTACCTAAGTAAATATTCTTATCAGTTCCACATATTCCTATGTATTTAGGAAAAACCTTTACTTCATTCGGTTTAGGAAGCTCATCTTTAACACTTTCTTTGACGAAATTCCCATTAAGAAAAAATACTTTCCACAATTTTTAGCTCACCTTTATTTGTTTATAACTAGTTACTATTACAGTACCTATGAAGTATATAAGGCCTATTCCAATCAGAATTTCCATTCCTAAGAGATATGCTCCAGTAACTTGCACAGTAGCACCAAACACTATTGGTACTACTATTCCCCATAGAGTTTCCCAAAATCCAATATGACCGCCAAATTGACCAGCTAATTCAGAGGAAACCAAAAAGGATGGTGCAGCCCACTGAATACCCGACCATCTTAAGAAGAAGAAGGTTATCATCAATATTTCAACTGCTTCCGCAGATGATGAAACTAGAGTAGCAGCAGCAAGACCTATAGTAACTGATAAAGAACTGACTGCAAACCCTGCTTTGAAACCTAAATTAGGATTTCTCTTAATTAATTTGTCAACAACATAACCTCCTACTATCTCTCCTATGAAGCCAAAACTCCATATTAATGCAGTATATTCTAACGTAAAGGATAGAGAAAGATGCCTAGCATAAAAAGATATAAAGGTAACCAAGTGAATAGGCCGAAGAATATTCCTGCTTGTGCTCCTAAACCTTGCATATATCCCCAGTAATTCTTATTACTTAACCAATACGACAATGGTAGCTTAGTTTTTACGTCAACTTTTTCTCTGCCAGATAAGATGTAATCTAATTCTTCTTTAGAAATCTTCGGATGCTGTTCTGGTAAATCGTGTAAGAGACGACCCAATACGATAGCGAGAACTATAGCCAAAAGACCACTAACTAAAAATCCCAACCTCCATGCCAATTCTCGACTAGGAATTATTGAAAACAATCCTAACATAAATAAGGAACTGAAAACTATCCCTAAATTCACTCCAGAGTCTGAAATCGTACCACCTCTAGCTTTTTCATCTTTTCTTAACCAGTTTGCGACTATCTTTGTAACTCCAGGGAAACCAACTGCTTCTCCAATTCCTAGCAATACTCTAGTTACTATAAAGTAAAAAGCAGAGAAAGCAAACACATTAACAGTTTGCACAGCTCCCCAGAAGATTGCGAATCTAGTGAAAATCCTTTTAGGCCCATATTTATCTAAAAGGTATCCAACTAATGGGTTCATTATAAGATACCCAAAAGTGAAACCATTTCCTATGACTCCTGCTTCAAAAGAACTTATATGAAATTCACTCTTTAGTACTGGTAATGCAGTATTTATTAATCCCCTATCTATGTAGTCTACTATAATTAACGCAAACACAATCAAAACGATCTTCCATCTTAAATTCCCAGACATGTGGAGAGAATATAATTTGATATATATAAATTATTACGTTTACTAGTTTGTTAAAAAAGGGTGAATCGTAGTAACTAGTTTAAATTTAGAATACATACTAAACTTTAAAAGTTATTTTTTCTCCTTCTTATGTCTTAGTAACTCATTAAATTTAATCCAACCTTATCTAAACCCTATAACCAATTGATAAACTTATTCACATTTTCTTCAATGAACATTAAACCATGCTGTGGGAATTTAGGGTTCATTGAATTTTCATGAATCCAATTCTCAGCCCTTGGGCTTCACCAAAGTCCCGGACAAAGCTGTTCATCCTTCTCCACTCCATTAGCGGGATGACCTAAATAGGATGAAAGTGTATAGACAAATAATGAAACTTCTGTAGACGATATAAGGATTACACTGAGATCTAAGTACGCTGATTCCTTAGAGATCTTAAGGAAGAAAGGGCTACTCGTTTTAAAGAAGAAGAAACTACTATTAAACCCCCTAAATAACGTCGTTAAAAATTTTTAGCTATAATTAATGAATGTATTATTTAATGGATCCAGGAAGATTTTTAACAACTTTTCACTCATTAACCAACATAGGTTGGACTGAAGAGGGAGTAATGAGACTTGCATTAAGCGAATATGATATAAAAGTTAGAAAGGAACTAATAAAACTTCTATCAAATATAGGTGTTGAAATAGGGGTTGACGATGCTGGAAATATAATCGGGGAGTTAGGGGGTAAATCAGATGAAACTATTGCGGTTGGATCGCACATGGATTCTGTACCTTATGGGGGAAAATATGATGGTTTTTATGGTGTTATGGCAGGACTTGAATTGTTACGGAGTATTAAAGAAAGGGGTATAAAGTATAACCATTCGATCACACTTGTGGATTTCACGAATGAAGAGGGTGCTAGATTCCAACCTTCACTTCTAGGATCTGGATTAACTACTGGAGTTTTCGATAAAAATTACGTGTATTCGAGAAGAGATAAGGACAATACGAGTTTTGAGGAGGCATTAAGGGTTTCGGGTTTTATGGGAGATGAGAGTAATAGATTAATGTATAGGAAGCCTAAGTACTATTTAGAGCTTCACATAGAACAAGGACCGGTTTTGGAGGAGGAAGGATATCAAATTGGAATACCTTTAGGGATTGCTGGTTTAAGTATATATGAGATAGTATTTAAGGGGCAATCTAATCAAGCTGGACCTACACCAATGAATAGAAGAAGGGATGCCTTAGTTGGAGCCTCAAAATTCGTAACCAGTGTTAGGGATTACGCAAAGAGACAGGAAAACTTAAGGGCAACTGTAGGTATACTTAACGTTAAACCAAATGTATATAACGCTATACCTAGGGAAGTTAGACTTACTGTTGACGTTAGGAGCGTCGAGAAGAATAAGATAGATCAGGCTATAAGTGAACTAGTTGAGATTGCCAAGAGGATAGCTGATGATGAGAGATTAGAAATAGAATATAAACATTTGTGGACAGCTAACCCTGTGAGTTTCTCTGAAGAAGTTATTACTATTATTGAAAGAGCGTGTAAAGAGTTAGGTATGAGATATAAGCTTATGTACAGTTGGGCTGGGCATGACGCACAGTATATGGCTAAGATCTCTAAAGTTGGTATGATATTTATTCCATCTCATTTAGGCATTAGTCACGCAAAGGAAGAGTTTTCTTCAGATGAAGATATGTTAAATGGGTTAAGAGTTCTTGAGAAGACTGTGGAACTTTTAGACCACCAATAATATTGGAGATATACAATTTTTTATTAATTTCAACTATAACTGTAAAAAGTTTATAATGTGTGTTATAAGATATTGAATATGGAAGAAGAGTATAAGAAGATTATTAGAGATCATACCTTTAAAACGTGGAGTAAACAAAAGGGCTGGGATCCCATAATTGTGTCCAGTGCAAGTGGAGTCTACTTTTATGATATAGAGGGAAAGAGATACTTGGATTTTTCCTCACAATTCGTTAACGTAAATTTGGGCTATGGAAATGAAAGAGTTATAAATAGTATAAAAGAACAATTGGATAAGTTACAATATATAAATCCCTCTTTCGGTGCGGATGTTAGGGCAAAGGCGACAAAAGCTTTACTTAAGGTTATGCCTAGAAGCATTGGTAAGTTTTTCTATTCTACTTCTGGTACTGAGGCTAACGAAGCGGCGATAAAAATAGCTAGGCTTTACAAGAAGCCTAAATATAAGGTTTTAGCTAGGTATAGGTCGTATCATGGGTCTACTGAGGGATCAATATCCTTGACTGGAGATTATCGAAGATGGTTCGTTGAGCCCAATACCATGCCAGGAGTTGTGAGGATACCAGAACCTTATTGCTTTAGATGTCCACTTAAGCTAAAATACCCTGATTGTGGAATAGCATGTGCGAACTATGTTGATTACGTTATTAAACAAGAAAAGAACGTAGTAGCAATGATCATCGAACCGATAACTGGTACGAATGGTGTTATAGTTCCTCCTAAAGAGTACATGCCTTTAATGAGGAAAATAGCTAAGGAGAATGACGTTTTATTTATTGCTGATGAAGTTATGACAGGTTGGGGAAGAGTAGGAGAATGGTTCGCTGTGAATTTATGGAATATCGAGCCAGATATATTGACTACTGCTAAAGGTGCTTCCGCATCTTACGTACCAATAGGAATAACCGGTGTGAGTAAAGAGATAGGAGAGTTCTTTGAAGATGAAGTTTTCGCTCATGGACATACTTTTGAGGCCCATCCAGTTTCATTGTCTGCTATTCCTGCAGTAATAGAGGAATACGAGAGGCTTAACATTCTATCTCACGTAAAGATAATGGGGGACTACTTGGGTAAAAGGCTTCAAGAATTGAAAGAGAGACATAAAAGTATTGGTGATGTGAGAGGGGTTGGATTATTTTGGGCAGTTGAGTTGGTAAAGGATAAGAATAATACTCCATTTGGAGGGTATGAGGATAAGTATGAGGGTAGATCTACTTTTGTAGATGTGTTAGCTAGAAAACTACTGTTAGAGAAGAATATTTATGTTTATAATGGTCCGTCATGGTTTATAATTTCACCTCCTTTAATAATTAATAAGGAGGAGATAGACGATGGTATAAACGCTATAGATGATATATTAAAGGAAGCAGATAAGGAATTTCGAGGGTAAAAGATACTAACACGAAAAGCTAATTAAGTTGGACTAGTTCTTTAAACTAATATATATCACTACTATTTACTATTGGATCACCCTATAACAAATTGATGTGTTTTTATCTTATTGTCTTCCAAGATTATATATGTTGCATGCAACATTCCCAAATTATACTCACTACCTGGATTAATAATAATAGTCTTATTTATCTTATCAAATGCTCTTGATTCGTGAATGTGTCCATGAATACCCAATAAGGGTTGAAATTCCTCCTCCAATTTCCTTATTGACGTAGAGCCTACATGCGTCATTACTATTTCACCATTTTTTACTACAGGCTTTAACGTTTTATCTAATAATGGTGCATTGTCTAAATTTGTACCATATGGTGGAGCATGTAAGTTGAAAATTGTCTTAGTAGGATCCTCAACTTTCTCTATCATCTGCTTTAGATTAGAGTAGATTTGATCTTCTGTCATCTCCCTTGGAGTGTTCCATGGTGTGGGATTAACATAGCCGAAAGTAATCATCTCGTATCCATTTATATTGACAATTTCTCCCTCACATTTCACCATTCTTTCGCTCTTGCTTATAACATCAAACATGTATAAGGGATCGTCATTGCCTAAGTTCGTGTAGATTTTTAGATTTGTTCCCTTCAACTTTTCTTCGGCTATCCTATCCCACTCTTCTAATCTCTCTAGTATTACCCTCATAAATTCCTCATCTAACGCTTTTCGATTTTCATTCAATTCTGTAAGACCTTTTTGGTCAACTATCGTATAATAAACCCCAGAAGATTTGTATTTCTTGATAATTTCATCTAAACCATCTTTTCCCACAATTTTATCTTCTACCTTAAACTTGCCATTTCCTACATCTATTATTGGAACCAACGATTTGCCAGCTAGATCTCCTCCTATGATTAACGTATCAGCTTTTGTCATTAAAGCCGCATTAAGGAATTTTCTAAAAGCTGTTTCAGAACCGTGAAGGTCACTTGTGAATAATATCTTAAGGCCACCTATCTTGTTTGAATCTGGATTATTCCTTTTGAATAGCCCCACAAGAGTTAGAATATGATTAACTTGTATTTAAAATTAAATATCAAAAAAGAAGATGAAAAAAGTAAAGAAGGGAGTTGGTTATTCTGGTGGTATTTCCTCAAAAATTAAGTTCATTTGTATTCCTCTCTCCTTATTAATGATGTATGAGATTGTATAAATCATAATTCCGCTTGCATATATTATTACTAATGAAAGTATTGTAGGGAAGTTTATTGGAAGCAATATTGGATTTCCCCAGGTTTGATATAACGCATAAAGAAGGAATCCAAACACAGGAAATCCTATTAAAGATACTAGCGGAATGTTTCTTATACTTTTAATAGGTACGACTCTGTTGAAGAAGTTCTTCTTTATGAAAGGTGATAATGCAGTAGTTAGGGCGAAAACTCCATAGCTTATTTCGAATATCACTGTTACATCTACAATTGATATTGCTGGTAAATATGCGTAAAGTAGTACTCCTATTAAACCAATAATTACAGTGATTATGGTTGAGATTAGTGGTATATGGAACCTTTCATTTACATCAGCTAACCTCTCTGGCATTATCCTATCAAACGCCCACGCAAACAGATATCTGGTTAAGGAGACAACTAAGGGGGGATTACTGTAGAAATTAGGTAACCAGAAAGCTATCCACATTATAATGTATAAAAGTACATCATGGTTTACTAATAAGGCGAAGAAAGGAGTGAACGTGCCCATGCTACTAAGATCATTATAAACTGTGCTATTTAACGAATTTGCGGAAATGAATGACCAAGATGTTAAGAATCTCTCACCAAAGGCGTGAAGATTAAGGAAGGTAAATAGAATATAATAGACTCCTATGAATAATACTGCAATGACTATACCTAATAGTGAATTATACTTTACTTTCTTCATCTCTCCACTCCAAGATGCTGGTAAATTATACCATACATAATAATACCATACTACTGGAATTGCTAGGAAGGCTCCATAAAATGGGGATACAAAACTTAAGCCATTTGAAGTAGCAGTGGATATGACTTCGTTGTATGCGTTATTTACTCCAGTAAAAGATGATAATGCATTAGAGAACTGTGAAGGGGTTATTAAGGCTAAAGCCACGAATGTAACTATCGTCGAGAGTATGGATATAACGCCGGTTATAAATACGAAGTTCCAACCATATTTTCCTATCGAGGCTACAATTGCTCCAATAATAAGTATTATTATGCCTACTATTACACTCCCTAGAGTTGTGGTAAAAAATGAGCCTAAGTTTATTAATATTTGATTATTGTAAAAAAGCCCTAAACCGCTAAATAAATAAGCAAACCATTGCGCACCTAAATAACTATATAGTCCTAAAGACAGTGCAAAAGCTATCCATAGGGCCCAATAGTTGACAAACGCTACTAAGGAATGTGACGATCTAGCCTGAAATACGTAATCCCCACCTGATCTAGGGGTTGAAATTGACGCAATGTAAAAAAGAAATGCCATTCCTAAAGTAGGTAACAGTGATATCAAGTAAGATATAGTCCAATTTGCGCCCGGAGCAAGATAAAGCCATGAAACTATCAATATGGGTATTCCGCCCGTTACTAGCCCAAATGTAGCGAAAAATGATGTCCATGGACTAACTTCTCTTACTAATCCAGAAGATTGTCTTATGAAAACAGATTGATTTTTATCTGGCATTTTAAGTAGTGTGGTATATAAGGTGCTTAAAAACCTTACTACTATCAAATTTTTAAAATATTTAAATTCCCGTAAATGTGGATATCTTTTTTCAACAAAGCTACCTAACTTCGGATAATGGAAAATTTAAATTGCTATCTTCAGTTTTTATTTAGTATTATTTAAGATTATCATATTTCTAGTAACAAAGATTGTACTAGTTTAAACTGTATCTATTTTAGAAATTATTACAGCTTTTCAGATTGATCCTCGAGGTAATACTTAGACCGAATATACATGATAGTTGATCTTTTTTAAACAGTTCAAGGAAGTTAGTATATGGAAGAAAATTTAGACGGTAGCATACTAGAAGCACCAATAGTTAATTTTACCCCGCCAGGTCCTAAATCGGTTAAGTTGCTAAAAGAACAAGAAGAGAGTGAAACTTCAGCCATAAACTATCCTAAGTACTTTAAGATAGCAATTGACAAAGCTCAAGGTTCTACCATAATCGACGCTGATGGCAACGTATACATTGATATGGTCACAGGGATATCAGTAGTTAATCTAGGTCATAATAATCCCTTTATAAGGAAGAGAGTTCAAGAGCAATTGGAAAGGGTATGGCACACTTTAGAAATACCAACGGAGACTAGAGTTAATTTTAGCAAAAAGTTATTATCTACTTTAGGATTTAAGGCTAAACTATTATTTACTACGACTGGTGCAGATGCAGTTGAAGCAGCAGTGAAGATAGCGAGATTTATCACTGGAAAGAAAACAATAATTGCTTTTGAAGGGTCTTATCACGGGATAACTGCCGGTACTTTAGGTTTAACTGGGGCTAATAGATTTAAGGAGTTTAATCAGTTCTTTGACGACAGACTAGTGAAGTTTCCTTATCCTTATCCTTATAGATGTCCATTTAAGGATTGTTTAAATGAAATATTAAGCTTATTAGACTACGCAATGTCGAATCCTGGATATTTAGGCGGTGACGTAGCTGGAATACTAGTAGAACCAATACAAGGGGAAGGCGGTTACGTAGTTCCACCCAAAGGTTTTCTTAAAGGTCTTAAGGAATTAGCGGAAAAGTACTCAGTTCCATTAATAGTTGACGAAGTGCAAACTGGTGTAGGGCGTACTGGAAAGATGTGGGCATATCAATGGGAAAATATTGAACCAGATATAGTGACGATTTCCAAGGCGATAGGTGAAGGTATACCAGTTTCGATGGTAGCTTATAGGGAAGATTTCAATAAACTACCTACTGGCTTTCATCTTGGTACTTATAGGGGAAATCCTTTAGGATTAGCAGCCGGATTAGCTTCTTTAGAATTTATAGAAAAATATAACATTCTTCAAAGGGTAGATAGGTTAGGCAAAAAAATCTTAGAGGAATTAAGGGAAGTTGAAAATCTCCATGTAGGTGATATAAGGGGATTAGGATTTATGGTAGGAATAGAGCTAGTTAAGGAAGGAAAGGAACCTTGGAGCGAAGGAACAAAGATAGTTATAGAAGAAGCGTTAAAAAGTGGATTGCTAGTGTATAAAGCTGGACGATGGGATAACGTAATAAGGCTTATGCCACCATTAACTATCCCAGAGGAATTGCTTAACAAGGTGATAAAAATTTTAAAGAGAATCCTTAATTCACTTTAGCATATTTTTAAAAACTTTACAATTGTTTGGATATTAAAGCTTATTATTCTTATTCTGTCTAAATTGTATTGATTCCTTATGGAAAAGTCTAAGAAGGGAGTATTTTTAAGATGGATTAGTAAGGGAGTTTGGTATATTAGACGCATTGTGGTTTAATATTGCCTTGTTAGGTCTATTATTTTCAACATATTATGTAGCCTCTACTGGTCCTCTAGTTGGTGGAGATCCCTTAGTAGGTTTAATATTACCTATAGTTTGGATTCTTCTTAGTTGGAATGATATTCTCATACGTTGGCTCTAAGGTTCCGAGAGTTGCAGTTGATTACGTTTATGTCAGTAGGAATCTACATCCCGCATTAGGTTTCGTAGGTAATGCTGGGTACTTTTTAGCAACTGTACCCTTATTCATGGGAATAACTGGAATAACACTACAAACTTTCGGTTTAATACCCTTATTAACAATCTTGGGCTACTATACTCATAATTCCTCATTAATAGTTATAGGCTCAACAATAGATAGTAATCCCTATTTAATAATGGCCATAGGTGCAGTTGAGATAGTTATTATGTCCTTAATTCCAGTCTTTGGAAATAAGGTATATAGAGTTTTTCAATGGTTAGCAATACCTCTAGCTTTAATAGCTGCCATAGGAATGATCATAGTAGAGGTATTAGTTCCACATTCCTTAGCCATAAAAAGACTAAATGATTTTGCGTTAACCTACGCTAACATTACAAACCTATATGCTAATGTAACATCATCAAATGTTTCAGTACCGCTATATTATAGTATTTACAACATTATTTCATTAAACCCAGTTTATGTTGTAGGATTCTCTTATATAATTAACACTGTGTATATAGCAGGTGAGGTAAGAAACCCAAAGAGAAGTATGCCAATTAGTATTCTAGGGACTCTACTTATAACTGGCTTCATATTTACAGCAGCATTAACTCTTGAGTATAATCAATTCGGATATAACTTTACTACCAAACTCATGTATTTAAGTATAGTTCAAGGTACTTTATCTATTCCCACTCCCTATTTAGATTTATTGGAGGGTATAGCTAGTGGAAATGTTGTATTAGGTGTACTATTCGCCTTAGCTACCATCATACAATTACTTATGTATCTGTCTGCAGCGTCTTTCGTGGGAAGTAGATTGTTATTCTCTTACGCGATGGACAGAATTATGCCAGATTTTGTAGGTGATGTTAGTGAAAAAAGACATGTTCCCATTAAGGCAATACTCCTATCAATGATAGCTGGACTTATAGGCTTAACAGTGTTTACGTTACCGGTCACTTCGGCAGGAGCGTTCTTGCTTTCAAGCGTCGCGGTTGCTATATTAATGCTATTTCCAATGACCATATTATCAATAGCTGTTTTGAAGACTGAGAAAGGTGAAAACAAGATAAGAACTATTGCATTACTATCTATAATCTATTTAATTTATACATTCTATCAGTATTTAACAGTACCAGCCATAGGTGCAGATTCAATTCTAGGTTATGGAATACTTGCTGGCTCTATTATAATATTGTTTATGATATTCTATGTTGCTAAATTCGTGAGAGCTAGGCAAGGAATTGATTTCAACTTAATTTTCAAGGAAATTCCTCCGGAGTGAATAGGGATTGGGTAAAGATATTAAGTTGTTTTCCGTAACTGATATTCATGGTTCGAATATTGTATTTAAAAAAGCTATTAATGCAGTGAATATGTTTAAAGTGAATTATATTAAACTTTCATGCTCCTCCGTATAATACAAAATTAGATGTGGCGTATATAAATGGTAAATGGGTTCACGTAGGTTCTAGATCGGTTAAGGGAGCTATAAGAGAAATTTTAACCATTATTGGGATTGCATGGACATATACACGAATCACAAGGAATTGATAAAATTGGTAAAACAGTAATAATAAACCTAGGTAGTGGTTATACTGATCAACTACTTAAATACGCAATTATTACGATAAGAAAGGAAGTCAAGGGAATAAATGTGGAATATAAACTAAATAGTTATATCATATCTCAAGGTTAACTCATGAGATATTTCATTAACATTGGGTCAATGATTCTATAAATTCCTCTCTTTTCATTATCAACAAAACCATAATTTATTAATTGTTTAAGACCTCTAGTTGCACTCAACAGATCTATACCAAGATCCTTAGGTCGTCCTGTTCCTCCTAATTTAGCCAAACTTCTTAGAACAGCTCTTGCCGTAGGGGATAACTTCTTTAAGTCATTTTCTAATGCTGTAGCTAAATTTACATCTCTCACCAACGACTCTACAATTTCCTTAACACTCCTTCTTTCAGTAATAATTTTAATTCCAACTAGATTAAGCCATGCTGGAAATCCATCAACTTCATCCACAATTAGTTCTATCTCTCTATCACTTATTTTTAAGCCATTTAATTCAAATCCTTTTCTCAAAAATTCTACAGATGTTTTTCTATCAAATGGATTTACTCTCATCAAATAGAAGAATTGATAGAAAGGCTGGTTTCTTGAGCTTAATAATTCCATTACCATCCCAATTAGTGAGCCAGAAATCACATAGGTTACATTTTTATGAAACTGCTACTTGCTTCGCATCATGTGAAATATGCCCGGTATTGATTGTCTAGCAAGGCGTAAATATTGAAATTCGTCAATAGCAACAATAACCCTTTCCAAACCTAATCTTTCAGAAAGTATTTGGGGAAGATCCAGTGCATCACGAAACTCACTTTCTAAATTCTTTTTCTTTTCTGCCTTATCTAAAGTCAACTCTATCGTAGAATAGAGTTCTGGTATGTTAAAAGTCACCTTTATTTGACCCAACAAATCTCTTAATTGCTTCAGATAACTCTTTCCTTTTTCTAATATTATCCTATAATTAGCTTTTGAGTAAATCGTACTCGTAATATTAGTAATATTAGCTGAAAGAAACTCTGCAAAATCAAATCCTTTTTCTCCCCTAATGAATTCCTCTGCTGAAATTAGGGAAAATGGAAATGAGGAACGTTCAAGAGATGCTAAAAGAAGTGAGGTTTTACCAATTCTTCTCGGTCCTATTAAACCTATAGGTTGGCCTAATTTATATAATCTTAATAGAGACTCTATTTCATTTTCTCTTCCAAATGGATTATTAGTTGGTTTCCCATAAATGAACCACAATTTACTGGTACCACTAAATTACTGGTACCACTAATTTAAAGATTTAATGAAAGTACACTCATCCCTTCGTAGATAATATTTGCAGCTAACATCGTAGTGATTTCGCTTACATCGTATGGCGGAGCAACTTCTACAACATCAAATCCAACTAGTTTATCAAATCTCAACTTTCTAATAATTTCTATAATTTCGAAGCTTGTTAAGCCACCCACTTCTGGAGTACCAGTTCCTGGAGCAAATGCCGGATCTACAACATCTATATCTATGGAAACGTGTGTAGGGCCAGACAAGGAATTTATTTCCCTTATCACAGCGTCTAAATTATACTTTAAGTCTCTTATTGTAAAACTTTTCACTCCTAATCTCTCCTTATCCTTAAGATCTTCCTTCGAGAATGTAGAGGCTCTAATTCCCCCTTGTATTGCTTCTTTGATTAAGCCTTCCTCAATTGCTCTCCTCAACCATGTTCCATGTGTATGTTTCTTACCCCAATAGGAATCCCAGAAGTCATAATGTGAATCTAAGTGTACAATGTTTATTTTCCCATACTTCTTATATAAAGCCCTTAAAACAGGTAATGTAATTGAGTGATCTCCACCAGCTATAAATGGCACTAAGTTTTTTGATGATATTATTTCGTAAAGATTGGTTTGTATTATGTTCATTGTATCTTCAATATACCCTGGAATAATGTTTATATCGCCCATGTCACAAGCGTTAAGCTTATCAAAAGGATAAGTGTCTAGGAATTGATTATAAGGTCGTAATAATCTAGATCCTTGTCTTATTCCCATTGGTCCAAATCTAGCTCCGGGCCTATAAGTTACGGCATCATCGAAAGGTATTCCCAAAAATGCAGCCTTTATTTCCTCGTCTTTTCCACAAATTGGCAATCTACCAAAGGTGGAAATTTGCGTAAAACGTGGAGATTTTAAAGCATCTAATTGTCTCATAGTAATATCTAGCCTTTTGATATTATTAATTTAGCGTTACAAGGTAATCGTTCTTATGCATAATATTATCCAACTACTATACCTAATCATGAAGACTAATCTTTTTGTATCTCGTCTTTCAGAAAATTGACCGAAATATATGACATTAATATCATAGATGAGGAGATATAATTAAAATTAATTTAGTATAATATATAGTTATAATTATTTGACTAAGTAATTCTTTCCCTATTACTCACTAACCTTTTAGCGGTACCAAATATTTCAATCAGCATATCCATTGTTAGTCTTCCAGTCTTCATGTTCCTTGGGCTAGGATGATAGCTCCCTATTAACCAGATTATTGACATATCTGGCTTTGAAACCTTTACTAGTGCCCCGTGATAGAACTTGACGTTAGGAACATTATATCCAATTTTCTTAAAAACGTAAATGATCGAATCCCATGCTATCTTACCCAATGCAATATAAACTTTTGCGTTATCTAACATCCTTACTTCCTCTTCTAAGAATGTTGAACAGTTAATTATCTCATCCTTATTAGGCTTATTGTGTGGCGGTGCGCATTTCACTGCCGAAGTAATGTAAACGCGAAATAATCGTAGTCCATCATCCTTGGAGATGGAAAATGGCTGATTTGCAAGTCCAACTGCGTATAAAGCATTGGTAAGATTATTTGAGCTCTCATCTCCGGTGAACATTCTCCCGGTTCTATTTCCTCCATTCGCTGCTGGCGCTAAGCCTACTATTACTATTTCAGCGTTAATTTCGCCATTTGGAGGAACAGGCTTTTTCCAATAATTGTCGGGAAATAAGTTTCTATATTGTGTAAGCCTAGGACATTTAGTGCATGAAATTAACCTAGATATAAAGCTCTCCACTAATCTCATTTGTAACAAAAGAATTTTAAGCTTGCATTTACAAATTTGAGGTAGTATACTTAGTTATTGTTTTCTTTAGAAAATTAACAATAATCAGATTATTATTATCATCAACTACCTCACATTCACCAACATCCTTATTACACTTTATCCAATAGTTCTCAATCTTTATACCATTTCGTTTAATGTCACCTATCGCAGTTTTAAATTCTGTATCTTTTCTAACAGTTTCCAGTTTAAATCCAAAGATCTCTGGTTTCTCTATGAGATATTTTAGGTCAGAGATTGAAACTCCCATTATAAATAGAAACTAAATAAGAAAATATAAGCTCTATTCAATCTAAGAAAAGAGATTCGTCAATGTTATATATGTAAATATCGTCGCTGATTTTCAACACTCTTATATTATCATCATCACTTATTGGTATTTCGTATGTTATATTGCTATTTCCCTTTTCATTAAATCTTATCGAATTTCCATTTACTTCTCCACAATAAATCTTTCTTTCATCATTGCAGATTGTTATAAATATGAATTTTTCATTTTTACAAACATTTAGAAAGGATTTACATTCTCTTTTGTCTTTAACCAATGTCTTCAGTATTATTGAATATTCCATAACTAATCCCTTTTAGTATAGTTTAAAAAGCATTATCCCTAATAATACTAAAAATACTAAGATAGAATCGTTATTATAACACACAGTTATTTTAATCTTGTGTATTATAGTTTAAATGTTTAATAGATATTTTCTTAATAAATGTTTAAAGTCACTTATGTCAGTATATAGTGAGATGAAGCTAATTGTTTCTTGTATGGATAGGAGATTGAATTACTATTTGAAGAAAAGATATCCAGATGCGATAGTCATTAGAAATGCTGGAGCTAATGTTAATTCACTTTTGATAACGTTAGATAAATACAAGGATAGAGTTGATGAGGTAATTTTGCTACCTCATACCGATTGTGGGGCAATGAAGGTTGTTTACTTTTCCTTAAAAGATGGAAAGAAAATAACATCACTTATTGAGGAGAAACTGGTGAGACAATTTAGCTCAAAGAAATTTGATTCCCTTTCAGAACTGGAAATCTTGAACATGGAAATTCAAAAGGAAAATCTAAAAAGAATGTTTGGAGATAAAGTAAGGGCTGAGTTAATAGATGTAAATAAGATAGAAATACCGTCTTCTAATGACCCCTACATGGTCTATATAAGTAAACCCTCCCAAATAGGTGAGCTGAGTTCAAATATTTACCATATTTCGGCTGAAGATAAGGAAATTTGGGACAGTTTAGATATAGCAGTCTATGCTATGAAGATAAATAAAATTATAACTCCAGACGAGAAAATAGCTGAAAAGATCAGAACTATCTACCCTTCGGTTGTAGTCTCTATCGCTTCTTTCTAATATAGTTAAAGGATTCAATTACTACTGAAGCGGGCTCCTTAAACTGTGATAACGACAAGTGAAAATCATCTATAAGTGAAGCAGAGTAGAGAATTGCTTCAATTACAGCTTCTCTGGGTATGCTTAGCTCTTCAGTCACTTGCGAAATTTCCTTCCCCTCATATAGTTTAGTTAGAACATCTATCACTTTCACATTGGAATTTTTTATTATAGGATTATATTTATTATCACCATCTCCCTTGTCTATGAAATTATAGCTAGTAGGTCCCAATTTTTTCTTTAATCTTTTTGGAACTTTAGGCTTTATTTTGTTATAGTATTTCAAAATTTTCATTACGTCAATAGCATATTTTATACACTCTTGAATTTGTTTGAAGTTTATTTGATTGTAAAACGCCTTTGAAACCTCATCAAATGTTTTATCTTTTGCAAGTTCGTAGAGTACATTTTCTGGCCTGATTAAAGTTCCAGCTATAAATGGTCTCCCAAAATGAATATCCTTATACACAACGATGTAGTTATAACCGGGGAGATCCACATAGAATATTTTTCTTTCTTATTTATTAAGATTATACATTATAGTGTAGAATATAATCTTAGAAATTCCTCGGTATGTTTTATAGCTTTATAGTAGTCATCTATCTTAATATTTTCATTAGACGCATGCGCATTTGAGTAATACCCCCCAGCACCTATTGCGCTAACTGCATCTTTTATCCCCAACTTATAAACAAATAGCCCCATGGGTTGCGTCCCAGCAGAGTTAGGAATAACTTGTGGTTCAGTTCCATATACTCTTTTAGCGGATTCAATCATTGCCTTGACTACTGGAGAATTAACTGACGTCCTAACAGGATATTCGAAGCCGTGAGTAATTATTTCTCCATTAAAGCCAACCTTTTGTAGGTGTTTCTTTAACAACTCGAAAATTTTGTAAGGATCTTGGTTAGGGACTAGCCTAAAATCTAATTTCGCAAAGGCTCTATGCGGTACAATCGTTTTACTACCCTTCCCAGTATATCCGCACTCGAATCCATCCACATTACAAGTTGGGTAAGTTAGTAATGCCTCGGCAATCTTATTTCTATCAGAATACCTTAATTCTTTAAACCCTAACGCATTTCTTAGCTCCTCTACATCTATATCGTACTTCCTTATTAACTCTCTTTCTTCTTCAGTTAACTCTCTCACGTCATCATAAAACCCTTCAATTAATACTCTTCCTTCCATATCCACTAACGTAGATATTATCCTGGATAGATCAACGCACGGATTTCTAACTATTGGTGCATTTGAAGAGTGTAAATCTTTAGTTCCATAATCAAGAATTAGTTCAACATATAATAACCCTTTTACTCCTAGCACTATTTGTGGCCTTCCTTTAGGGTCTAAGCCAGCACCCTCCATTATTACTGAATCTGCCTTTAGTTTATTTGTATTCTTTTCGATATACTCTTCTAAATTTACACTGCCGATTTCTTCTTCTCCCTCATAAAGTAATTTCACGTTAACGTTTAATTCGTTCTTATCTAATAAGTGTTTAATAGCAAATAGCCTCGCCATTAATGTTCCTTTATTGTCAGAGGCTCCTCTAGCGTAAATTCTGCCATTTTCAATTGTCGCTGAAAAAGGCGCTCTTTTCCACTCACTTATTGGATCCACTGGTTGGACATCATAATGGTTGTAAACTAGTAGTGTTTTTTTGGCATTAACGTTAATTTCAGCATATACTACCGGATGACCTTTAGTCCTCTCAATATTCGCTTTTACGCCTAATAATTTCTCTATGGTTTCTTTGAGATAGTTTGCCGTTTCCTCTATTCCTTCTCCAGTTGCGGATATGGAGGGTTTCTTTAAGAATTCAATTAAAGTATAAAGTTCCTCATCCACTAAAATATAGTGTATTCTACCTTTTTAAGTATGTTGGTTAGAATTTTAAAAATGTTAGTCATAAAGTTTTTATTATTATATTTATTGGCAAATATCTAACTTTATAAACCAGTCCTACTATTTTATTATATGGTTCTAAGAACTGGTGATGAGTACGTTAATGCAATTAAACATAGGAATAAGGTTGAAATTTACGTTATGGGAAAGGAAGTAAAAGACGTAACTGAGCATCCTTTCTTGAAGCCTTCAGTGCTAGCATTCAAAGCAACTTATGATGCTGCTCATGACGAGGATAGTAAATCTCTAGCAAGAGCATGGAGTTCCTTTATTAATGAAGAAGTAAATAGATTTACCCATATTCATAGATCTCCAGAGGATTTGGCAGCTAAGGTTAAACTTCTGAGAAAGATAAGTCACAAAACTGGAGCTTGCTTCCAAAGATGCGTAGGATGGGACGCGTTAAATACAATATACGTCACATCTAAGCTAATGGCGGAAAAAGGGAAAAAGGAGTACTATGAGAGATTTGTGGAATATCTGAAATATGTTCAAAAGAATGATATAGCACTGGCTGGAGCAATGACTGATGTTAAGGGTATAAGAACGTTAAGACCCCATGAGCAACCTCACGCTTATCTAAGAGTTACTCAAGTTACTAAAGACGGTATTTATGTTTCTGGTGCTAAGGCTAATATAACCGGAATAGCAGCTGCTGAGGAGATTGTGGTAATGCCAACTAGAGCGATGAGTGAAAAAGATAAGGATTTCGCGGTAGCTTTTTCTATTCCATTAGATACTGAGGGAATCAAAGTTATAATTGGAAGGCAAGTTAATGATGGGAGAAGGTTAGAAGAAGGGGAGATAGATGGATTACCCTATCGTACTAATCATGAGGGTTTAGTAATATTTGACAACGTGTTCGTTCCAATGGAAAGAGTGTTTATGCTAGGAGATTGGCAGATGAGCGGAATCTTAGTTGAAATTTTCAGCTCTTATCACAGGCAAGGTTATGGAGGTTGTAAGTCCGGATTAGGAGATGTGATAATTGGCGCAGCGTATAATTTAGCTAAACAAATCGGAGTTGAAAAAGCTCCACATATTCAGAATAAGCTAAATGAAATGGTTCTGTTAAACGAGAACATGTACGGAAGTGGCATTGCAGCCAGTCTCGATGCAGTTAAATTATGTGAAGATGGGTGCTGGTGGGTGAATCCGATGTTTGCAAACGTCACTAAGCAACTAGTCACGAGATTTCCTTACGAGATTACTAAGCTCTCAACCGATATCGCAGGAGGTATAATAGGCACTGCTCCTAGTGAGTGGGATTTAAAGAATCCTAAACTTAAACCATACATTGAAAAATATCTACAAGGTATAATGGACTACACTACGGAAGATAGACTAAGAATGGTAAGATTATTGGAGAATATAGGCTTTAGCGTTGCGTTTCTTATCGAGTCGGTTCATGGAGCAGGTAGTCCAGAAGCTCAGAGAATTGCCATAAATAGGATTTACGATTACGAGTATGCTGAGAAGATTGCTAGATACTTATCACAAATAGAGAAGAGTATTGAGTTTAAGGAAAGTGCAGAGCCTTGGAGAAGGACAGATACGGAAAAGCTAGCTAATAATGGAGGTCAAAAATAGATAACTTAAAAGTCGTTTTATACTATGTTAATGTACGCATACATAAGGTCTCTTTCAGTAACAATCCCTATCAATTTTTGATTTTCCATAACTGGTAATGTTCCTATTCTCTTTTCTATCATCAATTTAGCTGCATTTAATATACTGTAATATCTGTTTATAGTTATTGGGTTTTTAGTTCCTGCATCCAAGACTTTTCCTATATATTTATTTTTAGCTAGATATTTAATTATATCGGCTGCAGTAATTATACCAATAAGTTTATTATCTCTGCCAAATACTGGCAATCGCCTTACGTTATTCATTGCCATCAGTTTTGCAGCATCTAATATTGTGTTTTCCTCGCCTATAGATATTATGTTACATGACATCACGGAATCCACTAACCCAGAGAATACTGAGGATGCTATTAGTTTCAATACTTCTCTTTCAGTAAAAATACCTACGATAGTGTTATTATCAACTACTGGAATTCCTCCAATATTGTTCATTAGCATTATTCTAACTACATCATTGACGTCATCGTTAGGTGAGACAGTAACTAAATCCTTGCTCATTATATCCTTAACCTTTAAATCGTATATATTTGTTCCATACTCACTAAAAGAAGCAACAACATCCCTAGTAGAAACTATTCCAATAGGCTTTTCGTCCTTTAAAACAACAATTCTACCAGACGGATTATTTGAAAGTATATCAATTGCCTCCTTTAATGACGATTCTGGGAAAATAGTTATTACAATAGGATAAGCTATATCAATCACTTTCATATGTAATATATTGTCATGATAGTTAAAAAACTTTCAAATAACGATTCTTGTACTTTTCCCAATCTTTTCCATATTTCTCAACAACTCCCTATAATCACTTACGAAGTTAAAATTGTGTAATTTCATGTTTGCCTCATAGTATCCTTCTTTATCCTTAGCTTTGATTATCAATCTATCGTTCCTATAACTTAGATAATAATAGTATGAACTTGAGGATAATGTAATTTCATTATCTCCGTATCGCGAAATCGGATTTTCAGCTAAAATAATAGATCTTATTTCAAAAAGCGTTTTCGATAATATTAGTTCTACGAAACCTTCAATATCCTCCTTTTCGGAAACGAATATTGCTAAGGAACTAGTAACTGAAAGGAACGGGTCATTCCTCAACGCGTAATCTAAATTTTCGAATAAATGAATGCTATTCAAACCATCTAATGGAAAGTTCCATAATTCCTCATAGCTAGCCATATAAGGTTTTCCATTCACTATAGCCTTGATTTTGAAATTATAGGACGAACATACAACATTTACTGGAACTCTTTTTCTGTCATCAAGGCAGTACATCTTTAATCATAGTATTTATTATTCACTTCCACCCTTAATAATGATTATAATCTAGTTACCTTCTTCAGATAATGAGTTATATAGTTGTTTAACCTTTTATTAGTTATGAAACCGCTTGGGTTCATATCAAATCAGATAACATCAGCACTGATTGATTTATCCTCGATAGTTTGGTTTCCAACTCCTAAATTCGATTCACCATCACTGTTCACTAAGTTGTTAGATGAAGATGGTGGAGAGTTTTCCATTTTACCAGAAGGACAAGAAATAATAGGTGTTAACCAAGAATACGCTTATCCATTAGTATTAACGACTAATATACGCACTAAAGAAGGTGAAATAAATATCACAGATCTCATACCGCTAGGTGAAACAGTAATTATAAGAAAGGTTGAATCTGAAATTCCCTTTAAGGTTGTGTTTAAACCTAGATTCTACTATTCCCTATATAAACCCATTATCGATGGTAGTAGATTTGTAAACCCAAGGGGAAGGGATTGTATAGCGTTTCTTTACGACTTTTCAGGGGAGGTAAAAAGATTCGGAAATTACGTTTGGGAATTTAGTAATGGGAAAGGGTATCTAATAGCTAACTATGCCTCTGACGTTAAACATGGTATTTTCAGCGAAAGAGGTAAAGCATTAAATGCAATATATGAAAGATCGTTTGAAAAAACAATAAACTATTGGAAAAGTATTGATGTAAGAGATGTTAGAGCATTTAATTATCTTTATAAGACATCCATATACGCAATGTTAGGCTCTATTTATGCACCTTCTGGTGGAGTCATTGCAGCACCTACTACATCTTTACCAGAAGTTGAAGGTGGTAAGAGAAATTGGGATTATAGATTTGCGTGGGTAAGAGATTCTTCGATTATAGCTGAAGCCTTGTTAGAAGCTGGATACGTTGTAGAAGCTAGAAGGATAATAAACTTCTTACTTTCACTTATAAATTTTTCATCAAAGCCATTTTACTATCCCCTATATACGATAGAAGGTACTATCCCCCCACCTGAAAGACAATTAAGATGGTTATCAGGCTACAAGGACTCTAAACCAGTAAGAATAGGAAATGGTGCCTCTTCCCAGATTCAATTGGACATTGAAGGATTTTTCATTTCGACACTTTATAAGTATATAAAGATCACCAATGATCAAGTGTTTCTTAAAGATGTTTTTAGTAAAGTGAAGTACATTGGGGATTGGATAGCTGAGAACTGGAGCTTAAAAGATTCGGGAATTTGGGAGGATAGGGGAAGTCCTCAACACTATACTCACTCTAAAATTATGATGTGGATAGCACTAGACAGAATAGGAAAACTAGCAAGTCTGATTGGATATGGGGATATTTGGTCTAAAGAGAGGGAAAGGCTTAGAAACTGGATATTAACAAACTGTGTAAGGAACAATTATTTTATTAGATACTGTGGGGACACTGATGACGTAGATTCATCGATACTATCAGCACCATTATATGGGTTCATTGAAGTCAATGATGATATATTTATTAATACTCTGACGAAAATCGAAAATGATCTAAGAACCGATGTATTTGTGAAAAGGTATAAGACTGATTTCATGGGAGAAGCGAAACATCCCTTTTTGTTGACCACGGTCTGGCTTGCTAGAGTTTATATAAGAATGGGAAAAATAGAAAAGGCTTTAGAAATATTGGATAAGATTAGTAAAGTTTCAGGAAAACTGCATTTAGTTGGTGAACATATAGACGTAGAAAAAGAAGAGTTTACAGGTAACTTTCCTCAGATTTTCGTTCATGCTCAGTTGGTAATTGCAATAAAGGAGCTTAACGATAAGTTAACTGATAAAAATATTATATAGATAAGAGAGTTAGATTAAATTAGTGATAAGACCGGAGTTATGCATAAGGTGTAGAGGGGCAAAGTACCTTTGCGGTCTTTCATACTGTCCAGTTATAGTCAGTACTAAGACTGTGAGAATAAATTTCAAGGAGGTATATGGTTCTTCTCCACCAGCAGTATTTGTAGGCAGGTTTAGTTACCCCAAAATTACAGTTTATCCCTCTACTCCGCCAATTTTGGGAGATACGAGTAAATTTGAAAATCCCAAATATTGGCTTAATGCTGACCTAACTGAGTTCCTATCTATGAGGCTTTCCTTAGTTAGAGGAGGTGTAAAATACCATAGGGATGCTGCAAGATTACCAGATAGGTTTTTACTAGATATTCAGAGCATAGCAATATCGTCGAGACCAGTGGAATTGGATTTAAGGCTAAAAAGAGTACCTTTTGGAGGTATTTTGGATGAGAGTTTACCGCCATTAGGCCCTTCAGCGCCATTGGAAAAGCTCGAAATAGGTACATTACCGCCTCCATTATCAGTAGTGGAGAAGGTCTATAGTGATAATGATATGAAGGCAAAAGATGGTATAATGAAATTGTATAATGCAGGGGTTGATGTGGAAAAAATATCTAGGATATTAAGCGTTGGAGGAATCGGGAAAGAAAGAAAATTAGTACCCACAAGATGGAGTATAACAGCAGTAGATAAAGCTATATCAGATACTCTAATTGAGAGTATAAAGCGTTATGAAACGATAGATAAGGTGGAAGTTTATTTTAGAAAACATAATAAGAATCTTTTCATTGCAATTCTTCTCCCTAGAAAGTGGAGTTTTGAATGGGGAGAAGCTTGGTATCCTGGAAGTACTTGGAATAAATTTGGCAATTATGTTGATATAGAAGTTGATAGCGAAAGATATCACGGAAGATCAGATTATCCAGAAATAGGGGGTTGTTATTATGCTTCTAGATTAGGCGTAGCAGAATTTTTGGCAAGTAGAAAAAGACAAGCAACTGCAATATTATGGAGGGAAATATATGAAGGATTTAACTTACCTGTAGGTGTCTGGTTTGTTAGGGAAAACGTTAGGGAAATGTTTAAAGGCAAACCAATAGTATTCGATAACATAAATATAGCTTTAGACTTCGTCAAGAGCTTATTAAGGTCAGATTTGAAGGAGTGGTTAAGGAAGTCATTACTCTCCTTTAATACCATTGATAAGTGGTTATAATGATAGTAAAGTCCATTAAAGTAAAATCTGCTTTGAGCAAATCTGGATTGAGAGAATTAGACTATAGTTTAAATCCTTATTTAGGTTGTGTATATTCTTGTCCCTATTGCTATGCCCCTAATTTTACTCCAAATAAGGAGGCTTCAGAAAATTGGGGGAAGGTAGTAATAATTAAGGAGAATTTGCTTGAGGTTTTAATGAAAGAAGTGAAAATCTATAAGAAAGGAGTAGTCGGAATATCTACGATAACTGATGCTTATCAACCAATAGAGGCTTTAAGAAAACTCACTAGGGAAAGCCTAAAGGTGCTGTTAAAAAATGGTTTCAGAGTTTCAATTCAGACCAAGTCACCTTTAGTTTTAAGAGATATTGACGTACTCTTAGAATACAAGGACAGAGTAGATGTTGGATTTACAGTTACTAGTTTAAATAATAGGTTAGAACCCAATGCACCTCCAGCTAGAGCCAGATTACGAGCCTTAAAGAAACTCAGCGATGAAGGGCTAGAAACGTGGATTTTCTTAGGGCCTATTATTCAAGGCATAAATGATATGGAGATAGAGGATATAATTCGTGAAATTTCAAATATTAAGGTAAGGGTAATTTTTGATAATTTCCACTACTATAAGGGGTTAAAATTTAAGGAAGGTTCTACATGGTGGTGGGTTAGTTTGAAAAATAGAATATTGGAGAATTGTAAGAGATACGATATAGAATGCCATGAAGAAAGTGAGGATTGGATTTATGAAAAAAGAAAATATTATAAAACTTTCTAGCCTTAGATTCCAGCTACTTCTCTTAATGTTTTGAATATTTGATTGAAATCTGCCTCAGAAAGTTTAACAAATACTCCATAATTTCCCATTACGCATACTGCATACTCTCCAGCAGCTACTGCCCACCCTAAGAATGGAGTCCATTTCATTCCAGAAATTTTTGTGAAAGACTCTGCTTCCACAGTTCCCATTAAAGTGTTAGCTGCTGCCATCTTTGCTACCATCTCAGCAATCTCTCTTGTTAATGGTCCCTTATATTCCACAAGTTTCCCATCAGGAGTATATTGTCCAGCAGCTATCGCTCCTTTTAATTGCATTAGTTTATCGAGTTTTTCGCTCATTTTTTGCACCTCTACTAAATATTAGATTTATCATTTTTAATAAATTTTATGATTAAACATAATAAAAAATATAACAAGTAAAATTTTAATCTTGTCTACTTTACTTTAAAAGCTAAGCAAATAATGTGCAAAAATATCAAAATAGTACTTTATAGATTTTATCGTAGTCTGAATAGTTTCTTATAGTCAAGGAAGTATCCATAAACGTTTTTCAAGTACCTTGAGAGAGCCTTTACACCAAGGTGGGAACCGAGCTCATACTTCAAGATGTGGAGGAAGTTCACGACTAGTCCAACAAGCTTCATGTATCCGAGGATCTTGACTACGCTCTTGAACGAACTGCTCCTAAGGCCTAGGACCTTCAAATCCCTTATCACAGTTTCAACATCCCACCTATTCTCCCAAGTCGTTATTACCTCCTCAGAGGTCATGGTTAGGTCGGTCGTGAAGAAGTACCTCCTCCCGCAACCTTTATAATTATTAACTACAATTAATTTAATAGGAACGCCGAGGTACGTGACGGAGAACTCTCCCTCGGGGAACTCGGCGACCGGCACGGATCTACCTCCCTCGGTAACCCGCGCGCTCGCCTTAAGTTCCGAAACAACACCGGGCAGAAGAGTTCTCCTGTTCACGTACCACGAATCGAACGCTATTGAACTAACGTTAAGCCTCCTCCTCACTTTCTCTATCAGCTCAATTGCGATTTCGATCTTCGTTCTGAACTGGACTGGCTTCCCTTCTTGTTTCAAGATATTCACGACTTTTTGTGGTAGGTAGATCTCGAGGTGGATCAAGTAGACCTCGTTGGTTTCCAAGTCCCTTATTGTGGCTACAAGGATTTGGTGTGCTGGGATGTAGGTTTTATCCTTCCTGGAGTAGAAGAATTGGGTCATGTGAGCTGAGACCCACGCGGCTTCAGCGTAGTATTTCTCGTTTAGTGTGTCGTCTATTGAGAGCTGGACCTTGTGTTCCCCTACTAATTCCTTCACTACTTCGATTAGATCGACCTTAGCGACCTCCTCTAACTTCCTCAAGGCGTATTCGTAGTCAATTCCAGCCGTGGTGCACTTGGCCCTCATTGATCCATCCTCGATCAGAGATGCACCCAGTAACTTCACTAGGGATTTACTGCCTAGCGTCTTCTTCACTTTCTCTAGGTACTTCCTTACCTTTGCAAATCCCCTGTTGAAGAGACTCGTTATTTTCATTGTTTAGTCTTGGTATTATCATCCTAAAAAGTTTTTAAGGTATTTCAAATTGACGTCATTTTCAGGAAACTACTAATCAAAAATTTAGCGTCGATAGAAAGTCGTAAGGCTTAAATATCAGATTATTTTTAAGAAAAATTAATAAAAATTTATCCTTCCTCTAGATATCTGAATATCCATGACGCAGTCAAAAGCATTATTCCCGCTATTATAAAATCTATCCCATAGCTAATATAGTGTGTTATATAACCAGACAAAAGCGATCCCACAAATAGTGATATCCCTACTACTGTACTGTAAACTCCGAGTCCAGTTCCTTGTCTTCTTTCCCCAACAATTTTGAATATCAAAGTAGTAGAAGAGGAGTAAAATATGGCATAGGCAATTCCAGCTGCTAATGGATAGAATATTAATCCAGATATTAATATTGGTATACCTAAAAATAATTGGGCAAATATGCCAAGTATTATATAAGACATTCCTCTTAATATAAGTGAAATGTGAGCTAATACTTTCTCATCCTTATTCTCAAGAAGCGTTGATGATATTCTAAATCCTAAAATTTGAAATACCATACCAACGCTTATTACAGCCAATACCTCAGATTTATTTAACCCCTTAACGTACAATCCTGCAGGATAAACTGTATTGAATATTCCACTACTTATGTAAAATAATACTATTCCTAAGTAAAGTAACGGGATATAGTTAATAGGTTTTCTAAATAATCTAGCCATCGAGAACATTTTAAAATGATGAATATTAGGTAAATGAAGGAACATCATTGGCAAATGTCTCATTCTAGTTAAAAATGATTCCTTATGGTGTATAATAGCTGCCCTTTCAAACGTAATTATAGGGTTTGGAAGTATTTTTATACTAGCAATTAGCGTAACCAGTACTGAAAATCCCAATATTTCCTCAATTTGGTCAATTCTTAAGAGAATTACAAGAAAAGTCGAAACGATCAATCCTAGTAAAACACCTATAGAGGAGAACAAAGAAAATCTTGAAAACAAGGATCCCCAGTGTTTTTTCTCTGCTGACTCCATTACGAGTAAATTGAACGGTGTTGTTGACGCAGTGCTCATAAATGTAATTAATGTGTAATTTAAGGTAATCAATGTGACATTACGCATGAAAGGCATCATAATAAGTGGTATTGAAACTCCAGCGAAGCTTATCAATATTTGTTTCTTTCTATCCATTCTGTCCGCCATAAATCCCCATATTATTGAAGCTGGAATTAGAACAGCGTTGCTTAGAGATATCGCATATGCTACGTCGATTGCATTTCCACCAAGCGAAAGTATCTGTAATGTTATCAACGTTGACAATGGTCCCGTCGAAGCGTTATAGGGTATTACCAGATACATCCATCTCGTATCCTTATACTTAATCATTACTTCTTTTAGCCATAATGTAATGTTTAAAAGTTTTATTGTAAAGTTTAACGAGAAGAATATCCTTATATAAGTTTAAATTTTTTAAATTGAAGATAGATTAAGACGACTTAGATAGAAAATAAATTTAATCCCGGTCCTAATGTGAAAGTGTATGAAAATAAAAAAAGGAGATACGGAAGCTGAAATTTTAACAAAAGGTGCATATCTTAATGCATTCAGAATAGGAAACAAAGATATGATATTAAAGGGTGATCTGGAGAGACCAACAAGGGGTGGCATGGCAATTCTAATACCATTTGCAAATAGGGTGAAAAATGCAGAGTATGTATTTGAGGGAGTAAAATACACTTTGCCTCAAAACAAAGAGGGAAATGCGATTCATGGATTAGTCATGGATAAGGAATTTAGTGTGGTAACCAAGAGCGATGATAGTGTTACCCTGGAGTATGTTTTAGAACATGAAGGATATCCTTCTAAACTGGAGTGTCTAGTAACTTATAAGGTTTTCAAATATGGTCTTAGGGCAAAAATAATTGTAAAAAATGTTGGAAATAAAAGGGCTCCATTAACAGTTGGTGCACATCCCTACTTTATTACAGCTGACGATTGGAGGATAGTGGTGGAAAAAGAAGAAAGTGTTAAGAAGTGTATAAGTTTCAATAAGATTCCTACTGGCGAATTGATAAAAACTAAACTTGAGCATACTGATTACGATGATTGTTTCTTGATAAGTGGAGGTATTCAGTTGCATTCCTCATATTCGAAAGTGAAAATTACAAGAAGGAATATGCCATTTGTTCAGATATATACTGGCGTAAGAGGCTCAGTCGCCATAGAGCCCATGAGTGGTGCTCCAGACGCATACCACAATGGCTTAGGGCTCAAAATATTGGAGCCGAATGAAAGCTCATATTTTGTGTTTGCATTTCGATTCTATTAGATGTACTCATACATAGGTAATCTTCTATATAAATCAATAAGGTTTATATTTTAAAATTATATATATCATTTATGCCTTATTCAGAAGAAATAGAAGTGAAAGGTAATAGATCTCAGTTACTGTCATTCTTCTTAGACCCAGTGAGGTTTACTGGAATATTGGGTCATCTCATGATAGTAAATATATTTGATAAGAACGAAAATAAATTCGTAACTATGGGTAATCTAAGAAATCCAGAAAATAAGTTTAAGGTCCTATATGTAATTGGAGATCCTGAATCAAGAGTGACAACGTTTTCGGGTACAATGGAAGGACCATTACTTACATTTAATACCATTACATATAAGGGAGAGGGAGATAATGGAAAATTAACGTGGAAGATAGATCTTATCTTAACGGAATTAGGTAAGCTAACAAAAATAAAAGTAGCTGCTGATGTAAAGCAAAGTTACGGTTTTTTTGATAGACTAAGAGTGGGAGATTTTGACTTTGCGACACATTTAGTAAAAGAACATATAATACCATTTGTTAGATTTTATTTCAAACCTTCTATATCGGAAGAAGCTCCAACTATTAATGAGGTATTTAGATTTAGAGGAAGTGTTGAAGAGGTTATATTAAAATTAAGAGAAGTTATGGCAAATATTAAACAAGGAGGTATAATTATTCTTGGAGAAGATTACAATATAATAACATCTATCGTCAATGGAGAGATTTCCCATGCACAAATAAATAACATGGATGTGGCTGGTAATGAGATTTTCGCATATTTACTGAAGGTAAGCGGAAATGTAGAACTGATCGCCTATGATATTTCTTTAGATGATTTAATATTTAAGAACTTAAAAAAGAGGCTGGAAGAAGTAAAGGCTAGATCATGATCCTTTTTGTGAAACTATGCAAGATGCAAATTTACTTATTAATCTAGGTGCAATTTGTTCAGAGATCAAATATACCTCATAGTCTTTTTTCTTTAGCTAAGTATTCGATATTAACTTCAGAGTAAATTAATATGTCAAATCCTCGTTTACTAATAATATAAATCTCGTCATTATCAACGGTGTCTGTAGGTATTATATTTCCTATCTCCTTTATCATTTCAATTTCGTAGGTACCTGTTCTATCAACTACTCTAAACGTTTTAGAATAGTTTGAACTAGATATCAATATATAAATATCTTTACTGAATCCCTCTTTAGCTAGAGTTTCATACGCTCTCAGAATGTCGAGTAGTATATTCCCAGGGACATTCCAATCCGATGCAGTTATCCGTGAGCTCATCTTTTGAGGTGATAACGGATGATCCTTTAGCAACAATTGATTTTCCATTTTAGCAAAAGATTTACCAGCAATTATGGCTATCCTTCTTGAATCATCCTTTTGACCTAGATAAAATTTAACTTGAGAGCTAATTAGTGGAACTTCATAGAGTGATGTACTTTTGCTCTGAACTATTTCGCCCGAATTTTCTTTTATTTCTGAAAAAGATACAGTAGTGGATCCATATTTTATAATATTCCCTATGTTTCTTACTACTCTATTTAACATAATTCCCTCGGTCATCCAGCTCACTATAGGATCATTACGATTCTCACTGGAAGTGGTCTGAACTAAAGGAAAATCTTTATTTTCTCCTATTAGCTTCGACGCTTCTTCCCATCCCTTTTTAAAATAGCTGAAATCCTCCGGAGAAACTTGATATAGTAATCTTAGGAATTCCCCGAAATGTGTCATCTCCTCTTTAGTTATATCCTCGTGTACTTTTCTTAACTTATCGTCATCTATATATTTATTTTGTTGCAAATAAAAGTTTATAGCATCGATTTCCGCAGCTATCGCGTTCCTTATAGCTCTAACTGCTTCCTCTTTGTCGAATTTTTCCTTTCTGGTTAAGGTAGATGGATCATTAGAGAACAAAGACTAAGCATTAATCATATTGTAAATATCATACATAAAAATTGTAATGACTTCTGCCTTTCTCTTTTATCGGACTAAGCTCCCTTCATCCTATAGGGCAAGGCTTTCTGTCTCATTCTTTGTAAACGTTTGATATTGATCGAAGAGGATCTTCATTCTCTCTTCTAGTAGAAATACGTCACCATTTAATATTTTTACAACTTCTAATGTAGGAATATTTAGTGTATATATACCATTAATACTAACATCGACATTGGTTATTAAGAATCTTCCCCTAACCTTGTATATTTTCTTTTCATGTTCAACTTCCTCAACTTTACTTAACAATTTCAATTCTTCATCATTATGTAATCTTCCGTCGTTTGAGAATACTACATCTCCTAAGAATACTTGAGTATCTACAATGAAGAACAAGCCTACTACTAAACTCTTTCCATCAATTTCAATTCTCTTTCCTCTTGGATGAACGTAACTAATGCCAAACTCTTTACTTATATTATTTAATAACTCTCTAACTTTCTTTTCAAATTCCTTAGCGTCATCTTCTGGATTCCTTAAACTTGTGTACTTTTTCAATTCATTTCTAATACAATTCAAGTCCTTTTTCTCACAAATTTTCTCGACCTTATCCATTTCATTTCGTATGAATTGTAATATTGAACTTACATTCGTTATCTCCTTACTACTCCATAATGTAATAATTATGGGTAAAATATCCTCTGCCAGATCCTTACAATAAGCCTCGACAATTTCCTTTATGTCCTCAGTAGTTAATGCATCGTCAAGGGGAATTCTACTCTCCTCAATTCTCCTTCTTATTGCTAGGTCAGAAATCTTACTATAAACTTCAGTTGGCATCGCTATAACTATTGGTATTTCAAGCCCTGCATTGATTAATCTATGTATCAAGCTTAAGTGATACTCTCTTATTTCATCAACTAGTAATACTGGCCTACCCAAACTCTTCATATCTCTTAATGCGTTTATCATTCCATCAAAATTTCTTTCGTAGTTAATACAATAAATCCTTAAGAAGGGATTATCGTATTTATTACATACCTTCAGTAGCCAATCCTCAAATTTAACTCCAGTTATTTTTTTCCAAAACGAATAGCCAAATTTACTCTTTGTCTTTTGTAATTCTGGTAAGACTTTTTCCCTTAATTCAAATTGATTAATTTTAGTCCAGAATTCCTCATCTATACTTTGCTTATTAGCTAAGTCTAGGTAAATTGTTAGATTATTACTTTTAGTTATTTCCTCTATTTTCTTAAGCAATGTAGTCTTTCCCATACCCGGCTGTCCAACAACTGACGCTACTTCGTTATTTCTCACCGCATCTAGAGCCTTTTCTAAGTATTTCTTATAAGTTGGACCTACCAATATAACACTTTTAGAAGACCATGTTGTTACAGTTACCCTTGGTATTTCACAAACCATGTTATCTCCTCCTCTTAATTATTCCGTAAGTAACGCCTTTTCTCGTAAATCCCTCATCACCTCCAGCTATTAAATCGTAGTTTTCCTCTATATATTTTCTAAATTTTGAGTAAAACTCTTCTTTGGAAAATCCGAGTTCTATCCTTATTCTCTCCAAAGGTGCATATCCTAAGGAATCCTTTATCCTATCATAAGCTTCATCAAAATCCTTATATGAGAGGCTCTTAGATTCGATTAATTTCTGTAATAGATCGAGCACTCTATGAATCTCATCCCTTATTATTTTCAACTCCTCTGCTATATTTAAACTATCTATTGGTTCAAAAGTAGTCTTACCCTTATCTTCAACCCTTCTTATTTTTCCCTCCTTTTCTAATTCCTCTAATACTTGTGTAATGCTTTCGTCCTTAAATTTTCTCTTAATCTTAGATAGTGAAACGGGCTTCTGTGAACTTTTATATTCATTGAGAATAAGAGTAAAAACGTCATCCTTACTGATCATGGTAATGGTTTTAGTTCCAAAAGATTCATAAGACTTACAGCCCTTAATACTAGATTCAAACTCTAAATAAGGAATCACATTAGTTGTTATATTAGGGACTTTGTTGCATCGTTTAGCGTGTGACGATATTTGAAATTTATATGAAAATATGACATAAAAACAAAATAAATAATAGATATTAAGGAAAGTATAAAGTGAATTTACAAAAGGATCAAAGGATTTATTATAGCAATTAATTTAGATGACGAATTTAATTTACTTACGTCGCAGGAGTATCATTAAAATTTTCTCTTCTTATCCAATAAGATATTTTCTTATAAATATTTTTATATCCTTAACTTTCCTTAGAGATTTTAAACTTGCTACAATACTGTCGACTTTCATGCTATCCTTTTTTCCTATACTTATACTTTCAGCTTCACTTATACCTAACTGAGTTAGATAGTATAGTTTATTCTTTTTTATGAGTAGACCTCTCTTTGATAAGCTATGCAAACGAGAATCTATCCTCGGACTATATATGAAGTATCTTTTATTCCATTTGATTGAGAAAATTGGATTTTGTAAGTTATAATGTCTAGATAAATAGTCGTAGAGTAAAAATGAAAGCACGAAAAGTCTAGTTTTGTCAATTCCTTCACCGTATTTGTATATTGTAAATAACGTCAGCGAATCAACAGTCATGTGATAAATTATCTCTTGTTCTCTGCATAGCTTTTCTGCTTCACTTTCCACTAACAACTTTAAGATGTAATAAAGAGAAGTCCAAGATCCATATACTTCAATCTCATCTAAAGCCTCTTTCAATAGTTGTTGTAATCTGTTCATCAAGCTAACCTCTCTTCTAGTTCTACTATGGCCATTACTAAACCTGCATGGGGAAATGCTTGAGGAAAGTTTCCCCTAGGTTCACAAGTATTCTGATCTAAGTGTTCAGCTAGTAATAATGATGATGTAGAACAACTTATTAGTTTCTCAATTACTTTTTTCGCTTTATCTATTTCTCCTAACTTGATATAAACCCTAATTAACCATGTTGATACTAAGGTAAAAGGATGCTTAACACTTCCCATAAAGTCATCCTTGTATCTTAACAACAAACCACTTGAAATCATCAAATCTTTCTCAATTTTCTCAAGCGTCTTTAAAAATCTAGGATCTTTAGCATCTATAAAGCCGTATAATGGTAAAGTAAGTAATGCAGAATCTACTGAATCGCTTCCATAATACCTCGTAAAGTAACCTAATTTTTCCGAATATCCATTACTTAGGATATCCTTTCTGATTTCTTCAGCTACACTAATCCACTCATCAGCCTCGTTTACATATCCTAATTCCCTTGCGAGTTTACTGGCTCTATCAAGTGCTACCCAATTCATAACCTTAGTATGTGTGAAATGTTCCTCTACTCCTCTTTGTTCCCACAAATCCGTACTTTTCCATCTCCAACTCTTCTTAGTCCATTCGGCTATTGCTTCTACAGCCCACCATATTTCGTTAACGTATCTCGAATCCTTGCTGGCATTATAATATTCATATAATGCATTCATATACGCACCTTCAACGTCCATTTGTATTTGCATATAAGCAGCATTTCCAACTCTAACTGGTGACGATTTCTTGTGACCTTTAAGCCAATCTAGAATTTCCTCTGCTGGTGGCGCAGTTCCATCTATTGTATAAAGTGGATGATCAAAACTCTTAGATGAGGGATCTACCATTGCAGTTAGAAAGCTTATTATATCCCTGGCCTTTACTAATAATCCTGCCTTTATTAGTGCCTCAGCGGAATATGAAGCATCTCTAATCCATACATATCTATAGTCCCAATTTCTTGATTCACCAATTACTTCTGGAAGAGAAGTAGTTGGAGCTGCTATGATTCCTCCGGATGGCTCATAAATTAAGCCAAGAAGTACCAATAACGACCTATAATACGCATCCTTATATATGTTAACCTTTCTGGCACTCTCCAGTTTTCTTCTCCAATATTTTATAGCCTTATCTAGGGCTTCATATGGCTCTGAATATACAAAGCCCTTATTACTGAAAAGGCCATATCGTAAGTCCTTAGAGTAAAGTAAGTATATATAACCTTTACCTTTCTTCAAAACGAACTCAGTATCATCGAGAGATACATATTCACCTCCTATTAATATTTCTATACCTTCTTTAGATTTAGGATTTCTAAATATCAGTCCCCTTTTAGCTTTGATTATAGCTGGTGCTATAAGGCCATATTCAAAAAACGGCTTTATATCTACTTTTAAATCTATTTCACTCTCATATATTCGTATAATACCCGATAACGATAAGGGCAAGAAGTCTAGTATTTTGGCCTTACCTTTCTCAGTTTTGAATATAGTTCTTAAGATCAACGTATTTTCAATGTAATCCTCATCGATTATCTCGTATTTTTCATCTACCGGCTTTATACTGAAATATCCTCCTCGCTCTTCATCTAAAACTTTTGTGAAAATTGATGAAGAATCAAATCTAGGTAATGGTAACCATTCAACACTACCGTCTTTTACTAAAGCTGACGTAATGCCATTGGAAAGAAATTCGTAATATCTTATCACACGAGTAGTAGAGAGTTTTCCCTAAAAAATTTTAGTCCCAAGTGTCTAATAGTTGGATGTCTTACAGCAAATAGTAGCAAAATTTTCATGAATTACATGCAGTATTAAAAACGATGAGCACAGAATTCACCTATACCCTGTAGGTAAGGCTTTCGGCCGTAACATTAAGCTTCTAGTGGACTCTCATTAAATTTAGAAAAAATAGTAGGTATAGATTTTGTATATTAATTAGCCCTTATTTCAAGATAAACATATATGAATAAATGTGAATAGAGAATAGTATGTTTAGCGTTGCTATTAATACCCAAACACCCCCAATAAGATTTACATTAACGTATAGAGATTTATTGGAGAAGTATGGTTACTTGGAGCTTCCAATAGACCTTAGTTTACTGAGTAATGAGGATTACCACATCTCAGTTGGAGGTGTTGCGAAAATGATGTTGAGTCTCATAAATGCTAATGCCTTCTCGAAATCTAGATGGGTCTCATTAGGACCAGGATATCCTCCATCAGTAAAAATGAGTGGTACTGAAGTTCATTTCGTAGATTTAGAAGCTAAATCTTTAGCGAATTATACTAGATTTAAAGAGGGTCTATATAATGAAGCTCACGGATTAGGTAAATACGAACTTGTAGGAGAAGAGTATATAGCTTATGCTAACTATAATTGGCTTTCAGCTCAGAAATTATTGGAATTTTACAAAGATACTGATATCTATTTTATAAATGACTTTCAACAGTTATTAGTAGGAGGAATAATTGGGCCTTCTGCTCCAGCAGTTCTATGGTACCATATACCTTTTGTTCCAGAAAATCTAAGTAAAAAATTAAGGGAATTTCTGATTAAAGCATTTGAGAGTTTCGATTTGGTAATCTTAAGTACAAAAAGGGATCTGGAAGGACTAGTAAGAACCGGAGCTGAAGTCAAAGTTAAACAGATTTACCCATTTATAGATCCTTCCGCCTATAAGACGGCTGGGAAAAAAGAGATCCAATACGTAGAGGATAAATATGGATTAAAGAGTGATGATAAAGTAGTTTTAGTTGTTGCGAGAATGGATCCAATGAAAAGCCAAGATTTAGCTATATCCGCAATAAAGAATGTGGACGCTAAGTTAGTACTAGCTGGAGATGGTAGTTTTACTAGTAGGACCCTAGGGCATGATAAGGGAAGCATGTGGGTAAGTAAATTAAAGGAATTAGCGAAAAGCTTAGGAGTAGAAAACAAGGTTATATTTACCGGATATGTGCCAGATGAAGAATTATTTACACTTTATCAAAGGTCTAACGTGGTTCTTTTACCTTCTAGAATAGAGGGATTTGGCCTAGCAGTATGTGAAGGATGGGTTTATGGAAAACCTGCAGTCGTAAGTAGTGGTGCTGGAGTTAGTGAACTTATTATAGAAGGAGGTAACGGTTTCGTATTTAAATCAGGAAATGTTGAGGAATTAGCTGAGAAACTTAAGTTAGCATTAAAGGATGAGAAGGTTGGATCACTAGGACAAGAAACTGTTAAGAAGTGCTCGGTAGGTAATGCTTTAAATGAATTGAGAGAAGCATTTGAACTAGCGTCAGAAGAATATAAGAAGTAGTGTTACTGATTATCGAGCATCGATTTTAACTTCTCCCACACACTGTCTATATATTGCTCTAAAATCTTTATTTGATCCTCAGTTAATCTCTTAAATCTTCCTTGAATACTTAGAAAGTCCCTTACAGGTCTTCTAGTTCTTTTGTCAAGGCAATGTAGACTTTCTGGACTAATATTTAATTTTCCATTATAGTATTCAAAGAGGGGCCAATAACAAGTCTGTACTGCTAATTTTGCCACTTCTGCAGTTTTTGAAGGATCGAATAACCAACCGTAAGGATCTGGAGTTAGGACGTGAACGTATCTGAAACCTTCAACTTGCTTAGCTCTTTTCAACTTCTCTATATAATCATGTGGATATCCTACAGATGCAGTAGCTACATAAGGTACGTTATGTGCTATCATCAATAATGGCAAATTTTTCTTATTTTCCTTTTTTCCTTCTGGAGTTGTAGTAGTTATAGCTCCAAAGGGAGTCGATCCACTTCTCTGCCCTCCACTATTCATATATGCCTCGTTGTCCACAGTAAGGTAGAGTATATTATCATTTCTCTCAGCAGCGCCACTTAGGGATGCGAATCCTATATCAGCACTTCCTCCATCTCCAGCCCAAACCACTACAGTGGCGTTTTTACCTCTTTGTTTATACGCCCTAGCCAAACCAGCTGCTGTAGCTGGGCCAGCTGCAAAAGCAACGTTAACTGTAGGGAAGTTGTAAGCGTTATAAGGCGCATTTCCTTGTATTACCGAGGAACATCCAGCAACTACTACTAGAACTACATCTTTACCTAATCCCATTCCTAGCATTCTCATTGCCATATTTTCTGGACAGCCAGGGCAAGCTGAAGTCCCTGATAAGATACCATTATGCTTATTCAATATCTCTCGGAGTCCTAAGCTCAATTTTCCCTACCTCCTTTGGATAATACCAAATTACGTCATCCTTTAGGCCTTCTACAAACTTGTTAAATATATATACGAGATCGCTTTTGTTAACTGTAACACCACCCAATCCACTTACTACACCTTTTATTTGTGGTACAACATCCGAGATTGTAGACTTTATTTCAACATAAAGCGGACCTCCACCTCTGCCAAAGCTCGTACTCCTATCTAACGCTAGGACCGCCTTTTTATCCTTTAGTGCACTTCTTATCTCTTTCTCACTCCAAGGTCTAAGATACCTTATTCTTAACATGCCTATTTTTATCCCCTTCTCCCTTAATGTGTCCACAGCCTCCATTGCGTCCCCTGCCCAAGCTCCCATTAAAACTACTGCGTAATCAGCATCTTCTAGTTTATACGATACGTTTAGAGTGGAATAATCTCCCAGTGGATTAATTTTCTTATTGTATTCTCTTCCTATTTCCTTTATTACATCCTCTGAATTTCTTAGCGCTGAATCTATTGATTCTCTAAGTCTCATATAACCCTCAGGAGGAAATATATTACCCATTCCTATTGGATCTTCTGGATCTATCACATACGGTTGCCTTCTTGGAGGTAAGAAGTCATCTACTTGATCTTGATCGGGTATTAGTACGTTAGTCTTAGTATGGGAAAGGATAAATCCATCCATACCGACCATCATTGGCAAGAATACTCTCTCATCCTCTGAAATCCTAAATGCTTGCAAGGTTAAATCTAACGCTTCTTGTGGATTAGATGCAAATGCCATTATCCATCCACTATCCCTCTCACTTGTAAAGTCAGTATGTTCATTCCAAATGTTCCAAGGAGCACCTACAGCTCTAGTACCTACAACCATTACAACTGGTACTCTACTTCCAGCTACCCACCATACCATTTCATGCATGTAAAGGAGGCCTTGTGACGCAGTAGCAGTAAAAGCCCTAACGCCACCTAAGGCAGCACCAAATGTTGCTGCCATTGCAGAATGTTCACTTTCAACTCTCAGTATTTCGGTTTCAATCTCACCCTTAGCTCTCATCTCAGCCAATTTCTCAATTATCGTAGTTTGTGGTGTTATTGGGTAAATTCCAGTAACGCCTACTCTAGCTAGTTTCACACCTAATGCTACAGCTTCATTTCCAGAAATAATTTTTCTAATCATTGCTCACTCACCATACTTATAGCCTTAACTGGGCATACATTTGCGCAAACTCCACAGCCTTTACAATACTCATAATCAACTCTTACTTTACCATTACTTGGGATTATAGTAGATTCCGGGCAAAACATAAAACACGCTTTACAGCCTATACATTTATTATAATCAACAACGGGTTTTACTATTCTCCATGCTCCAGTTTTTCCTCCAGCACCTTTATTGGGTCTAGTTACTGGAAAGTATTGATACTCAAGCAGTGACATACTCAACACCAACTTGTTCATAGGCTAATCTTGCACCTTTTATGTTAAGTTCAGCTATTTTGCCTTCAAATTCTTCTTCTATTGCTTGCTCAAGTGAAGACAATTTAGGTATACCCATTACCTTTATTAAAGCTCCTAAGATGATCACGTTCACCATTGGCCATCCCGACTTTACTAGGCCTAAATCTGTTGCAATTTTGGTTGCATTAACGTGAAAAGTTTTCCAGTTAAGATCTGGCTTGAAAGGTGAATTTAACACTATTGAGGAAGTAGCTTTTAGTCCTCTGAATAAATTCTTTGATATTCGGAGAAGGGAATTATCTATTACTACCAAGTAATCTGGTTCTTCTACCGGGGAAGTCACTCTGATTGGGCTATCGGATATTCTACAATACGCCTCTATTTCTGCACCTCTCCTTTCTGCTCCATAAATGGGAAAAGAAGAAGTATAAAGGTTTTCATATCCTGCAGCTTCAGCTAATAATTGAGAAGCCGTTACAACACCTTGCCCACCTCTACCGTGGAACCTTATTTCGAGCAATAAATGACCACCTATTAGAACTGTATACTCTTCATCATTTAAAAAACTAACTATGAAAAATGTTTAAACTTTAGGCAAGCCATAATATATAACTTTTTCATAAAATTCTTTCCTATGTATGGTTTCAGAAACAATATTCATAATTTCACCTATAATGATAATTTCAGGTATCAAGAGAGAAATTAACGAGATGACAATCGAAGCAATGTTAAGGCTCATTCTAACTTTAGACCTTGTGTGATTAGAGATTATTTCTATGGCTAATATTATCACTAATGGAATAATAGTTATTAGGTTGTGAGTTAAAAAGTACACAATTGGTAAAGACATTGTAAAGATACTTCCAATGAAGGAAACTGGCGTATCAGCCTTATACCATGATGGTCTACTTTTCAACATATAAATCATAATACTGGAGATAACTCCAGCGGTTATGAATACTATTGCAGGATAATAAAATATAGGTTTGGCTATGCTTAAAATATAGAATAGTATAGATAACGATGAAAATAATACTTCTCTACTTAACCAAGAAGTCCTCAGGTTATAAATAACTCTGTAAAACCTATCGGTTCTCCTAGCGTGATTTACGGACAATAGTAAGGAAGCTACTAGTAAGATAACGCTTACAATGCTCCAGAATGGTAATTTAAAGAGAGAATATCCTAACGCGAATTCACTTCCAATCGTAAAAGCTAATAGGCCTAAGTAATTCTCCTCCTTTTTAGTATGTAATACATTTGCTTTAAGTCCCTCATTAACTTCTGGCTGTTTTATGACTATCCTTGGTTTAGTTATTTCTGAGGGTGGGAGATAACCCACTTCTGCCTCTCCTTTCTCTATCCAACCAAAAGCTAGTGCTCCAGTGGGGCAAGCCTCAACACAATATGGTATACCCTTTCCCTCTACTAAACGACCATAGCAGAAGTTACATTTAGTCATGATCCCTTCATTATTGAATTTTAAAGCCTCATATGGGCAAGCCCACGTACAGAATCCGCATCCTATACATTTATCATCTCTTATTCTGACTATCCCCATTTCGTTCTTTTCAATCGCATTAGCGGGGCATACTTGCATACACGTTGGATTATCACAATGGTTACAAGCAATCGAAAGCGCTGTTTTATCCTCGCCATATGGCATCACAATTAGGCTTCTCCAGTTAAGGTTACCATAAGCTTTATTGCAAGCATCAACACAAGCGTTACAGATTATGCACTTATTATGATCAAATATAAATCCTAGTTTTCTTTCCATATGTTATTATCTCGTAAAATAGGTTAATAACATTAGCTTTATATCGATATAAATTGATTAAATTTTATGGAAACACCATTTTACAAATACGCACTAATGCGGAATTTCATAAGAGAGGTAATAGAACATAATTCGATTAATGATTTCGTAAAGGAAAAATTGACTAGTGATCCTGAAATGAAGAATAGATTTTGTAATGAAGATGAAGATACTTTGAAACAGCTGATTAGCGAGGTTATTGAATACGTTACTCTGGGTAAAGGGAAGGGAAAAGAAGAGGAAATATTGAATGCAATAACTAGCTCATGTCGTTAATTAATTGTAAGACATACTCTGGAGTTATTGGAATTTCAACTCTATCAATTGGCTTCTTTAATATATCCTCTAAGGCATTAAGGATAGCAGCTGGGGGTACCGTAGCTCCTCCCTCCGCTACACCTTTAGTGCCTAGCGGAGTAAAAGGTGAAGGAGTTATCATATGTTGGATCTCGAATTTAGGCACCTCTTCTGCTGAGGGAATCCAATAATCAGCAAAAGAAGTTTGCTTTGGAATTCCATTTTCATCATATTCAACTTTCTCTAAGAGTGATGCTCCTATCCCCATTGTAGTACCTCCCATTAGTTGTCCATCTACTATCATAGGGTTTATCATATTTCCACAATCGCTCAATACCACGTACTTAAGTATTTTTATAAATCCAGTATCCTTATCGACCTTAATTACCACACCATGTGCGTTAACACCATAGGTTGTAGAGAAATTGACTCTTCTCTTATCATCAGCAACGTTCACATTATATGAGTTGATAGTAACCGAAGCGTCTAATCCTATTTCGTCCCCTATTAAGTACGATCTATTATACACCATATTAACGGCTTCCTTAAAAGTGAACGATTTGCTGCCTACTTTCACTATTCCATTATCTATTTTAACCTCATCCTTTTCTACGTTAAACATTTTAGCTAAGTACTCTCTCATTTTTTCCTTTAATTTGAGGGCAGCAGCGTAAACAGCTGAAATACCAACTACTGAGAATCTACTACCATAAAATCCAGTCCCTGGAGGACCTGCAGTATCACCTAAGATGACTTTTACGTCATCAATAGAAGTACCCAAAGTATCAGCAACTACTTGGGATATACTAGTTTCATGCCCTGTACCCATAGTATTAGTTGAGAGAAATACTGTAATGTCACCTCCGCTATCTATCCTCATATACACTCCTTCATAGTATGGTGTCCTAGGCTTGTTGACAACTAATGTTTGGAAAGCTAATGAAGATCCAGGTTCTAATGCGAAAGCTATACCGACCCCTGTGTACTTATCCTTGTCCTTTACCTCCAGTTGGCTAACAAGTTTCTTTAATGCCTCTCTGTAATTTCCACTATCATATATTGCCCCTGTTATGTGTTCATAAGGAAGTTTGTCAATGAGATTTTTCATTCTTAACTCTATCTCATCAATTCCACTTATTTTAGAAACACTTTTCACGAGATTCTCTAATACTAGTACTGCTGGTGGAATTCCCAGTCCCCTATACGCTCCGGTTGGAGGTTTATTCGTAACCACTCCAGATACTTTAAACTTAAGATATTTCATCTTATATGGTCCAACTAATTGATATATTTGTCTGAGAATTGGTAAGGGTTGATAAGTATGTAAATATGCTCCAAAATCCTCTACTAGGTCAACTACCATTCCTATCAACTCATCTCCTCTATATAATATCTTAGCAGTGTAATGTCTATCCGGTCCGTGGATTGCAGAGGTTATATGTTCATACCGGGTCTCTATATATTTTACCGGCCTTCCAGTTATTATAGAAGCTAATGCGGTCATAGCTAAAGGTTTTAGGAAGATTTTTCCGCCAAATCCTCCTCCAGAGTCTGGGACAATTATTCTGACCTTAGATCTAGGAATATTGAAGATAATACTCAAGGCCGTCTTAAAGACTTGTGGAACTTGCGTGTTTGCATATATTGTTAAGTTTCCGCTTATCTTATCATAATCGGCAACTACTCCATTGGTTTCAAGAGGCGCCGGTAAAACTCTATTATATCTAAACGTCTTCTTCACGTAGCTATAGTCCTTTGGTTCTTCTCCATATTCGAAAATATCACTATATACGATGTTAGACTCAAGTTCTTTATGTAAAGTAGGTGAGTTAGGATCCATTGCCTTAAATGGATCAGTTATCGGCTCTCTAGGCTCATAATCTACATCGATTAGTTCTAACGCATCATAAACCTCATATCTATCCTTACCTAATACTAATGCTATTGGTTCTCCAAAATACTTTGCCTCCTCTTTAGCTAAAATATATTCCTTGGGTACTTTTTTAGGATCAGGCACGAAAAAATTAGGTAATGACGAAAATTCCTTTGTATCTTCAAATGTTATTACGTTGAAACCTCTTTCCTCAGCTCTCTTAGGATCAATCTTGAATTTTGCCCAGGAATAATTCGACCTTAATACTGCCATGTATAACATATTAGGTAAGTAGATGTCGTCAATATATCTACCTCTTCCAGTTAAAAATCGTAGATCTTCGACTCTCTTAACTGGACTACCAATATACAAGGTCACACCTTATAACCAATGAATTTGTTGTAGAGGAATCTCGCTGCACTTATCCTCTGAATATCGTTTGTCCCCTCATATGTTTTCATAATTTGTAAATCCCTTAACATTCTCTCCAGTCCAGTCGAGGTGGTAACACCATAACCACCATATACGCTCATGGCCCTTAATATGATTCTTTCAGCAGATTCGGTAGATATGAATTTCGCTAATGACGCGGCTATTACATATTCGTTTTCTTTACCATTCTTAAACAGCGTCCCTGCCCAATACGTTATTAATCTAGCTACTTCTAAATCCGCTAACGATTCAGAAACTTTGGTTTGAACCAATTGAAATTCAGCTAGTTTCTTTTCGAATGCAGTTCTTTGAAGTGAATAATTTATCATTTTCTCCAATGCAGCTTGCCCAATTCCTAAGGCTTGTGAAGCTACTATTGTCCTAGCGAAATCAAAAGAACTTACTGCATATTTAAATCCACTACCTTCTTCTCCCAGTAGATTTTCAGAGGGTACTTTCACGTCTTCAAGCACGATTTCAGCAGTATGAGAGGACTTTAACCCAGTAGTCTCTATTCTGCTTACTGGTTTTACAGCGTCTTTCTCTACAACAAACATTGATATACCTTTCCATCTAGCCTTGGAATCTGGAGGTGATGTCCTAACTGCAATTAAGTAATAATCAGCGATGTCGCCATTAGTTATGAAAATCTTTCTTCCATTTATTACGTATTCCCCATCTAGTTTCTTTGCCGTTGACTTTATACCAGCCACGTCTGAACCAGCAACTGGTTCAGTAACAGCAAATGCAGCTACTTTATCACCATTAGCTACTGGTGTAACATATTTTTTCTTTAATTCTTCGCTTCCAAATCTAGATAATGCATAAATGAACATCCAATTTATTAACAAAAATGTGCTAAATGAAGGCCAAATTCTAGCTAATTCCTCTGTTGCCGTAAGTAACGATAAATAATCTGCTCCTTGTCCTCCTAAATCCTGGCTTGCAAATAAGCCATATAGACCTATTTCCTTAGCCTTTCGCTTAGCCTCTAAAGGGATATCTAATTCTTTTTCACCTTTCTCAACATACTTTGCCAGTACATTTTCAGCAAAATCTCTAACTGCACTTCTTAACAACTCATGATCTTGGGTTATTTCTACTTTAAAATCCTCTAGCGACTTAAAAGGAAATACCATAAAAATAAAATAGGTTTTATCATTATTATTTTTTCCCTAGCTTACTCACCATAGCTTTACAGAACTCAACTGCATTCCCTACAACCAAGTAGTCTGCGTTTTCAAGTATCGGTGCATTCTTATCAGTATTAACGGCAACTATAATTTTCGAATCCCTTATACCAGCTATATGCTGAGGCTGACCAGATATTCCCAAGGCTATATATAATTTGGGTCTGATTCTTAAACCAGATAAACCTATTTGCCTATCCTCTGGAACCCAGTTAAGCTCAGCAGCTACCGGCCTGCTCCCACCTACTGCACCACCTAATGCGTTCGCTAATTCCTCAGCGTATTTTACATTTTCTTTAGATCCAATTCCTCTTCCAACACCAACTACAATATCTGCGGTAGCTAAATTAACTCCGGAGGAAGTGGATTTCCTACCGATAATTTTAACTCTACCCTCTTTCAATTGAACCTTCTCTACGCTAGGCTGAAGTTCCTTAGGTTGTAATTGTGTATTTGCAACAGTTATAACAATTGGAAGTTCACTCTCTAGAGTAACTAGCCCCATTCCACTATACGCTACCCTATTTAACGTAATCTTATTCTCTTCAACCTTTAGTGAGACTACGTCAGTAACTATAGGTAACTTTAACCTTCCCGCTACTCTTCCAGCTATTGCTCTATCCCTTCTAACATTTCCAGTTAGTATTACGTCCGGAGAAAGTGAAGATATCAAATCTACAATACCATCTTCATCAATTTTATCAACGACATATAGTTTATTTACAAACTTAACGTTCTCGTTATTAGATATTCCTATTACTTCTCCTCCGAAACTTTGAGCAACAGCTGAAGCCATTTTAAAGAATACTGGACTTTCCGAGAACACTACAGCTTTCATATTAGATCACCCCGTCAGACTTTAAATATTCAATTAATTTATCAACCGCTTTATTTATGTCGCTTTCCTCAATAACTATTCTCTTTCTATTTACAATCATTGGCTTAATTTCCTTTATTCTAACCTTAGACTGTGCATCAAATTTAACTTCCTTAACTGGCTTCTTAGAGGATTCCATGATTTGTTTAACGCTTGGAATTCTAGGAGTATTTATTTCACCACCAACACTTACAACTAAAGGTAGGCTTGCTTCAACAGTCTCAATGTAACTTACCATTCCCCTATCCGCTGTGACCTTATTTCCTTCAATTTTTAGTGATTTTACGTTAGAAATGTAAGGCAAACCAAGAAGCTCTGAAACGTAAGCTGGTAAGGCGGAAGTTCCACTATCAGTCGTCATTTCTGAAAATAATACTATATCAGGATTTAGGTTTTTCACATTTTCAGCTATAGCCATAGCAGTAACGTAGACGTCTGGGTCTTTAACTAAGATAGTTATTACCTCATCCACTCCCATAGCTAAAGCTTCCCTAATACTTTTTCTATCGTTATTACCTACTGTGATCCCCATAACCTTACCCCCAAATTTCTCTTTTAACCTTACGGCCTCTTCAATCGCGTTCTTGTCATACGTGCTTACCTTCAATGGAGCATCGATGTTTAGTTTATCCCCCACAACCTTAATCATTTGATCGTCGGGAACTATCTTAAAGCCAACAACAATATTCATATTTTATTCTTCAGATTGACTATTTATAAAACTAGTCACAATTTCTAATATTTTAAGCAAAACTTTTTAGCGTTAAAAAGAAAGATTATGTGATATCATGTTCTTGCTTCCAATAATAATCACTGTCACTATGCTTCTAGTGATGTTTTACGTAATTTACGAAGTAGAAAAGTGGAGATCAACAAGGAGAGTGCTATTAGCACTGTACGTTGAAGGAATGATGCTAACAATGAACATAGGTGCATATTTATATCTAATCAATAATAATCCGTTCTACTTTCTAATAACTAACTCTGCATACATGATTTTCGGATTATATGCACTACTTAACGTGAAGGAAGTTAAAAGGAGACAAGTAGTATTCGGTGTTTTTACGCTAATTATGGTAATTTCTGAAATGGCAATGGGGGCACTTATTTACACTTTACAAATCTCAATTCCGGCTAATATAGATACGTCTGTTGGCAACTTATACTTCGTGAGCGTAATGATAATAGAAATGGCGTTTACACTAATTCTCTCTTTCAGAAATCTGGATAAAACGTTGAGGAACTATTTAATTGGTTTATTACTCCTAATGCCTTGGTTTCCCCAAGTATTTCCTTCAGTAAATTTACCAATATGGCTCTCCGCCATCATAATGATTGGGGATACAATACTAATTTATGATTCTCTATACACACAGAGACTAAGAGCTTCCCAAGAAACCTTTACAGCAATTGAATTAACCTCTATTTTCACACTGATGATGATAGGGGAGTTTGTCTTCTTTCTCTATAATACCTTACTAGTTTTCGATATATCTATGATAATAGGAATGATGTGGTTCGTTTACAGAGCATTGGCTGGACCAAACCCAAGAAAAGGGAATTACGCTAGAAATCCTCTATTGGCGTTTACAATAATTTTCCTCACATTCATTATGGAATTCTTCATGGGAGGGGTACTGGATTTCGTTGAAGGAGTTTTTTCTCCTAGGGTTTCTGGGTTTTTAAGTAGTCTGACACTACCGTGGCAACCTTTTACAAATCCAATAAATGTATTATGGGATTTCATAGATATAGTTGGATCGGTTCTAGGTTCAATTTGGTTTTTGATAATGATGGGAATAGAGATGGGATTCTTAGCGTTTAAGAAAATGTTAGAAATGAGAGTTAAGGAAGTAAAGGTTAGAATGGGTTTAATGATCCTAGCTTATGCGTTATATACTATCTACATTCCGATGTTCAGCCCCCTTTCAGACCATTTACCCTACATACCATATATGTGGTCAATGGGTATAGGAACTTTGGGAGGAGTTTCAAATTCCGTACTCTTAGGGCTTATAGGAACTTATGTGATTTACGCAGTTCTCTCTTTCTTATTTGGGTCTAGAAATTTATGTGCCATAACCTGCACTGCCCCCCTAATGTATCAAGGTACTTTTTATGATTCACTCAAGGTTTATAATAGAACCTCGAAGGTAGGGAGGAAGCTAATGACGTCAAGAAGACCAGATTGGGTTAAAGTGATAACACTCAGTGTTTCGATAGTAGTATTAATAGCTGCAATTATATCCTACCTTAATTCCTTAGGTATAATTAGTTTTACAATATTTAGTACTGATATTACGTTTCTAATTTATTTCGTATGGTTCGATGTAATTTGGTATCTCTTATTTATTTCTATACCATTCCTAGGTACATTCGCATGTGTTACTACTGGATATTGTTATTGGGGTGTTTTTAATCAGGCCGTTAGTAGTGTAGGTTTATTTAGGCTAAAAGTTAAGGATCCGATGATCTGCGTCAACTGCAAGACAGTCGACTGTGCATTTGCTTGTCCAGTTGGAATTACAGATATGAGAGGATGGTTTATAAAGAAAGGTGAGTTTAAGTCATTTAAGTGCGTTGGAATAGGTGAATGTGTTAACGCATGCCCATACGACAACATTTATTTTTACGATGTAAGGCAGTGGATAAAGGAGAGATTTAAACACTAAGAACATTTTTTATTCATACTTAACTTATTTACAGACTATCAAAAGATAACTTTTTATTATATAAAGTATAAAAGAGATATAGTATGCCGTTAAAGATATATGATACAATAATAGTTGGAGCAGGAATTGCTGGGTTAAGTGCAGCATTATACTCTTCTAGACAAAAACTATCAACGCTAGTACTTTCAAAAGATCTTGGAGGCCAATTAACATTAACAGATTTAATAGAAAACTATCCCGGAGTGGAATCAACTGGAGGATTGAGCTTAGCACAAAAAATTGAGAAGCAAGCTAAGAAGTTTGGAGCAGAATTCATTTATGGAGAAGAAGTTAAGGAGATTATACAAGAGTCTGATTTATTCATAATAAAGGGAATTAAAGGTGAATATGCTGGAAGGACTGTAATTTTAGCTTTTGGTAAAACTCCAAGAGAAATTAATGTTCCTGGAGAGCAGGAGTTTAAAGGAAAGGGAGTATCATACTGTGCAATATGTGATGCTGCGTTCTTTAAAGGTAGACCAGCAGCAGTGGTAGGTGAAGGCGAGCCTGGAATAGAAGCTATAGAATTATTGTCAAATTACGCAAACCCAGCATATTATATTACCTCATCTTCTTATCTGGCTGGTGAGGAAGAGATAGTAAAGAATATATTAAATAAGCCTAACGTTAAAATATTTACATCTTCAAAAGTTTTAGAAATAAGAGGCAACAATAAGGTCGAGGAGATTGTGTTAAAGAAGGGGGATGAGATAATACCGTTGAGAGTTGATGGTGTAATAATTGAGATGGGTTATGTCTTGAAAACTGAGTTTCTAAAAGGGTTTATTGAGTTAAATGAAAAAGGCGAGATAGTTATCGATGAGTTAGGAAGAACAAGTAGAGAGGGAATATTTGCAGCGGGAGATGTTACTCAAACTCCATATAAGCAAGCAGTTGTAGCTGCAGCTGAGGGAGTTAAGGCTGCGTTGTCAGCCTATAATTACATTAGAAGTAAGAAAGGTCTCCCACCAGTTAACGTTGATTGGAAAGCTGAAAAGAAGAAGGTTAGCTTTAGGCTCTAACTTTTTATCTTTATCTTTTAAATATTATTGATGCAAACGTATTTTGTTCCTTTAGCTGTAGATCAGAATTATAATGAGTTAAATTTTCATAAACAAATCGCAATCTCTTTGTTGAATTTAGACCTCGAGAAGAAAGAGAAAGTTGCAAGAGCATCAATAATAGGATGGCCATTGCTAATAAAAAAGACTGAACAAGGGTTTTTAGTTTTAGATTGCACTTTAAGAACTTCCTCAAGAATACTAAAGTATATCTACCCAAAATTCAATGATATAGCTTCACAATTTTCTTCAATAAATGATTATGCAACGTTCGTTTCTAGTTTGAAGAAGATAAATTTAGAGCGTGTAAGCTCAAGTGAGATAACGCTAGTTGGTTTACTAAATGTTGAGATTGGTAAGTTACTTAGAGTTGCAAAGACTACTTCAAACATAAATTATCAATTATCCATGCTAGATTCCAAACTTAGTGACCATGATGTAAAGGTAATTAATGATACTTTGATTAACCTAAAGGCTGAAGCTTCATCTACAATAACATCGTTAGAAAACCTATTAAAAGAGGTCGATGATGCTAGATTGAGGATAAAAAGGGAATACGCTGGGAAACTAGATGAGATTAATAAAAAATATAATGAGTTAATTGAAAACAAGAAAAAAGAGATCGATAACGAGATTCAGAAAGTCTATAACGAGATATATAATGAAACAAATAATGAGATTAATTCCAAAGTCTCCAGACTCACCGATACAACAACTAGACACATTATTGCAAGTTTGAAGTATGAAGGGGGAATTGTAGGAAGAGATGAATTTGAAAACTCTAAGAATGAATTTGAAAATCTGTTAAATGAATTAAGACAAGTAAAGGATTCAATTATCGGAAAACACGTGGAGCGGATTAGAAATTTAAGAAAGGAACTAGATTCTTTATATTCAAGTAAAAATTCTGAGATAGAGAACATAAACAAAGCAATTAAGGATCTTGATAATATAACCAATGATTTTAAGAATAGGGCTAGTAAGGTCAAGGAAGATATTGAGAACTTCATTAAGTATTTGGAATCATTTTATAATACTAGTCTTGATTTAGTTGAGGATATCACTTTAGTCGTACCATTCCTAATAGCTAAAACAACTACTGGAAACACTCTAGTAGTGCAGCCTCAAGTTTATAAGGGAAGGGCTAAGGGTATTCTAGGGAAGGTTTTCAAGAAGTCAGATCTATCTGAGCCATTGATTGATCTTCAAATATTTAGTGAGTATCTAAAAACTATTGATATTACTGATAATGTTAAGATACATTCTATGCAAATAAACAGCGCATTTAAGGAAATCAAGGATGAAGGATGGAAGAGTATTGATTCATTAGAGGAGCTCTACACTTGACGTGGTGGCTGATAGACGCGTCTCATTACAAAGAAGTAATAAAATATTATCAACAACGTTATGTAGATGGCAAGATCTATATAGTAAGGTAGGGGAATAAGATAAACCACTATTAACAATAGTGGAATAAAATAAATTAGTCCCCTATATTTCGAAATCCTCGAACTTCTGTATCTAGGATATGGCATTGCGTTAGAGAAATTCGAAAGTAGTAATAAGTAGATTATGATGATATATGGATCATATGCGTCATTTAGATATCCCTCTAAACCATCTTGAATTCTCTTTATTTCTCCGACTTCGGTATTCGCGCTAGTGAAGATTTTTACGCTATTCTCATATCCTCTCATGAATGCAACTAACTGCGGTCTACTCACAATGAAGTTAAACATACTATATTGTAGATTGAAATTTTTAATTTCACCAATTTTAGAATTATATTGGTAAACATCATAACTATTAAACCCTTTTCGTTTTAGCAACAAATTATAGCTACCCTCAACAATGATTTGATTTCTTTCAACCTTTACGCTACACAACGTTAAACCTTCTGAGCTTATAGTACCATTAGAATATCTAAATATCATTAAAGTCTACTAGATATACCAGAATATTAGCTTTCTTCTCTTCTTTGCATAATTTAGGGCGTATTTTCTAGACAATAAATACTTTCTACTTTTTAGATAAAAGTAATAACCCCTGTAAACTCTCGGTAACCTAATATGGTAAAGACGAGATCTATAACCCATGTAATAAAATAGCATTTAAGGATAATAAGGATGAGAGTGTTCTCATGCAGTCATCTTATTCGAGAACTATTAGTAAAATTATATCAGACAGTCTCTAATATACTGTACTGTCCTCAAGTAAGTCTCGTTTAAGGGCGTTATCTCCCTTGAGAACACGTGAAGATACATAACGTTCAACAAGGCCAAGCTATATTCCACCATCCTCTGACTCCTATTAACCTTAGTATCCCTAGCTAACCTAGCAAGACCTACACCAAGAATTATGACTCTCCACAATGTAAGTGTACCTCTTGCTCGCCACGCGTTTATCAAGAACTTGATAAACACAGTAGTGATCAGTATAGTTTACCCCACTCCTAGGTAGCCAGCTCAAGAGGAGACGGAAAGTTCCATAACTTCTGTCCCCAGACTCGTAAAAAGGTACCCCATCAGAAAGAGCAGTCCAAATCCAGAGATCCGCTCTAACCTTCCCATGCCTAACACGAAGATAAGTCCAGAACTCGTCAAACACTGTAGACTTGGCCACGAAACTCTTGAGTTGACTCTTCAATATTATTAAGCTCGTGAAGGCCTTAGCTCCGATCCTCTTCACTAGGCTGTAGTTAATGGCTTTCCCTCAACTCTTGATATTGCCCTCATGCTCATCCTGTTCAAGTACTCCTTTAAGATTCTCTCCCTTTGTTTTCTATCCATTCTGTGCTTCAGCGTGTTGTAAAACGTTCTTCCACACACTTTACACTTGTATTTTTCTTTCCCTCTGGATGAGCCGTTCTTGACTACCCTATTCGAGTTACATGATGGACATGTTGACCTTTTCTCCCTTCTCCTCCTTATTCCCACTTTCCTCAAGTAGTGTTGATGGTGGGATTCCTATTTTCGTGATCTGAACTCCCAAGGAGTATGCTGCTAACGCTAGTGCAATCTCCTTTAGCTTGTACTTTCTTTTAAGATTTAAATTTCTTAAAATCAAAAGTATTAGTTGTGCGAGAGCTGCGAGCTGCATGCTATTCGCCCGCTCAAAAAAACTCGCAGTTCTCGCACATAAAGCTTATCAAGCTATTTTGTACATTCTAGTTTCGTCGTTACCTCTAGATTAAGGTGACTAATTATAAAAATTTCTAATCTGATATAATTTTACAATTAAATATCGAATAAGATGACTGCATGAGAACACTCCCAAAAGGATTAGTTAGTATAGTATGTAATACTAATTTTTCCTAAACTAGCCATAAATAATATAAACGTTTTCTCAATAGGTAATAATATGGCTTTAAACGAAAGAAGAATAATAGCACTCATCTTAACTGCGATATTAACTGGTGTAGCAATTGGTGGAGGATTTTTCATATTATCAAGCGTATTTAAGATAATCTCTGGTGATTATCTGCTCTATATTTACGCTGCAATTTGGTTTATAGTTGCAATTATTGTTTCATACTTCATAGGGTCTCTTATAAGGAATAGATTAGGAAATGTGATAGGGTACGATAACGCTGGTAGTGTTTCATTTTTAATTAGACTGATTGGGTATGTCATAGCTTTCGTAGGATTCTTTGTACTAGTGAGAGTAAGTTTAGGTGCTGCATTAGCAGCAGGTGGTTTCGCCGGATTAGTGGTAGGTTTAGCTGCGCAAACTGTACTTGGTAATATATTCGGAGGGATAATGGTAGTAATCTCTAGACCTTATAAGGTAGGAGATAGAGTAACGATATCGACGTGGCAATACGGTCTAATAGCTCCGACTTATCCTCCGAAGTTCTTCTCTAACGATTTCTTGATTCCAGGGTATACCGGTACAGTAACAGACATATCCTTGTTGTATACTACAATATTCACTGATGATCAAGTTCCAGTGAAGATACCAAATAGTATAATAATTCAAGCTGCAATCTTTATTCATGACAGAGAAGAAAGAAGAAAGGTTAGAACTAAGTATGAGGTTTCCAAGGACATAGATCCTGATGTCTTAATAAGCGTTCTTAAGGAAAAGATAAAGAAACTGGATTTCGTAATTGAGGAACCTTCAATTAAAATTCTGGAAACTACGTTAAATACCTACATACTAGGAATCGATACAATCTGCAAAACTATACATGAAGAACCTCCAAGAAGTGAAATATTAAAAATTACTATGAGAACAGTAAGAGAGCTTCAGGCTAAGGCTGCGACTACTAGCGGTAATAATAGATAAAAACTCACGATTTAAGATTTTACCAAATGATTACGATAAGGAATGCAAAACTGTTAGACGGAAGGATCGTAGATATTGGGATAGATGGTGAGAAGATTAATTGTATAGGAGAATGTAAAGGTAATGATGAAGTAATAGACGCTGAAAAGAAACTAGTAATACCACCGTACTTTAACATGCACTTCCATTTGGACAGTGCTTTTACCAGGGCTGTGAACAAAAGTGGTACATTGTGGGAAGGAATAAGGATTTGGCAAGATATAAGGAATAAAATAGGTGAAGAAGAAATAATTCGAAATGCGCTAACTGCAGTAAAGCTATTTGTAGCATATGGTACACTTTGGATAAGAACACACGTTGATATTACTGAAAGATCATTCAAATTATTAAATGCAATTAAAAGGGTTAGGGAGGAAAGTAGTGAAATAGCAGATATTCAGATTACCGCATTTCCTCAAGATGGGATATTTACCGAGAAGGGGAATGACGAACTTCTTAGGAGAGCTTTAGATAATGGTGCAGATAATGTTGGGTTAATTCCTCATAACGAGATTACCAGAGAGGATGGGTTTAGGTCTATTAAGTTTGCGTTTGAATTAGCTAGAGAGTATAACAAGGATGTTGATGGGCATATCGATGAAACTGATGACCCAAATTCGAGGTATTTGGAAGTTTTGGTAAAGGAGACTATCGAGAATAAATGGGAATGGAGAGTTACTGCTGGCCATGTTACTGCAATGCACAGTTGGGATTCAGCATATAGGTTTAGAATTTTGCCATACGTAGCTAAAGCTGGGATAACTGTTATACCAAATCCTTTAATAAATGTCGTTCTTCAAGGTAGGTTTGATGGGTATCCTAAAAGGAGAGGAATGGCTCCTATTAAGGAGATGTTAAAAGCTAATGTTAATGTAGCCTTGGGTCATGATTGTATTATGGATCCATGGTATCCTTTAGGAATAGGTAATATGTTGCAAGTTCTCTTTATGGCTATCCATTTGGATCAAATGACTGGCTTTGAAGAATTGATTTCATCAATTAATTTAATAACTTTTAATGGAGCTAAGGCATGGAGAATTAAAAATTATGGGATTGAAATTGGAAATGAGGCGAATTTGCTAGTAACTGATGCTGATGACGTTATAGATTTGATTCGTTTCATGTCGCCTCCAAAATTTGTTATAAGGAAAGGAAAGTTGGTAGCTAAGGAGGGTAAGTTCGTTTTGTTTAAAGGTAAATGGGAAAGGGTCAAAGGATGAATTATAATTTTATTAACTTATTTTCATGAACCCAATTTATGGATGTTAGTGTATTTTTGGCTGCACTAGGAATTTCCCTTCTTGAACTAACTGAAGCTGGAGCAATAGCTGCAATATATCATAATATTTACAAAAACAATTTACCCTTTATATACGCGATATTAGGTGTTGCAGTAGTCCTCATACCAACCTTTACCGTAGGTAGGTTAATTTACTTGGTTCCGTTAAATTATATACTTTTGGCATCAGCAGTAATTCTATTCTACTTCGGTTACAGATTAATAAGGAGTGCTAGGAGATCGTTCAAAGGGATTAAAAAGAAAGGAGGAGAAGAAAAAGAAGAAGGATTATCAGTAGTGTTTACAGTTTCAGCAATTGAAGGATTTGAAGCTGCACTAGTAATACTGGCCCTTATACCTCAAAGCTTTTCGTCAGCGTTAATGGGTGCCATATTAGCTTCATTAATAGTAGTGATTCTAACAGCAATACTAAAATCTCAAGTGGCTAAAATTAGATTGCCTCATTTAAAATTTGTTCTTTCAGCATTACTCTTTAGCCTAGGTACCTTATGGATTGGAGAAGTTATTTTAGATACACCAGACCTTATATTACCATTGTTCTTCTTAGTATATTTGGGAATAAATTACGTTATAATAAAGATTTAATTTTATTCCTCTTTTACTAAATAATTCCTTAAGATACCTATCTTACTTATCTCAGCTTCAATTACATCTCCAGGCTTCAAAAATTTGCCCGTAGCTAATCCAACTCCAGGGGGAGTCCCTGTCGATATTACATCTCCAGGCTTTAATGTTATACCGTTTGATAAGTACTCAATTATCTGATCGATCTTGAATATCATGTCCTCAGCGTAGGCATCTTGTCTAACCTCACCGTTAACTTTTAAAGTCAATTTCAATTCGTAAGGGTTTGGGATCTCATCCTTGGTAACTATCCATGGACCCATTGGGGCTCCAGTATCCATACCTTTCCCGTGAACCCACCTCATACCATAAGGCATCTCTGAAGGAAGTTGTTTATCTCTATAACTAATATCATTGAACACTGTATAACCAAATACGTAGTCAAAAGCTTTTTCTTTTCTTATATACTTGCCCTTTTTCCCAATTATAACTGCGAGCTCCACCTCGTAGTCAACCTTATTTGACGCCTTTGGATACAGTATTGGTTGATTATGACCAATTAACGCATTTGAAAACTTAGTAAATATGTAAGGCTCTTTGGGTGGCTCGTTGTTAGTCTCTTTACCATGAGCCTTGTAATTAACAGCTAAGAGAAAAATCTTCTCTGGATTAGTAATTGGTGGGTAATAGAAAATCTTCTCTGGATCATAAGATACTTTGTCCTCATTACCCCTCAAACCTTCTAAAACAGTCTTTATCAGTAGTATTGAACCCTCTCCCCCCTCAATTAAATCCTTAGTATCGTAAAACCAATTCGGGGGTTTAGCACCATACAATAGTTCATAAGCCTTTACAAGGTCAATAACCTTACCGTTATCATAAACGCCAACTCTCTTAAAATCATTAGGAGTTGGAGAGAATAGCAGTATCTTAACCATAAGTAAAATACCTTATTTTAATATAAATAACTATCTTTTCATTAACAATCTAGAAGGTATACTATTAGGACTAACATGAACTCTCAAAACCGTTGGATTCTTAAGAGATAACCCAACTGCTTCTTCTACACTTTTCCTAAGATCCTCCTTACTCTTTACCTCAATTACGTTAACCCCAATTCCCTCCATAACCTTAGTGTAATCAATCTGAAATACATCAGTTGCGAAAGTATTCCCATATCTCATTTTCTGATTTAATCTTAGGAAGTGCTGTACACCATCCTCTACTAATACCATTAAGAAATTTATCTTATATTCAACTGCAGTAATTAATTCATTTAAACACCCTTGAAATCCTAGATCTCCTATAATACTTACTATTTGCCTCTCTGGAGACGCAATTTTAGCTCCTATTCCAGCTGGAATTGCTGATCCCATTGCGTTAAAGATAAGTGAATTAAAGTAAGAATTTGGCCTATATACTTTTATATCCATTGCCATAACCTGATTTGTGCCTGCGTCCGCAATTATAACTCTGTCCTCACTTAACGTTTCATCTAAAACCTTGGCTAAATAGTCATGAGTTATTTCGTTACTATTTCCTATATTGGTTTTTTCATCCACTTTGTAAGCCCATTTAGGCAAATTAACCTTCTCAACTATCTCTTCTAGAAACGCTTCAGCACTAGCTTTTATGGTAACTTCTGCATTAAAGGAAGTATTAAATACATTGACGTCCGGATCCACATGGAGTATTCTTCTCGGCATTCTAATACTCCATCTACCAGTTTCGAGATCGTTAAATGACGTCCCTATGGCTATGAGGCAATCTCCAGGGATTTCACGAAGGTTGAATATCGTTCCAGCATATAAAGGATGATTCTCTGGAATACTCCCTTTTCCTCTAATGGTAGTCAATACTGGAATTCCCAATTTTTCAATGTAGCTTATTATGTTTGATCTGGATGCACCGTAACCTAAAAGTAGAATTGGTTTCGAGCACTCACTTAGGAAATTTAATGCTTCCCTTATTTCCTCTTTTGTAGGGTAAACTAATGTCCTATTGATCTTCTTATTATTAGTTTTTTCATAATCTTCAATATTACTCTTCTCTTCTAGAACGTCAACCGGAACTTCAACATAGACTGGCCCCATCTTGTCCTCAAGAGCAATTCTAAACGCTCTTTCCATTACAGTTATAACGTCTTCTGGAGAATAGATTCTAAAAGAAGCTTTAGTAGCCTGTCTTGCCATTTCAAATTGTAAGTCATAATATCCAGAATCGTGGAGTTGCTTTCTATGCCTATATTTAAATTCTTTATTGAGAGAGATTAGTACAAGTGGTGATCCTTCAGAATAGGCCTCAACTAGACCAGTTAAGGAATTAGTAAAACCCGGACCATTTACCGACATGAAAACTCCAACATTTCCCTTTAGTCTAGCGTAATAATCTGCCATTATAGCTCCTCCGTACTCTAATCTAGGCATGTAATATCTTAACTCTCCCTTACTTACTCTCTTTCTGAGTTCCTCATATAGTGATAAACCATGGGTCCCTGGTATTCCAAATAAATCAGTCACTTGGGAAGAAATTGTATCAATTATAAGCTCAGATGTTGTTTTGCCCACAAATTACTATTATCGTCCTCATAAATTAATCTAATGCTTTACGAATCAAGTAGTTGTAATATTTTTCAGAACTCTTATCCCAATCATAGTTTAAAGACTCTTGATAACTGCTTCTCCATAATTCCTTAATTCTCTTCTCATCCTCTATTAAGCTGTTTATTATCTTGCTTATACTCTCGATATCCTTATACTCTACTATATATCCATTTACACCGTTCTTTATGATTTCTGGCAAAGACCCCTTATTATATGCGATTACTGGGGTTCCGCATGCGTTAGCCTCAACTGTAACCATACTCCAACCCTCTATAAAGGAAGTTACTATTACAATCCAAGCAGACTGGTATAGTCTTATCTTTTCTTCCTCACTAACTCTACCAAGATATTCTCCATTTACACTCTTTATTTTCTCCATTACCTCCTTTTCCAGATCTCCTCCACCTGCCATAATTAATTTAGCCTTAATTCTCTTAGCAACCTCTATAGCATCCAATGGATTCTTGTATTTTTTTAATCTTCCTATCCAAAGAATTACTGGTTCGCTTGCCTTCTTGCCAGGTTTGTAAAAATTATGGTCAATTCCATTACGAATAACCTCTATCCTATCCTCCCTAGCTTTCAATCTCTCCACTAAATCCCTTTTGGTAGTATTAGAAACTGCAATAATGTTCTTATAGTTACTTACACTTCTCTCAGAAAAGGCTACAATCCTAGCCATTATTGGGTTTAGTTCGTATTTCACTACCTCCTGATGAACGTGATGTACTAATGCAATTGCGTTTTTATTTACTAGATAGGAGTAGAATGGTACGGCGTGGGCTACACTGTCAATAACAATCTCATGTTTCCTTGCTTCTACTGGTGCATATAGGTGCAAGGTAAGTGGATTTCCCCTCCTTATTATCCTAATGTCTTCAATCTCTTCTTCACTAGGTAAACCTTTTACTTCTTCAGAAAGCCACGTTATGTTAACTCCTTTCTTTACTAGTCTTCTAGATACCTCGTAAATTACTTGTTCAGCTCCTCCAGCCTTATTGTGTCTTAAGTCCCTATGATTAATTATTAACAAATCCACAATTGGAAATGAAAAACCTATCCATATTTATAGCTTATACCTCCTTCAGGGAAGTGGAACTTTATGGCACCATAGGGGCATGCTACTAATGCTGCTCCGCATTCTAAACATCTCTCATAATGCACTGTAATTCTCCCATCTGGTGATGGTTCATAAGTTCCAGCAGGACAAACTTTAGTGCAAGGTTTATCTTTACAAGTTAGACAGATATCAGTATTTACCTCTATATGGGAGGTCTTATCCACATTATACTTATTTAATGATAATCTCTTTAGGAGGTCCATCATATAAACAACCTCATGAGATCAGTTAACATCTTCGTAGTATTTACGTTTTCGTTTTTACTTTCTTCAATTAAAACGTTTATTGGTCTCTCCTTTCCATCCCCAGTTACTGTAAATAACTTGCCTAGAACATTGCAAATAACCTTAGGATACTTAATGAAAACATCCTCCTCATTTAATACACTAAAAGATCTTAAAGCAGTTTTCATATCCTTTAGTACAAATGATTCCTTGAGCATCTCGTAATAGATATCAGTCCTACTATAATCGTTAAGCTCCTTGATCTTCTTGGCAGCCTTTCCAGCAATAATTCCAGAACCTATTGCTAAATCCATTCCTCTAATGTTGAATCCATCATTTATTAAAAATCCTGCAGCATCGCCCACTAAGATTAGATTTTTATCATAAATTTTACCTATCTTATCGTAACCGTAATATGGAATTAAGTGGGCGGAGTATTCTAGGATATTCCCTTTTAACCCTAGAGATTCCCTAAATCTTTCCACAATTTCATTTGATGGTAAACTAGAGTTATATAACGATTCAACTTTTATCGTAACACCTACAGATAGTGTATCCTTATTTGTGTAAACGAAACCCCCTCCTTTCAAATTTCCTATTAATCCCATTATAGTTTTAGCTTCACCCTCATCCTCTGGCATATCTGATTTAATATCTAATACCTCTTTAACTCCAAGCATTAACGTTTTGGCTTCTAATTTTTTAATTCCCAGAAATCTTGAAACTGGTGCGGTTATTCCACCAGCGTCTATAACCAATGGTGCCTTAAGCTCACCTCTGTTTGTCTCTATTATCACGTAGTCTTTTTCTCGTCTGGCGTTTGTCACAAGTGTAGAATAGGAGATCAATACTCCCTCATTTTCAGCCTCTTTAGCTAACCATTGATCGAATTTAGCCCTTAAGACAGTATAACTATTTTTAGTTTTATGTTGGAATGAAAAAGTGATCTTCTTTCCTTCCTCACAATAGATCTCATATGTTTCTTTAGTTACAGGTCTCTCTAAGGGTGCTCTTTCTAACGCGTCTGGAAATAATTTTAATAATGCGTGGACATACATTCTTCCTCCAGAAACGTTCTTACTTCCTGAATATTCTCCCCTCTCTAATATAATTGTTGATAATCCTTCTCTGGTAGCTGTAATTGCAGCAGAGAGCCCAGCTAATCCTCCCCTACAACTATAACATCGGCGTCAAAACTCACACTATTATATTTTTAAAAGGTCATATATATGTATTTGGTTTTCCTATGTCTGCTTTTTTTATCATATTTAATAATATCTCATTTCCATTACTAATTATGTAGAGCGTATGGAGTATTAACGCTTTCAATTTGTTCTCTCTACATACTTTCATCTCTTCCATACTTTTCTTTACCATTTCTATAAAAGGGGAGTCATCTCTATGCAAAAAATCACTGCTACTTCTGAATTCCTTTATCTCCTTCTCTATTTCGGCTAGCAAGTCCATTATCTTATCTTGATCTTCATAATCCTTTGCTATTGATAGTAACTCATTACCAGCTTCAATCACATTACCTTCATTAAGCTTATCAATAACCGCTACTAGCTTTCCAAACATAAAAAATATCTTGAATTCGCTCCTTATTTACTTAACTACAATTACGGGAATCTTAGACTCTTGGACAATTTTATTCGATACACTCCCTAGGAATATACGTTGAACCTTTGATAAACCTCTGCTCCCAATTACTATTACATCGATCTGATTATCCTTAGCAAACTCTAGAATAGTGTTAGCTGGATCTCCCTCTAAAGTAATACCCTCAGCATCAATACTTTTGCTCCTAGCCTTTTCTATTGCCTTCTTAACATCTTTCTTAGCTTTTTCCTCTAAGCTTTTAGTGGCTTCTAATGGAGGTAATACCCCCGAATTGTAAAATAGTGTAAGGTCAATAACTTCCACTATAAATAGTTTAGCTGAAAATTTACTGGCTAATTCTATGGCAAAATCTAATGCTCTCTCGGCATTTTCCGACCCATCGTAACCTACTAGAATTCTCTTCATAGATATCAATTCCACTAATATGGTTTTAAAATTAACTAAGATCAAGGTCTTATCGATTTCAAAGACGAAACAAACTTATCTAGAAAGTAACTCTTTTCTCTGAAGTGCTCATCTATTTCCCTCCAATCTTCTTCAGATAACCTCCAACCCATTGCACCAGCGTTTTCCTCCACGTGCGATATTTTTGAAGCCTTGACTATTGGTACTAAACTATTTCTACCAGTGATATACCAGTTTAAGGCTACTTGGGCAGCAGTCTTATTATACTTCTTACCTATACTTGCTAAGAACTCATTTCTTGCCAATATTCCATTTTCCAATGGAGTATATGCCATGTACATCAATCCATTTTTCTCCGCATAAGCTAAGACCTTCCTCTCATCGTCCCTATCTAGTAGACTATAGTGATTCTGGATAGCTACAATCTCATATTTACTAACGCACTCTCTAGCTCTTTCAATTTTATCTACATCGAAATTACTAAGCCCGAAAAACCTTATTACACCATCATCAACTAACTTCTCAAATGCGCGAATAGTTTTGCAAATGGGTACTCTTGAAGGTGAGTGAAGTAAATAAAGGTCAATATATGTGCCTAGCCTTTTAGAACTATTTTTAGCTGACTTTATCACATTATCATAATCTGCATGACTAGGCCAAACCTTGGAGACTATAAAAAGCGTATCTCTATTAAATCCCTTAATTGCCTCACCTACTAATTCCTCAGCGTGACCATTACCATACATTTCAGCAGTATCGATGACTCTTATTCCTAACTCAATTGCCTTACGAATCGCACTTATCCATTCATTATCTCTGTCATGAGAAGCGTACCAATAACCTCCTCCAATTCTCCAGGTTCCAAAAGCAAGTGACGACACGGTAAAGTATTTAAATTTCTTAACGTCCTCCATAAATATACCTTAAATTTGTTCCTTTTAAAAATTGCTTCATGATATACATGATATCTAATATTGGAAGAAAAGGATATAAGTACGTAATTTAACTTATTAAATATGATAATAAAACCAGAACCCTCTCTAAAGGACTTATCATATCTAATAGAAAGTTCAGGGTTGAAAGCAAGCGATCTACTTAATATGTATAAGAGAATGTTAACGATAAGGTATTTTGAGGAAACGATAAGGAAAATATACCATGAAGGGAAGAATCCCTTCAACATGGCTTCAGGTATAATTAGAGGAGAAATGCATTTATCCATAGGACAAGAAGCAGTCGCTGTAGGTACGTTGTATGAAGTTAGGGATGAAGATGTCGTAGTGAGTACTCACAGACCTCATCATCATGCTATTGCGAAAGGAGTAGATGTAAATGGATTAGCTGCGGAAATTCTTGGTAGGGTAACTGGACTTTGTAGGGGAAAAGGAGGACATATGCACTTATTCGATAAAACTAAAAACTTCGCTTGTAGTGGTATTGTGGGAGCATCTTTTCCTCAAGCTGCTGGTGCTGCTTTCGCATTTAAATATTCGGGAAAGGATAACGTAGCTATAGCGTTTGCTGGTGAAGGAGCAGCAAATCACGGCACTTTCACTGAAACATTAAACGTAGCAAGTGCGTGGCAATTACCATTGATAATAGTTATAGAAGATAACAAGTATGCTGATTCTACACCTAAATCCTTAGTAATGCCAACTGCCTTTCACTATCAAAGGGGGTTAGCGTATAACGTTCCATCTTATCTAGTTGATGGAATGGACGTAATAGACGTATATTCTACAGCAAAGAAAGCAATAGAGAGGGCAAGAAAAGGGTTTGGGCCTACGCTAATAGAAGCTCTAACGTATAGATATGTAGGACATTTTGAGGGAGATGGTGAGGAATACAGAACTAAAGAAGAAGTTGAACTATGGAGTTCGTTAGATCCAATAAGGAGATTAGAGAATAGAATATTACGTTTAAATTATGCAGATAACGAAATCCTAGCTAAATTAAGAGAAGAGGCTAGAAGGCAAGTTCAAGATGCAATAGATTTTGCCCTTAAAAGTCCCTATCCAGATCCTAATGAAGCTTTAAGGGGTGTCTTCGCATGAAGATAAAGGGAATTGCACAAGCAATTGCAGAAGCGATAAAGCAGGAAATGGAGAGAAATGATAAAATTGTAGTGTTAGGAGAAGATGTAACATATTGGGGAGCAGTATTTGGATTTACAATGGGTTTATTTGAGAAATTCGGTAGGAAGAGAGTTTTCGACACGCCGATAACAGAACAAACTTTTATGGGAATGGCAGTAGGTGCGGCTTCTGTGGGCTTACATCCGGTAGTCTCTCTAATGTTCGTTGATTTCCTAGGAGCTGGTTTCGATCAGATGTACAACCATATGGCCAAAAACCACTATATGAGTGGAGGTCAATTTCCAATGCCAGTAACAGTAATAACTGCAATAGGTGGAGGATATGGGGATTCCTCCCAGCACTCTCAAGTATTATACGGCTTGTTTGCCCACTTACCCGGGTTTAAAGTTGTAGTACCATCAACGCCATACGATGCTAAAGGTTTAGTAACTAAAGCATTAAGGGATCCAAATCCCGTCGTAGTGTTTGGACATAAACTATTAACTGGTTTACCGTTCTTACCCTTTGAGGGTATTGAGGAGGAAGTTCCAGATGAGCCTTACGAGATTGAGTTTGGTAAGGCGGCACTTAGAAGAGAAGGGACGGATTTAACGATAATTTCAGCTGGATTAATGGTTCAAAGGAGTTTGAGGGCAGCTGAAATGCTTCAACGAGATGGAATCTCGGCTGAGGTAATTGATTTAAGGACATTAGTACCCTTAGATGAGGAGACTATAGTTAGGTCCGCTAAGAAAACTGGAAGGGTTTTGATTGTGGATGAGGATTACATGAGTTATGGAATGACTGGGGAAGTAGCGTTTAGAATTCAGGCTAGAGCATTAAAGGATCTTAAGGTACCAATTGGTAGGTTAGCAGTTCCGGATGTGCCAATACCTTTCTCAGAGCCGTTAGAAAACACTGTTATACCTAGTGTTGAGAGAATATATAATGAGGCGAAGAAGTTATTTCAAGGAAGTTAATGCTTATCATTCTTTTTTTTAAAAAATCTATAGTATTAAGTTTAGTACAAATAGTAATGGGGAAAGTAAGTGGGTTCAAACGAGCATATGTTTAAAGTAAATAAAAAGGAAAGAATTGATTACAAAAGAGATAATTAATAAAGTAAAGATTTCTAATTCGCTTTAATTAATTGTAACTAAAAGCAATGAAACTATTATAAAAAGGTGAAAAGGAATATAGAGAAGCAAGCAGGATATTTCAGAGTTGATTAGAGTTCTTGCAGGAATGAATGTCATGAAATACTTAACGTGGCATTAAAAGAGAGGATTGAAAATTGGTGTCAAGAGATATTTTGACGTAAACGTTTTGTATATTTTTACCCAATCATCTTAGTGTTATTTTTAAAGGGCTAAAAAGAATGGTTTTAAAATATAGATGAAATCTATACCGCTGAAATTACTATATAATAACTAAATTGTAGTAGTGAGGAAGTTAATGAATAAAAGGACGAGGAAATATTGAATGTGTTATCTTTTTCTTCAGAGATGCGTGCTAAAGCAGATTTAGTTCATATAGTAGCTATAGGTGGTGGAAGTAAGAGAAGTTTCAATTAGACTTTGGAGGCTACATAAATTTCTTTTTATCGTAAAACGTTGGTGATTTAATAAGTTATGACATGGATATTCAAAGAAGTGGCGGTAGATTCTAGTAATCGTGAAAAATAATTTAAGTCTGAATTCACGCTAAGACTAAATGATTTACGTATTTAAAGGCTTATCGGGTTATATTATCCTTTTTATTCTCATGATAGGTGAGGGATTAGGACTGCCTTTGCCTAGTGAGGTTATAATGCCACTAGTAGGTTATTATTCATACTTGGGTAGTATATCATTATATCTAGGTATAATAGTAGGTACTTTAGGTAGTCTAGTTGGTTCTATAATAGCATACGTAATAGGTTATAAGCTAGGATTACCCTTCCTTAAGAGATATGGGAAATACATCTTAATAGATGAAGGTAAGATAGAAGCACTACATAATTGGTTTTTAAGATATGGCGATATTGCGGTATTTGGATTTAGGTTCATACCAGGGTTAAGGGCTCTTATATCATATCCTGCAGGGATAGGACAAATGAAAATTCCTAAGTTTTTAGGATTTACTTTCTTGGGGCATATTATTTGGGATATTATACTTTCCCTTATAGGTTATGAGCTAGCTAACCAGATTAATTTTGTCATAACTCTAGCTGAGAAATTTGGGAACTATATACTAATCTTTGTAGTTATAGTAATTGTAATTTATATTATAATGAGAGTATTACGGAAGAGATAATAAATACAAAATATTTTATTTATAGGAGAGCAAATTAATATTCTATGTGTGTGTTTTTATATAGGTTCCTAGATTAGTTATTGGTGAATAAACATGTCGAAATCTAGTGCCCCAAAGGTCGGAAGTGCAATAGGAAGAACAATAATTTATATAATTCTTTATGTTATTGTGAGTGCAGTAATTAAGTTCCTAATTGAGGTGTTATTACCATCAGTTCATATTAACGCTATAAGTTATGAATCATACATACAGATATTATTGGCACTTGCATTTGGTTACTTAATTGTTTCTGGAATTTCTCTAATATTCTATTATTCACTGTTATCGAAATACGGTCACCCAGCAGCTGCTGCAGTGAGGAATGTTGTGAGAATTATTGGAATCGGTGCATTAGTTGCAGCAATAGCAGGTGCAGTAGCCGGTGGAGCGGCTGGTGTTGCATTAGGTGGTTTCATAGGTATAGTAATTGGCTTTGCGTCACAACAAGTATTGGGTCAAGCGGTTGCCGGAATGTTCCTATTAATAGCCAGACCATTTAAGATAAATGATAATGTTAATCTAGTTGGAGAGGACGGAATAGTTGAGGATGTTAGTACGTTATTTACAACTGTGATAAAATCAGATGGGACTAAAGTACTTATACCCAATAACGCCATAATAGGGAATAAGATTTATTTGAAACCAGTTCAACAACACCAAAAGAGTTCTTAATACAAAATTGGAATATGACTCTTTTAAAGTTCTAAATCTATATACTCTTGAAAGTGCAATATAGTATAGTTTTCATATAATAATGGAACAGACTATATGACAATTCAATAAAACTTAGCCTTTAAAAGGAGCCGCGGCCGGGATTTGAACCCGGGACCTCTGCCTTACCAGGGCAGCGCTCTGGCCAGGCTGAGCTACCGCGGCATCATAATGTTTAATTTGCAAAGGGTTAAAAAGTCTTCTAGTTATCTACTTTGTCATTACATCTCAAATGGGAATTTGAATATTTTACTAGTTAATATGACGAATCTCATAATATACGGAATTATTGTAGCTATTCCTCTCATTAAATTTTTTGTGACTTTAACACGTAAGATTCTAGATAGTTTAAGAGTCAATTAAAGACCTATTATTCCACTGAATCTGGGCTAATGAAATTTTCGAGATCCACTAACTAGCAATAAAGATACCAATCTCTCTCAGCTTACCTGCAATCGGTAAAAAATTAATAATAAACCTAATTTGGTTTTTGGGTATTCGATTAATAAGAGTATAGTTACCCATAACTAAAAGCACTATTTCTAATACGGACTTCAAAACTCATTATACCGTATACAAGATTAAAAGTCGTAATGATAAATAAGCATAGAAGGTTAGAATAATCATACTTATCATCCTAAAATCGTACCAAATATTCCGTATTTAAACCTTGATGGTAAATGAGAAAAGAAACTCATCTCAAGCTCTTAAAAACTATCATTAAGGTAAAAATGTAATAAGGAACGCTAGATGGATCATCTCTTTCTCCCCTTAACTAGTAATGCTGTTCCTCCGAGTACTCCTATCAGTGATGAATAAACGTAATACTCCGCAATAAAACTGTACAAATTATAGAAATTGTAATAATATATCGATATTCCCAGTACAATCAATAACAGTAGAATACCTATTGGCCTTAATAACTTCTTTTTTACGACTATTAACGCAATTCCGATTATTTCGAAGGGCAATAGATACTGAAGTGAAGGTACCGGATATACTTCCGCATAACTCTTATAATCGCTATTAACGACTGCAATATAACCATAGTGGATAGGATATTGTAATGGAATTGGATAAGTCCAATTACTTGGCGAAAGAATAATAGGAGGTCTAGGTTTAGATGAGAAATTAAACGCGTTTAGTAATCCTTGTATGTCACTATTCTTAACGTAATTAGTTAACCACGGTAGGTGCCAATTATAATCAATAAATGCTAGTAACGTATAGCCTGAAATAGTGTAATTATCCACATAGCCCTCCTTAGCATAGGGCGAAATTATAAGTAAAGGAATTCTCTGCCCTAAACCATAATAGTTAATTGCAGGGGGAGTTATGTGATCATAATATCCCCCACCCTCGTCAAAGGTTATAAATATTACCGAAGAGTTCCAATAATCACTCTCCATTATTGCATTAATTACTTTAGCAAGTTCGATTTCACCAGCCGTAATATTATAGGGCGGGTGCATATCGTATGCGTCACTACTACCCCCTAAAAACATGACCCAACTAACACTCGGAAGGCTATTATTCTTTAAATCCTTAAAGAACTCTGACAAATCGTAGATATGTACCATATTAATTCCCGTAAACGCGTTTAGAGGCCATGGGGTCCCATTAAGATTATATACGAAATAGCCCCAGCTTATATTGTACTTCTCCAGTTGATACATTATGGTTTCGTTGAAGGGTAATACATTGTACGCTTCATCGCTATAGAAGTTAGGTGAAAATCCAGTCAAGTAAGCTACTCTATTTGGCTCAGTTAATCCTAATACTGGCGAGAAGTAAGCGTCTGCTAGTGCGTATTCCTCAGCGTAGTCCCAAAGTATACCAGTCTGTTGATAAGAGAAATACGCCATTGACTGAGGGCCAGAGTAAAATATAAAACCAATTGGTTTTCCAAACCAATAGTCACCATGATACTCGGTCCAACCTTCTGAAGGATCTGTTGTATCATAAGCGTTAGCATAATATGGATGGGAGTACGATAATGGAAACCAAGGAATTGTGGGTACTGATATCCAGCTAAGCACACCATTCTTAGTACCTTCAAGTTGTGTGTAGTTGTTGTATAATCCGTCTGGCCACATTACAGAGAGCGTAATATTGTTTATTATTGGGGGATAACCAAACGGGTATGTCCCAAATAAATTATCGAAGGAATGATTCTCTTCTATTATTATAATAACGTGTTTTATTGGCGTTACAGTATTTGCATGGAAGGTATTAATGCTCATCAATAAAATTGAAATTAGTATTAGAATTAACAATCTTTTCATATATTAAAATGTAATATATAGATTTTAAGCATTGCTATATAGAGTACATATAGTACTTTATAGATTTTATCGTAGTCTGAATAGTTTCTTATAGTCAAGGAAGTATCCATAAACGTTTTTCAAGTACCTTGAGAGAGCCTTTACACCAAGGTGGGAACCGAGCTCATACTTCAAGATGTGGAGGAAGTTCACAACTAGGCCAACAAGCTTCATGTATCCGAGGATCTTGACTACGCTCTTGAACGAACTGCTCCTAAGGCCTAGGACCTTCAAATCCCTTATCACAGTTTCAACATCCCACCTATTCTCCCAAGTCGTTATTACCTCCTCAGAGGTCATGGTTAGGTCGGTCGTGAAGAAGTACCTCCTCCCGCAACCTTTATAATTATTAACTACAATTAATTTAATAGGAACGCCGAGGTACGTGACGGAGAACTCTCCCTCGGGGAACTCGGCGACCGGCACGGATCTACCTCCCTCGGTAACCCGCGCGCTCGCCTTAAGTTCCGAAACAACACCGGGCAGAAGAGTTCTCCTGTTCACGTACCACGAATCGAACGCTATTGAACTAACGTTAAGCCTCCTCCTCACTTTCTCTATCAGCTCAATTGCGATTTCGATCTTCGTTCTGAACTGGACTGGCTTCCCTTCTTGTTTCAAGATATTCACGACTTTTTGTGGTAGGTAGATCTCGAGGTGGATCAAGTAGACCTCGTTGGTTTCCAAGTCCCTTATTGTGGCTACAAGGATTTGGTGTGCTGGGATGTAGGTTTTATCCTTCCTGGAGTAGAAGAATTGGGTCATGTGAGCTGAGACCCACGCGGCTTCAGCGTAGTATTTCTCGTTTAGTGTGTCGTCTATTGAGAGCTGGACCTTGTGTTCCCCTACTAATTCCTTCACTACTTCGATTAGATCGACCTTAGCGACCTCCTCTAACTTCCTCAAGGCGTATTCGTAGTCAATTCCAGCCGTGGTGCACTTGGTCCTCATTGATCCATCTTCGATCAGAGATGCGCCCAGTAACTTCACTAGGGATTTACTGCCTAGCGTCTTCTTCACTTTCTCTAGGTACTTCCTTACCCTTGCAAATCGTCTGTTGAAGAGACTCGTTATTTTCATTGTTTAGTCTTGGTATTATCATCCTAAAAAGTTTTTAAGGTATTTCAAATTGACGTCATTTTCAGGAAACTACTATACATAATCTATTTAGGCTTAAAACGTAATAAGAAACTAAAGAATTTTTCAACTTTCATTTAAAAGTTGTAATACTAATAAGGCAGAGTTCTTAACTAGAGTTACGTTATTCAGTGCTTCGTTTTTTGTTAACCCATCTGTGAACATTAACCTAGCCACTTGAATTGACTTTGGTTCCTTATCATTAGGAGTGAAGAAGAATTCTACATTCATTCTCAGTAACTCTTTCTTAATTTGTTCAACTAGTCTTATTGCAGTCAGAGTTGTTAGTTCTCATAATAGGTGAAAAAAAGGAAGTAGAAGATGCCCTTCAAGAGGCGGAAAAACAAGGATTCCCATCTTTCTTAGTTGGCAAAGTGTTAAGGAGATAGGAAAATTCTGCCGTCTCTATCTTTAGAGAAGAGCTCTTTTAAAGCCTCTTTTCCCTCCTCTAACCTAACTACCTTCCACGTCTTTACCTTACAATCCTTACATATTTCTAATAGCTCTACAAAGTCCTTCCTATTACCCCTATTAACACCTAAAATGCTGATATGCTTACTGTATAACTGGCCTATATCAACTTTAACATTTGCACCTAGCAACGTTCCAAAGGTAACTAACTTACCCCTAACACCTACAACTGAGAAGCTCTTATCCCAAAGTTGCTCTCCTAAGGAATTCACAACTACGTCAGCCATCTTACCATTTGTAATTTCCTTCACCTTTTCCTCTACTTCATTATAATCAACTACGAAATCAGCTCCATATTCCCTTAACCAACTTTTTCTTGATACAGCTATTACTTTTGCCCCAAACCTCTTACCTAATTGCACCAGAAACATCCCAGTATTTCCAGATGCCCCAAATATAACTAGTGTTTGTGATGGCCTCAATTGTGCTTCTTTTAACGCGTGGTAAGCTGTCAAAGCAGCTACAGTCAAACTTGATCCCATTTCCCACGTATACTCATTCGGTAACTTAAACACGTATTTTTCTTCAACTGCGATATATTCAGCCCATCCACCATTAGCGTCAACTCCAATTCTTCCACCATTTCTGCAAACTGTTTCATATCCAGCCATACACATGTCACAAGTTCCGTCAAATATTCTACCATAAATCGTAACTCTATCTCCAACACTTACACTTTTAACATGATCTCCAACCTTAGCTACTTCTCCGCTAAATTCAACTCCCGGTATATGTGGTAATGGATTCACTTTTAGCCTCTCCACAGTATAATAATCAACTGGATTTACACCAGCTAGTTTTACTCTTATTAATACTTCATGATTGCCTATTTCTGGGTCTTTGTAATCTGTAAACTTTAGGTTTTCTATTCCGTTTTTATCGAATGCGAGAGCTTTCATCACCTTTAATTTAAGCTTAAAGGCTAATAAGTTAACTTTAGATTGGTAAAGATAATAAGCAAAGTTAGGAGAAAAATTATCTTAAACACATCACGTTAGATTACTCATAAGTCCAACGATTTATGTTTAATAGCAACAACTACATAAGCGATTTTTGTGAGAGGATGAGCATTAAGAGAAGGTCAAAATATACATTAAGCGTTCTTTTGCTCGCTTTATTTTTAGGTATTATAATGGGATTAGCGAATATTCCAATGGCTCAAACTTCCCCCCAAATTCCCGTTTATAAGGTTGCTGGTAGTGCAGATTTGTCGAATCCTGGTTCTGCAAGTTATTGGAGCCAAATACCATGGATTAACATATCATTGACTGCTAATATACCAATGGCACCCACTTCTGGACTTACTCATTATCTCTTAGTTAAGGCAGTGTGGAACGGCTCTTGGATAATAATATTAGAAAGATGGTACGCCCCAGAACCCGCTTTCGGTGCTTGGTCAGCGGCTGCTGCAGGACTTTATCCTCTGGCATCTGGTCCAAGTTTATTTAGACTAATAATGCTTACACCTGGTACTACTTATACGATAGAAAAGAACTATACTAATTGTTTCGCTATAGTTAATGGAGAAACAATACAAGGGAGATTAGTACTAAACTACTCTGGAATCTTGTTACCAACTCCAAACAATACGCAAATCACTATAACGTCTAATGGTACAATAATATTATGGCACTCTCCAGATCCAATGGAGGATCTCTTGTACACTGATGGTATGTTCTACGGTTATTATGTTAATTCAACTTGGTATTATCCAGATAGAGCTGCTATAATGTGGTATATGGGTAACGTAGTACCGCCAACTAAAGATGATATGAATATGGGTGGTGAGTATCCTAATCAAACATTTGATGGTGTAACTTTTAAAGATGCTGGAGGTTCTTTAGCACAACCCGGTGGAGCTGCTAATATATGGATGTGGGTATCTGGAGCTACGTGGAATAATATAACTTATGACCCAGCATTTAAAGTGAACCTATGGCAGAATACATCATTAACCGGATTACCTTATGTAGACCCTGGCAATCATGGATTTGCAGTTCCATTATATACTAATAATACTAATATGTACGAAGTAGATACTGCTGGAATATGGTATGCACCAGTAGCAACAAGTGGGTTAAACGGATCTCTATTCTTTATATGGACTGGAGCAACGTATCAAGATGGTTATTGGACAGTAGAGTTCGCTAGACCCCTTGCAGTTCCTTCAGCTTATGCTAATTGGATGCCTAATATAACAGTTGGCAAAACCTATTACGTAGCGTTTGCAGTATGGCAAGGAAGGCTTGGTGAGACATTATTTGATAAGTCTATCACGCCTAACTTCCTTACATTAGAGTTAGTTACTACTCCACCTACTAGCACAACTACTAGCACAACATCAGTTACATCAGTTTCTAGCACGACCACTGTTACTACAATTACAAGTATATCTTCTGCAACAATATATGTGACAGTAGTCGGTATTGTAATAGCTATAGTAGCACTAATAATACTTTATGTGGTGTTTAGAAGATGAAAATGATAGATGAATTAAAAGGAAATTTAAACCTTTTTTTAATTCTACTTGGCATTTTCAGCTTTTTACAGTTTTCATTTAAACAAGCATTCATGTTTCCCTCAATACTCCCTCTTAATATCTCTAATACAAATTTACTACTTCTAATAGGGAATATATCGTTCTACTTCTTCTTCATATTTATATTGATAGTCAGTATAATCTTATCCTTTAGTTACAAATCGTTAATACCCCTTACAGTCATTCTCTTTCTCTCACCATTTATTACGTTAATACCTAACTATGAGAACTCTTTTTGGTTATATTCTCTTGAAATTGCAATTCTTGTTTTAGGATTAGCAAGCACTATTGAAGGCCTAATTAAATCCTCACCATTATCCATTCTTTTAATTCCTACATTAATCTTAGTAAATCTCGGAGTATATGCATCAATACTTCTTAACATTTTTCATCACGCGTTATTTATAAGCTACCTCACATTATACTTTATCTCGATTGCTGGATATTTGGCATATGTAATATTATGGGGCAAAATTAAATCCCTAAGAAATTATGTAGCAATATCAGTTGGACTCCTTTCCATTATACCGTTTATACTTTTTGAAAATATTATAAGTCAGAATAGGTACCTAGAAATTTTAATGAATATGATATTACCATCGATGTTAGGGATAAACTTGTACAATCCTTATCATATTACCCTCTTAGTAATCGTATTAGGTTTAAGTATAGGGGGAATTCTCATAGCTCTAATAAAGGGTAATATTAGTGCAGGGGTTGGATACTTTCTAATTATTTCTACTGTATTTCTTGGAATTGATGGTTTCTCGTTATTAATATACATGCTAACTCCGATAATAGGTTTTTTAGTAATTACATCCGGTGAAATTGAAAGTAAAAAACGTATAATTGATATCATAAGTCCAACGAGAAATGGATAAAAGGTATGTCTTACTATTCATATTTTGTGACTCGAAATGATAAGGTTTAAGACAGGTAAAAATGATAGACCTATCTTAGACTACTCAGATTTAATGTTTATTAGGAAATTAACTAGTAAAATGAGAGACCCTAAGACAAAATTTGATCCAAAAGAATTTGTAAATAAAGGTGAAGATTACTTATTTAACTATACAAATAAGAACGTTGGAAGTGTAGATGAAAAGAGAAGAAGGTTCCTCAAATCCTTAATCTTTGGGATAGCAGCTGCTGCAGTAGTTGGTATTATACCCGGACTTAAAGTATTTGTACCATCAACAGTTACTGTTACCAGTGGTTTTCCTAAGTCATTATTAGTGGACTCGTCCGGAAATCCGATTAAGGCATCGCAAATTCCAGTTAATAGCCCATTTATAGTTATATTTGAATATCCGATGACGGGTGAACCAAACTTTCTAATAAATCTAGGGGACTCATCTGGAAAACCGGTAGAAATACCTTCAACAACTGTAGTAGTTCCTCAGACTGGGAAAACCTATACATTCCCGGGAGGTGTTGGACCTAATAAGTCAATAGTAGCTTATTCTGCAATATGCCAACACTTAGGATGTACTCCACCCTACATTCACTTTTTCCCTCCGCAATATGTAAGTTCGGCTCAATTGACTGCATCCGAACCAGACCAATTAACGGCTGCTGCATTACTAGCAGCAAAGCAAGCTAAGATTCCAGCATTAATACATTGTGATTGTCATGGTTCAACTTATGACCCATATCACGGAGGCGCAGTACTTACGGGACCAACGGTTAGACCATTGCCATCAGTAGTTTTAGAATGGGACTCATCTAGTGATTACTTATACGCTATAGGTGCTGTTGGAGTTGCGACTTATCCTAATGGAAATAATGGTGTACCTGCAAATGACCCTACTGAAGATTTAAGCTCCAGTTATGGTAGCCTTGTTGGTGATAAGACAACGGTGCAAGAATCTGAGAATCCTTTCTCGTAATAAGTCCAACGTTTAATACTTTTTACCTTTTTTCCTAAATTTACTCTTATGAGCTCTAAATTATCGGATTGGTTTAAAGAAAGACTTGGATTAGATGACTTACCCTTCTTTAGAACTCCAGATTACATGTACAAAGTAGACTATTGGTTAGGTGCGTTAGTGGCTTCTGCGTTCATTTACACCGTAATAACCGGACTTATCCTTTTGCTATATTATAATGCCCAAGCTGGATACAATTCGACGGAGTTCGTGATAAATAGTGTGCCATATGGTTCAGTTGTGCTTTACAGTCACTTATATGGAGCGTATGCTATGATAATTTTAGCCTATGTTCACATGTTCAGGAATTACTTTGCTGGGGCATATAAGAAACCTAGAGAATTATTGTGGATAATTGGTGTAATAATGTTAGTCCTAACTTTAGGTACTGCATTCTTGGGTTATAGTTTGATAGGGGATGCGTTGGCAACTAGTGCTGTAGATGTTGGGGAGGGTATAATAAGTAGTATACCAGGCCTTTCCATCTTCATTCCATTTCTATTTGGAAATTATGATGCTGGAGATTACGGTAGAGTACTAGCATGGCATATTATATTTACCGCATTGATAGGCTTACTATTCATTTTCCACTTCTTTTTAGCTGAACATTACGGAATGATGCCTTCAAGGAAAGTTAAGGATAAAATACCAGCGGTATACACTAAAGAAGAATGGCAGAAATTCAATCCGTGGTGGCCTAGAAATTTCGTTTATATGATGTCTTTAGTATTCTTAACTTGGGGATTTATTCTCATAATACCAAATGCCCTAGCATACCTTAATGGACTCCCACAACAACTAAATCCATTTTTAAATCCGAAACCGGCCCCTCCACCAAACAGCCCTGCTGCAGCTCATATAACAACTTATCCACCATGGTTCTTCTTGTTCTTGTATAAAATAGCCGACTTCACTAGTGACGTATTAGCATTCTTATTTATTGGCGTAATTATTCCATTAATATACCTTATCTTAGTGCCTTTCCTCGATAGGACAGAATACCTCCACCCGTTAAAGAGGAAAGTGTTTATAGGGATAGGCATTCTAATGATAACGTACTTAATACAAACAACCATATGGGGTGACCTAACTCCTGGCGTACAAATTCCAGTTAGTCAGCAAGTTTTAGTATATTTACCACCAGCCATAATAGTAGCTTTAGGACTTACTGCGATCAGACCAAGAACAGATAACAAAGGAAATATAAAAGGGACAATAAGTCCTATAACAGTATTGATATTTGTCCTAGCTTCATCTCTGTTTGTAATAGCTGGGATCGAATTACTGGCTAATCCTACAATTTTAACGGTTGGAGTATTTATCCCTCTTGCTGGAGTATTTATACTAACTACCAAAAAGATTGCACCTATAGCATTAAAGGCGGAACAAAGAAGCGAGAATGCTACAATAAGTGAAGAAAAAGTGCCAGAGTGGAAGAAGAAACTAGCTGAAGGCATAGTAGCTCTACTCTTCATTTACGCTATAATATTGGCAGCACAAATATGGACGATACCAGCTACTGGATATTTCTCTAATTTATTTGGTATAGATTTAGGGCTGATCTTTCTAATGCTAGGTGAGGGTATCTCCCTATATCATTATGTGATATATAGAAAATAAGGTGTTAATTATGATTAATGTTGGTTTTTATTATGAAGTGAAAAGGGGTTTCGAGAAGGATTTTGAAAATAAGTTTAGGGAGGTTTTGAGTTATTTAAAAGCTAATGCTGATGGTTTCATTGACGCTAAACTTTACAAGAATGTTGATGATCCTTCAGAGTATTTGATTTATAGTGTTTGGAAGGATTTAGAGTCATTCAAGAAATTCATTTCCAGCAATGCATATAGGAGTACTATAAATTACGGTAAGAGTATTATTGAGAGTAGACCAATACACAGAATACTACAAGAAGTAAACGAATAATAGAAGAATTTTTGTTCTTACATTCTATGTTAAAAGAAGCTTTATTTAATATAACTGTTTAAGCATAGAGAGTCCTTATAAAAAGTTTATTAATATAAATAACACATATTAACATATGGCAGAAATAGACAAAATATTGAAAAATCTTAGCACGGGGGAGTTAAGGTTTTGGGTTAGCGGCGTATATTGTAATAATTGCGTTAGCAGAATTCATAGAGCTTTAAAGACCATAAGCGGTGTAGAGAATGTCGAAATTAAACCAGATTTTAAGGAACTTAGGGCTCTTGTAATACTGAAATTTAAGGGAGAAGTAAGTAAAAAGGACATCGAGGAAGTACTCTCAGAAGCTTCAGATGAGACTCCTTATCATGAGTATAAGCCAATTTGGGAGTAGAAACTTATCATCGCTTCTACAATTTTTTGCCTACCTTTCTCAATTCCTTTTTCTTCCAGACATTTATAATAGTGTTCTTTTTCATCACTACACAAATTTTCAGCTCTTCTCATGATTTCCTCCCCCTCATGTATTAAATTACCTAATGCCACATTCTTTAATGCTATTAATCCTTTTATTGTATTAACAACTTCCCTAAGTTTATTTATTCCCTCTTTAGAATATGTTCCATATCTGCTGGCAACTTTAATGAATTCATCGCATATATCTAATCTCATCTTTTCGCATATATGAAAAGATAAATGCTCTTCTGGGTAAAGATATAGAATTGGTCGAGTCTTAATCACTAAGGCAGTATTCCTTCTATGGCATATTGGGCATTTAAAGTCAGTTATCATATAATAAAAAGTGGAATAAGTCCACTAAATAAGTTAAGGAGACATTTTATGATAGATTAAAATGTCTTATACTAGGTGCATCGGTTTATATCAAAGATAATTAGACAAACTAGGTTTAATGATAATAATCTCAATATGAATAATGTCAGCTACTAATCGCTAATGGTGACGCGAGATCAATAAATTAAAAAACTTATTAGAATAAAATGCGATAAATACTTATGGATTCAACAATAATGGACTACAATCTCAATATTAAATCCATTTTCTGGAGAATAGAAAAGTTGTATAGGGACAGAGAGATTATATCTAGAACTCATGAAGGAATAGTCCGTTACACATATTCAGATTTTGCATTAAGGGTCAGAAAACTAGCCACCTTCTTGAAGACTAACGGCATATCAGAGAAAACAGTTGCGTCAATAGCATGGAATACTCAGAGACATTTAGAGTTGTACTTCGCAGTTCCTTTACTAGGTGGAGTCTTGCATACGGTTAATGTAAGGTTTCACGAATCTGAAATGGATTATGTAATTAGGGCAATGGAGGACAAAGCTATATTCATGGACAAGGATATAACTTATAGGAATTCCACTTTGCCTACTTTCATCTTTGATGAGAAATATGATGAAGAGATAAATTCGCAAGAACCTATTAGAGATTTTCCTGACGTAGATGAAAAGCAAGGTGCAATAGCTTGTTTTACTTCAGGTACAACTGGGAAGCCAAAGGGAGTTGTATACAGCCATAGGAGCATATTTATTCATTCACTATCATTATTGACAGCTGATGTACTAGGTATTTCCTCTTCTGATACAGTAATGCCCATAGTTCCCATGTTTCACATATCAGCATGGGACTTACCATTTGCATCATTAATGACTGGGGCAAAATTAGTTTTACCTGGTCCTAGGCCTAAGGCAGAGGATATAGTAAAAATGATAAAAGAATTTAAGGTCACGGTGGGAGTTGGAGCTCCCACTGTATGGATTGATGTTGTAAATTATGTAGAAAGGGAGAATCTAGATTTACCATTAAAAGTTGTAGTTACTGGTGGAGCTGAGCCACCGTTAGGATTGATTAAGAAACTGAAGGAGCTTGGAGTTAAAACTTATCACGCTTGGGGAATGACTGAGACTGAGGCAATAGCTACGATAAATAAGAGCGATAATATAGAGAGGATGTCAGAACAAGGCTATCCAATTCCAGCGTTTGAGATCGCATTGATGGATCCAGAAGGAAAGGAGTTACCTTGGGATGGCAAATCTATAGGTGAATTAGTGGCAAGAGGGGCGTTTGTAACCAAAAAATACCTTAATGATAAATCCGATACTCAAATTAGGTGGTTTAGGACTGGTGATGTAGCAAAGATAAACCTTGACGGAAGTGTGAAAGTTGTAGACAGGCTAAAGGATTTAATTAAAAGTGGTGGAGAGTGGATAAGTAGTGTTGATCTGGAGAACGCCATCATGTCATATGAGAAGGTGTTAGAAGCAGTCGTTGTTGGTGTTAAAGATGAGAAATGGGGAGAGAGACCAATTGCTCTAGTCGTGAAGAAACCGGGGAGAGAAGTTAGCGAAAGTGAAATTATAGAGTATTTGAAGTCACTAAATAAGTTTCCAAAATGGTGGTTACCAGATAAGATAATATTCGTGGATTCAATACCTAAAACTAGTACAGGTAAACTTGACAAAAAATTGGTAAGAGATCAGTTGAGATCATTGCTAGAAGAAAGTAACAAATGAACTTTCAACGCTTATAAGTAAAGAAAGGGAATTAATATTATGCAATATACTATTCATGCAATAACCCACAACAAATGGGATAACTCTATACCTCCAATTATGACGATAAGTGATGGGGATATAATAACAGTAGAAACCAAAGAAGCTTCTGATGGCCAAGTCACGCCTTCATCAACAGAAAAAGATCTCATAAAACTAGACTTCTCAAAAATCCACCCATTAACCGGTCCCATAGAGGTAAAGGGTGCTGAGCCTGGAGACGCATTAGAGGTTGAGTTCTTAGAATTTAGGCATAAGGGATGGGGATGGACTGGAGTACTTCCTGGATTTGGATTTCTGGCTGATGAGCAATATACCGCACCTATAGATCTTCAAGGTCCCGCTCTCAAGATTTGGAAAGTTGATGAGAAATACGCTTATGCGAAATTTGGCGATTTAAACGTTAAAGTCCCCATATATCCTTTCCCTGGAGTAATAGGTACTGGATTACCATATAGGGGAAAGCTGAGTACAATACCTCCAAGGGAAAACGGAGGGAATATGGATATAAAACACTTAACTATAGGCACAAAGTTATATCTCCCGGTATTTGTAAATGGAGCGCTACTTTCCATAGGCGATACTCATTTAGCCCAAGGGGATGGCGAGGTATGTGGAACTGCAATAGAGGCACCCATGGAGGTTACAATGAAAGTTAGGTTAATTAAAAATGTTGGTTTAACTCAACCACTTTTCGTGGCTAAGAAAGTAAAGGAGATGGAATACGACGAATATATAGCGTAGCCTGGTATAGATCCTAACTTGTGGATTGCAGCAAAAAAGGCCATTAAGGGAATAATATCTATCTTATCCAAATACATGACTCCGGTAGAGGCTTACATATTGGCTAGTGTTGCAGTAAACCTTAGGGTTAGTGAGGTTGTTGATGTTCCCAACTGGATAGTTACGGCGTATTTGCCAAGGAACATTTTCGATAAAAGTGTGGAAGTGTTCTGATCAAGTTTAAATATTTTAAATATTTTTAAATCTTATATTTATGCATTTCTAAGAAAAATATTTAAGATAATCGTTTGATGTTAGAATTATGAAGGAAAACAAGGAGTTAGCTAGGGGAATCGTTTCATTGAGAGAAGTTATAGCTCAAGGTATTGGTGGTGCAGCTCCTGCGATGGCTAGTCTAGTAACATTAACTGGAGCTGCTGCTTATGCTTATGCCTCACTTCCTTTAGCAGTTCTAATTGCAACTTTAGGAGTTCTATTAGATGCGACTAGATTATCCATTACAAGTAGATATGTTCAGAGCGCTGGTGGGATATATGCCTTTATTTCTGCTGGATTAGGAAGAGCTATAGGTTATCTTATAGGATGGGCTTACGTACTATACGCTTTAACTGCATTAGTGTTCATCTACTTGTCAATCGGAGTCTTTCTACCTGGTGCACTACAAGTCTTAGGTGTTTCTACTCCATCGTGGTTGTGGATTCCATTGGTCATAGTAGTAGCCTTATTTGGAGGTGTCTTATCTTATTTGGGAGTAAGACCTTCTTTAAAGTTCACTTTAACGATGAGTATCCTTGAAATAGTTTTTATAGTAGCTACTTCTCTTCTAATATTTACCAAAGTTTCTCCAGATCCAAGTACGTTTACGTTTAAGTATTCCTCTCCATTTAATGTTGGTGTAGGAATGGCGTTTGTATTTCTGGCTTTTGCGGGATATGAGACGACATCAGTTTTGGGAGAAGAGGCTAAGGATCCTAAGAATACAATATCTAAGGGAGTATTTGTTGCAGCGCTACTAGTTGGTATAACATATATAATCGCAAGTGAAGCGTTTGTAGTAGGATGGGGCGTGAATAACATGTCTTCTTTCTTTACGGAACTTGTCCCTGGGATAATCCTAGGAGTAAAATATGGGGGTGTAGCTTTAGGTATAGTATTGACAATTCTTCTCATAAATAGTGGATTAACGGATTCCGTAACTTTCTTTAATACGGTATCTAGAGTAGTATATGCTATGGCAAGGGATGGTGTATTAGATAAGAGACTATATGACGTTCATCAAACTAATAAGACTCCGCATAAGGCTATACTGTTCTCGCTTATATTTTCCTTAGCGTATACTATTATCTTTTCACTGTTAATTGGTCCAGAAAATGTTTTCTTATCGGTAGGAATAACGACTACATTTGGATTCCTAATAGCGCTATTTACTGCTAATCTAAGTTTACTATTTATCTTAAGGAAAAATAATAGTCTAGGCTTATGGAATGTTCTTCTTACCGCAGCAATAAATGTAATATTATTATTTGTGGTATTCGCTAATATTGTAACTACATCAGTTAATGCGTATGTATTAATAGGAGTAGCGTCATTTATAGTATGGATGATAGCAGGCGTCATTTATAAAGTACTAAGAAAATAAAGAAATCTAAAAGTTTAAAATCTAAACTTTTTTCGATATCCCTACAAAGAATTGAAAAGCTTGTGGAGTTTGAGATTGCATGAATATCAGATAATTATCTTTAATTCCTACAAAGTAGTAAACACTACCATACTGACTGACGAAGCTCAAATTAAAGTAATGCATACCGTTAATAGTCGATACTGTGATGTTCTGTCCAGTACTTTTCAATAAATAGGTAAATAATGATGATATGTTTGATGAGTTTGCTATATCTATCGATATAAATGAGTTGTTGTACATTATGGTCTCAAAATAAAGGGTATAGTTTTTCGTTATAGCGTTGCCAAATTCCAAGAGCGAAATTGTCTCATTGGCGGGAAATAATAGTGGGTTAAGTTCTGGTGTTAAACCATTTCCGCTCTTCAAGGTCTCTATTTCTAGGTTCTCTATACCACTTAAGTCAAACTTACTCGAATTACCAGATATGTTTGCCGAAACCAAATACTTTCCAATCTTAACCCCTTTTAATGTAGTTGTTGAAGAGTTCAATTGAATTACACTGAGCGTAATTGTTTGATTTCCATTTTGGATATATTCTTGATATAAAGCTGTACCTCCGGGATATTGCTGGTTAACTGCACTGCTGTAATTCTCTTCAAATAAACCAGTTATGTTCCACCCATTCCCTAAGATTGAAGAAATTTTGGTTTGAGTAGGAAATACAACTTTTGTCAAATTGGTCTGCTGTGAAACGTTGTGAAGTAGGATAACAACACCAGATGCAATTAATATGACAGCAACGATTACAATGACCAAAACTAAATATAACTTCATGCTATCTAGTCGATGCTGAGTATAATAAAGCTATTTTTTATACTAGTTCCAGTGTAGCAAGTAGTTTCTGCTATGCTATGTAATTAATAATAATTTTGATAATAATAAGGTATTAAACTCACAATCACCAGAAAACGATACCGAATAATGCCATTCAACATAGCTTTCATCCTTAATACGTCTTACCATTTCTTCTAGTACTCTCTTCGTTAAGTCCTCTAATACTAATGAAGAGATGTTGGTCTCCTAACGTCCGAAAGGCATATCAAGTGTTATCATAGGGTAGGTAATAAGCCTACTAAACTTTATAGAAAATACCAAATTTCAAAGATTTGTCTCAAAAATTGTTAAACTGCGATGAAATCCAGATTCCTTATGGAGCAGAGGATGTTGCTATATTAACGTTTAACTCTTTTTCTGTTAGTTTCATTTCTCCATAAACTTCATCTTCGTAAAACCTTAGTTTAAAACCAAGTTTTCTCCCAATTTTTATCATCGGAGTATTTTCTGGTAAGGTGTAGAATTTTATTGTGCTTAAACCAGATTTTCTAGCCTCTTCAATTAGGGTTTTAACTAGTAAAGTTCCTATTCCTAATGTTCTGTAATTTCTGTCAACAACTAATGAGAACTCTCCATCCTTATGTAGTGACGCTTCTCCAACTACTTTTCCGTCCACTTCTGCTAAGAACGTAACATGATCTTCATTAGAAGCTATCTTCTTTGCATCTTCTTCAGTTATTCTATAAAGATGGAAGAATCTTAAATACAGATCTTCGTCACTCAAAGAGTTATATAAATGGTAAATTCTCTCCCAATCTTCCTTAGTAGCTTTCCTTATCTTTATCTGTTCATTCATCTTATTTATACTTTAAAATCTAGGTTTAAATATGTTACTGTAATGTTTAAACGTAGAAACTAAAGCTTATACCTACGAAGTATTTTATTAATAATAATACCTAAAATGAATACTTTTTATCCTCTACATGAATCGACATATTTTGCAGTATGGAAATACGCTGTTTAATACTTTAGTTAAACATTCTTCTTTATTTTTATCTTTACACTCAAACAGTTTATAATTCATTTTAATTGCTTCAAGGATTTTGTTTCGATCAGCCGCTTTAACTATTAGAATATCGATTTTCTTTGGGGTAGTATTTTGCTTAGCTATTAACCCATCATCACTTATTAAGTAGAAAGTTTCATTATCATCTTCAAATTTCACAGTTACCTCTCTACTCATTAAAATAATTGTGTAGTAATACCTTAATAAAGATAGTGCAAAGAATTACACTAATCTCTTAGTTAGTTAAATTTTGTGTTGCTTTATAATTACTAGAAACTTTTAAATAAGTGAAAACTTTCACAAAAATTATAATTACCGATATTATATAGTAGCATAATCTATGTATCTAATTTAAACCTCCCTTAGGTACTCTCGTGTAATGCTTGAAAAGTTTGTACTTAGGGAAAAATCTAGTTTGTGAATTCTTAAGTTATTATTAGATTTACATAATATAATAAACCACCTTACCAATGTTTTTAAACATTAGGAAGTAAGTTCATATTTTTAGTAGGGATACTCTTATTTACCATTATATCTATAATTATATACTGATAACTCATGCGAATAAGCTGGATGATAGGAGGAGCTCAAGGTTCGGGTGTAGACACTTCCGCTAATATTTTTGGCAATGCCGTAGCTGCTAGCGGTTATTACATATATGGAAACAGAGAGTATTACTCCAATATCAAAGGTAGACATTCCTATTTTAACCTAACCATTAGTGATAAACCACCAAGAAGTATAGCCCAGCAAGTTGAGATTTTAACCAGTTTCGACGCAGAAACAATATTTCAGCATTTCAATGAAGTAAAAGAAGTATTAATATATAGTACAGAGGTTGAAAATACTAAGGCTGAACAAATCCAGAGTATGGAAACAGAAATAACTGAACACGTAGTTAAATTCTTGAAGGAAAAAGGGTATGGGACTACAGTAAAGGACGTAATAAATTATTTAAAGAAGGAGAGAGGAGTTAAGGTAATACCAATCGATTACATGGAGATCTTAAAGAAGGTCGCTGATCAGGCTAAGGTGCAGTTAAGCGTTGCAGATAGAGCAAGGAATACCATAGCTATTGCGGCTTCTTACAAACTATTAGGGTTAAAAGAGCAATATCTATTAAACTCTATAACCAGAACCTTTAGACAAGAGGTTTTCGCTAAGATAAATACTATTGCAGCGCAATTAACAATGCAGCAAATCCAACCAATGTACGATCTACCTGAATTACCTAACAATGAAGAGAAAATAAACTTAGATGGTAATACGGCAGCAGCAATTGGTAAGATTTATGGTGGATTAAGGTTCCAGTCATACTATCCAATAACCCCAGCAAGTGATGAGAGCGTTTTCATAGAGGCACATCAAACTGTATTTACTGTAGATCCCAAGACTGGAGAAAAAAGGAAATCTACGATAGTGGTTGTTCAAGCTGAGGATGAATTAGCGGCAATAAATATGGCTTCTGGAGCTGCCTTAACTGGGGTAAGAGCAGCTACAGCTACTTCAGGTCCAGGATTTTCCTTAATGGTTGAGGGAATGGGATGGGCTGGAATGAACGAGGCACCGGTTGTAATCACCTACTATATCAGAGGAGGTCCCTCGACTGGTCAGCCAACTAGGACCTCTCAAGCCGATCTAATGTTCGCTTTAAATGCAGGGCATGGTGAATTTCCGAGAATAGTTATAGCCTCCGGTGACCACGTTGAGGCTTTCCATGATGGTACTTGGGCACTTAACCTAGCTCAAAAATATCAAACCCCAGTAATACACTTGGTAGATAAAGCACTAGCTAACTCCTATTCAATTATTCCTAAGAAAATGTTAGGAATGGAGAATATAAGGATAGAAAAAGGTAAGATTGTAATTAATTCGAATATCCCTGAATTAAAGAGATTTGAAATAACTGAAGATGGTATATCCCCATTTGCTCCATTAGGTACTACTAGGATTCACTATACTGGTGACGAACATGACGAATACGGGTTCATAGCAGAAGCTAGTGAGAATAGAGAGAAGATGTATGAAAAGAGGATAAAGAAGCTGTTTACAGCAGACAAGGAAATTCCAGAGGAGAGCAGGGTTAATATTTATGGGAACACTGATTCAAAGATAGCAATAATAACATGGGGATCTCCTAAGGGAGCAATATTGGATGCTATGGAAGAGCTGGAGAGTGAAGGAATCAGACCAATGTTAATTCAGATAAGGATGTTTAGCCCATTCCCCAAGAACCTAATGAAGAAGTTACTAAGTGGGAAAGAGTTAATAATTGATGTGGAGAGTAATTACTTTGGACAAGCTGGTGAGGTGTTGAAATTGAACACAGGTATCGAACCTACACATTATATATTAAAATGGAATGGTAGACCTATGATGAGAGATGAGGTAAAGGAAGGTATAAAAGCAGTTATTCAAAAAGGAGAAAAGAGGGTGGTGTTACATGGCGGCGCTTAAGGTAGAGTGGAACGATTGGTGCCCTGGTTGCGGTAATTTCGGTATATTGAGTGCAGAGCAACAAGCAATCCAAGAACTTGGCTTAGATCCCAAAAAGGTAGTGCTAGTAAGTGGTATAGGTTGTTCTGGAAAAATTCCTCACTTTATTAGGTTACCAGCAAGTGGAGTACATACGTTGCATGGCAGAGCATTAACTTTCGCTATTGGAATAAAACTAGCTAACCCATCGTTGGAAGTTATTGTAAATGGTGGAGACGGTGACCAATTAGGTATTGGTGTAGGGCATTTCGTAAGTGCAGGGAGGAGGAATGTGGATTTAACTGTAATAGTTCATAACAATGGTGTTTATGGATTAACTAAAGGTCAAGCTTCACCCACGTTGAAGTTGGGTGTTAAGACTAAGAGTTTACCAAAACCAAATATCAATTCCGATATTAATCCAATAGCTCTTGCAATAAGTTCTGGATATACTTTCGTAGCTAGGGGTTACGCATATGATGTGAAACATTTGAAGGAGATAATAAAGAAGGCTATTAAGCATAAGGGATTAGCAATGATTGATGTATTGCAACCTTGCCCAACTTATAACGATATCCATACTAAGGAGTATTATGATAAGAGGGTTTACAAGTTAGATGACGACCCAACTTGGGATCCAATAGTTAGGAAGCCAGAAGAGGCAGAAGATAAGATGAGTAAGGCTATATTGAAAAGTATGGAGTGGGGAGACAGAATACCAATTGGTGTATTTTATCAAAATGAATTAGTATCAACTTACGAGCAAAGAATTGCTGAAAGATCTCCGTCATATTTAGATAATCCGCCAGCAAATGATTTAATAGAATTTGAAGGAAAACCGACTACTGATATTGAAGATATTTTGAAAGAAAGAAGAGTAGTCTAAGATATAATATTTCTTTTTTCTTTTTATCTCTTTTACAATTTTTATTTTGATTCAATGAAATCCTTGAAATAAGGGGACTAGGTTCATACACCTACCCGAGAACCTTAGATTACATCCTTTTTTGTGAAATCTTAAAAACTATCAAGAGTACTCATTATAGAGGTAAAATTGCCGGAACTCAAAGTTGTTGTTTCAATAAAGCAAGTTCCAGATGTGGATGAGCTAAGGATTGACCCTGTAACTAATAATTTGGTAAGGGAAGGAGTACCAGCTGTTATTAATCCTCCAGATTTACATGCAATAGAAGAGGCTGTTAGATTAAAGGAAAGATATGGAGCAAAAACTATTGTCATAACTATGGGTCCTCCACAAGCTGATTCTGCACTTAGAGAAGCCCTAGCAATGGGAATTGATGAAGCTTATTTGATAAGTGATAGGGCAATGGCTGGAGCTGATACTTGGGCAACCTCCTATACTATATCTAAGGCGATTCAAAAGTTGGGTGGAGCAGATCTAATACTCTTCGGTAGAAGAGCAGTTGATGGAGAGACTGAACAAGTAGGACCTCAGACAGGGAAATGGCTTGGGGTCCCAGTTATAGGTTATGTAAGCGAAATAAAGAAGTTAGAAAAGGATAAAATAGTAGTAACTAGGACCACTGAATTTGACGAAGAAGTTATTGAAGCTCCCATCCCCGCAGTACTGACCATATTGGAAATCGCAAACAAACCGAGGCAACCTGATATATTAAGCTTAATTAAAGCTAAAACGGCCAAAGTTACAGTGTGGAACAAGGATGATATAAAGGCTGAACCAAACAAAATCGGTTTAGCTGGTTCTCCGACTAAGGTAATAAAAGTTCAACCTCCACCCAAGACTAGAAAGGCTGAGATAATAGATGGTAAGAAAGATGTCGAAAAAGCAGCGAAATGGTTTTTAGATAAGATTTTCGAATCGTTAAAAGAGGATGAAAGTACATTAAAGGAGTATGTAAAGCCTAAACCTAAGGTTAAGGTGAATGGTGAAATTTGGGTATATATTGATCATATTGGAGAGAAACCAAATAGGGCGTCTTTTGAGATTATGGGAGAGGCAAGAAGAATTTCCGATCTAATGGATACTAGTCTTTCTGCGGTAATAGTAGGTGGTGAGGCTACTAAATCCTTAATAGAGGAGACTTTTGAATATGGTGCAGACAAGGTATATTTTGTCGAAACTAAGGGATTCGATAGATATGATAACGAAGTGTATACTAGGGCATTAGCCAAGCTTATAAAGAAGTATAAGCCAGAGGCAGTATTTTTCCCAGGAACTAGAAACGCTAGGGAACTCGCGTCAACTACTGCAATTGAAGTAGATACTGGATTAATTGCTGATTGTACTAGCTTCGATGTAGATGACAAAGGAGTTTTACTTTCAACAAGACCAGACTTCGGAGGTAAAGAGATGTCTACTATAATATGTCCTAGACATAGACCAGTAATGGTTACCGTTAGAGCTGGTGTATTTATGCCATTACCAAGAGTTCCGGGTAGAAAAGGAGAATTAGTGAGAGAGGAAATTGATGATCTATTCACCAGACTTAAGGTATTAGATTATAGAGTTATAGAGAAGAGGAATGTATTAGCGGAAGCAGATATAGTGGTTGGTGTAGGTAGGGGTATTAGAAGTCCAGAAAATATAAAGATGGCTGAGGAATTAGCCTCGTTATTAGGTGGTGTAGTAGGAGTTTCTAAGCCATTGGCAGATATGGGTTGGTATCCCAAGGATAGACAAGTTGGTCAAACTGGTACAACAATTAGACCTAAAGTTTATATAGCGTTAGGAATTTCTGGTGCAGTACAACACTTAGTTGGTATATTATCTTCTAGAAGAATAGGGGCGATAAACTTAGATCCAAGTTCCCCAATTTTCGAGAATTGTGATTTTGGAGTAGTAGGTGATATCTTCGAGATAGTACCTAAAATGATCGAATTGCTTAAGAAAAAAGAGGTGAGCTAAGAATGAAATTCGATATAGTTGTAGTTGGAGCTGGACCAGCTGGTTCATCAGCTGCAATAACAGCAGCTAAAGGAGGAGCCAAAGTCTTATTACTAGAAAGAGGTCCAGAACCAGGTTCTAAAAACGTCTCTGGAGCAATGATAAGGCTAGATGATTTCTCTTCAGTTTATGATGTATCTTCTATACCAATAGAGAGAAAAGTAAAGAATGTGGATTTGATCTTACTTAGTGACTCAAATAGAACAAGAATCAGCGTAAATGTTGAATCAAATTTGGCAACTGCTGCAAGGTTAAAATTAGATAAGTGGATGGCTCAACAAGCAGAGAAAGCTGGAGCAATACTAATAACAAAAACTACTGTATTAGGAGTTGAAAGAGAAGGAAATGAGTATAAAGTAGAAACTGATAGAGGAGAAGTAAGGGCAGATAGGGTAGTACTAGCTGAGGGCGTGAACGCACTAGTTTCAATGAAAGCTAACATAAGACCAGACCTAACTCCAGATAATGCAGTACAAACAGTTAAGGAGGTTTATAGTTTAAACAAGGATGAAGTTAATAAACGATTTGGATTCAAAGCTGATGATGAGGGTGTGAGTTGGAGAATATTAGGAACAGACCCAGTTCCATATGCGGGCTTTCTTTATGTATATAAGGATGCCATAGCAATAGGTGCTGGAATTCCAATGAAAATACTTATAAAGAGAAAAATAACACCTTATACAGTCTTAGACGAGGTTAAGGAGAGATTGGGCTTAAATGATTTAGTCAAAGGAGCGTCATTGAGAGAGTATTCTGCAAAGGTCATACCAGAATATGGATTTCCATCTTGGAAAGCTTGTTCTGGTAAGGTTTATTTGGCTGGAGATGCAATAGGTCTGGTGGATCCATTAACATTTAATGGTATAGGTCCCGCAGTGGCTTCTGGAGTAGTTGCAGGGAAGGCATCACTAGAATCTTATGAGTGCAGTAAATACGAGAGTGAATTAATGAAAAATAGGGAAGTTAGAAGAGTTGTAAATGGTAGACCACTAGTGAAGGAATTGGTAGAGGAGGAGAACTTCAAATATTATGTGAAAACTATAAATGATCTTCTACACGGTTGGGTTTATAGCGACTTTTCTAAAGTTAAATTAGACACGTCTAAACTACTTAAACACTTATTATTAGGTATAGGGGTGTTTAAATCATGAGAGTAGAGGAAAAACTTTACACTTTAAGGTATAAGAAGGACGAACAACCTCATTTGGCCATAATCGATCCTAACAAATGTCTTAAATGTGAAGAAGTTAACGGAGTTCCTCAACCTTGTATTTCGGTCTGCCCTGCAAATGTCTATTCGTGGATAAATCAAAGAATTGTAATATCTTATGAGAATTGTGTGGAATGTGGCGCTTGTAGAATCGCTTGTCCCTATTCTAACATCTCTTGGAAGTATCCAAGATATGGACTAGGTATAGCATTAAGATATGGTTAAAATTCAGGGTACAAGCGTCTAATTCCCCTAACTTCTAACAAGTAGATTTTTTTATCTTCCATTGCCCATTCAATATTGATACTTCTCTTAAATATATTTTCTACAGCTATAACCATGTTTGCAATCCTTATTGCATCAATATCATTTAAGCTTTCAGCTAAAGCTTCCTCTTTGCTTAGTTCAACGGTTTTTATTTTTCTTTCGTTAAAATCATAAGTTAATTTCATAACTTTCTCAGAAATCCTCTTACTTACCAGCGATCTGGAAGCTTTACTTACTATGTATTGATCTGGAGTAACCATACCTTTAGTTACACTTTCACCAAGACCAAAAGATGACTCTATAAATACGTAATCTGGTTCTTCAGTTAAGGGATGTATTGAAAATGCAGTCCCTGCACTAGATGGGTTTATCATTGTTTGAACAAGAATTGCCATCCCGGCCTCATTACGAGTCAGAATCCTATAAGCTATTGCTCTTGGATTAAAATACGACGCAATAACTCTCTTAATACTCGGAATGAGATTCTCCTTAGTAACGAATAGGTCAGTTTCATACTCACCAGCGAAACTTGCACCACTTAAGGAAGATGTAGCTGTAGCCCTTACCGCAACGTATTTTGAGCCTAGTTGGGAGAATCTTTCATATATTTCTTTTTCCATTTCCTCAGGCAATTTTGACATAATGATCATGTTTTTGACCATTTCACTTTTCTTTTCAAGATCTGTTGTATCGTTTAAATTGACAGAAGACAGTATTTCTCGTATTTCGTCATCTAGATCCTTAATTGCCTCATTTACTCCTCTGGCTGATACTATAAATCCTCTAGGGATATTAAATCCCATCTTATATAATTCACCTAAGTAAGCGCTTTTTCTACCTACAATAGAAACCATTGATAAACTAACTTCCTCTAGGAGGTATGTATAATTCATAAATTACATCTAGTTAGATAGGTTTAAAATACTACCTATTAATAATGTTAAAAAGTTATCATCTAGTATATTCTTTCATCATGAGTGTAAATGTTGAAACTTTTTCCCCTTAGAAAACCTATGAGGGTCAGTCCAGCTTCTTCAGCAATTTCAATAGCTAGGCTAGTAGGAGCTGAAATTCCACATATTATCGGTATTCCAGCTTTTATCCCTTTACTAACGATTTCATATCCTAACCTTCCACTAACTTGCATAATGTAATTACTTGCTGGAACCTTATTCTCTAATAGAAGTTTACCAACAACCTTGTCTACAGCGTTATGTCTTCCTACATCCTCATATATAAGTAATAATTCCCCTTGAGGATCAAATAGCGCTGTAGCGTGAAGACCCCCGCTAATGTTAAACACACTTTGTTTTTCTCTCAATTTTTCCGGAAACGAGAAAATAAGCTCTTTTTTGACTTTCAGATCCGACTTGAGTATATTTAACGTGTATAAAAAGGCTCTACCACAAACTCCACAACTTGAATTTACAATTAAGTCCCTTATTTTTACTTTAACTGGGTTATTCAATCTAATCTCGATAACGTTATCCTCCACCTGCTCAATACTCTTAACGTCATTAATAGAGTTTATTACACCTTCGGAGTATAGAAAACCCAAGGAAAGCTCCTTATCATTTCCTGGCGTTCTCATTATTATAGCAAAGTCTTCACACTTTTCAAAGCAAATTTTTATATTTAATGGTTCCTCCACTGCAACGAAATCACTATCTGCGTATTTATCATTCTCCTTAACCCTTACTAAGCTAAACCTCTTTACTTGCATTTCCAATCGCCTTAAGTATCTTTAGTAGTAAATATAATCCTCTTTTTACGTCCGGGTCATTCAGCTGTTTAATTAACTCAGTTAAACTAACATCCCTAGCTTCCTCTTTCCCACTTAATACACCATATATTACATTAACATTTCTTATCAACATTGCATTCTGCTCAGCTAAGAAGGTCAAATTATAGTCAAGATTATTCACAATTCCTACTAGCAAAGGCAAGATGCCAGTCTTTTGTAGAGCGTTAATTAGTTTCAAAAAGTTCTCTATAGCCTCCCTACTGTCAATGAATTGTTCAATTAATCTGTCAATGGCCTGAACTCCTCCCTCTTCCATTTCTTCTCCACCTCTATACCAATTTGTCTTCTCCTTTCATTAACATGAAATCTCCAATTGTCTAAAGGTAAGGGACTTTCACCTTTGCCCTCCTCTATTTTCTCGATAACGACCGGTGTATCCTTATAACCTGGAGTTCCACTGGCTTTATCTATCACTAATCCAGTTAAGTTATTTACACCCTTGGAAGGATCCGATGCGTAAAGAGGTATAAAGATTTCTTCGCCCTCTACCCTATCACTAACTATAGCCCTTGCTTTAATTTCTCCACCGAATTTGGACTTGACAAGTACAAGATCACCGTTTTTGATTGAGTACTTAGAGGCTAACTCTTTAGAGACCTCTACAAAAGTCTCGGGAACTTTTCTCCTTAAACCTTCAACTCTTCTGGTCATATTGCCTACATGGAAATGCTCTAATACCCTTCCAGTATTTACAGTCACCTTATGAACTTCATCCTTAAGTTCTGGTGGCTTCCAAGTTAATGGATAAAGTATAGCCTTACCATCTTTAGTAGTAAAGGCGTTTGTGTAAAGTAGTGGGGTATCGCTTCCATCCTCATTAACTGGCCACAGCAGGCTATTAAATCCCTCCAATCTTGAATAACTAACTCCGGCAAATATAGGGCATAATTTAGCTATCTCATCCATTATCTCTGCCGGATGTTTATAGTTCCAATTAGCTCCTAACTCATTAGCAACCATCTGAATTATTTCCCAGTCGGGTTTAGAATCACCTAGCGGTTCCATAGCCTTGTAAAACCTTTGTATTCTTCTTTCGGTGTTGACAAAAGTGCCATCTTTCTCTAGGCTAGCAGATGCTGGCAATATTACATCGGCTAACTTTGCAGTCTCAGTCATGAACATATCTTGTACCACTAGGAAGTCTACTTTTTCTAAAGCTTGTTTAGTTAAAGGAGTTCCACAATCAACCATAACAGTATCCTCACCAACTATATATAACGCGTGAATTTTCCCTTCCAACACGCCCTCTATCATTTGAGGTATCTGTAATCCAGGCATTCTGTTTAGCTTTACACCCCAAGCTTCCTCGAATTTTCTTATTACATTTTCATCCTCTAGCTTTTGATATCCGGGTAAATAATTAGGTAAACAACCGAAATCGCTAACTCCTTGAACGTTATTATGACCTCTCATTGGAAAAGCTCCACTACCAGGTTTCCCATAATTCCCAGTTATGAGTAATAGGTCTGAAATTATCGTTGAAGTATCAGCCCCACCCAAATGTTGAGTTACCCCCATTCCCCATAATACCGCTACACTATTAGCATTGTGGATCATTTCAGCAAGTTTAATTATTTGCTCTTTAGGAACATTAGTTACACTTTCCACATAATCTAGCGTGAATCCCTTTATGGATTCCTTGAACTCCTCAAAGCCATTAACCCTCTTATTTATAAATTCCTTATCAATCCATCCCTGATCAATAAGGTATTTTGCAACACCAGCCAAAACTGCTGCATCAGTTCCAGGTTTAGGTTTGATAAATAAGTCAGCCCTTTCAGCAATCTCATGTTTCCTAACATCGATTACCACAATCCTTGAACCCTTAACCTTCTTAGCCCTTTTTACCTTACTTCCTATCACGGGATGGCTCTCAGTGGTATTGTGTCCAACAATTATAATTAGGTCTGCTTTTTCAATATCCTTAATTGTACCAGAATCAGCACCTATTCCCACTGTTCTCCACAAGCCAACTGTTGCCGGAGCTTGACAGTATCTTGCTGAGTTATCTACATTATTGGTGCCTATTATAGCCCTTGCCAATTTCTGCAATAGATAAGCCTCTTCATTGCTCATCTTATCTGAGGCTATGAAACCAATGGAATCTGGACCATATCTTTCCTTAATTTCCTTTAACCTCTTAGCTATGTATGAAATAGCCTCATCCCAACTAGCTTCCCTGAACTTGTCCCCTTCTCTTATTAATGGTTTAGTGATCCTCTCTGGACTATTTACGAAGTCCCATCCAAACTTACCTTTCACGCAAGTTAGAATACCATTAGCTGGTGATTCCGGTTTCGGCTCAACTTTTACTATCTTTCTACCCTTAGTCCAAATCTCAAACGAACATCCAACACCACAATATATACACACAGTTTTAGTCTTCTTTATTTGTGAGTCTCTAGCCCTAGCCTCAATCTCGCTGAAAGTCATTAATAAACTGAAGTTGTCCTCAGCCTTCCCTATGGCTTCTATTGCCTTTTTCTTTAAATCCTTATTAATCCAGGTGAGATATCCAGCCTCTCCCAACATTGACTTCTCCATCAACGCATTAACTGGACAAACTGTAACGCATGTACCACAATTTACACAAGAGGAGTTACCTATTGGATTGCCATTATCCCAAACAACCCTAGGGGGATTGAGATCCCAATTAATCCATATTACCTCGTTTACCGCAAAGTCTTGACAAGCCTCAACACATCTTCCGCATAGTATACATTGAGATGGATCATATACATAGAAGGGGCCACTATCGTCAACTTGATAAGGCTTTTCTATATACTTTTGAGAGTTAATATTCAATTTTATTACTGCTTCGTGAAGAACACAATCACCATTATTGTTTTCACAAATACTACAGTAAAGCTTATGATACCTTAGTATTCTGGAGATTGCGGTTTTTCTTGCTTCCATAGCTCTTTTAGAGTTGACTGAAATTCTCATTCCATCTTCGACTATTGTTGAACAAGCTCTAGCTAGCTTCCCGTTAACCTCAACTAAACAAGAATCACAGCTTTCTATAGGAACTAGTCCTTGGTTGTAACATATGTGTGGAATGTAAATACCATTCCTCTTTAGCACTGATAAAATTGTCTCTCCTTCATTAGCTATATTCTCTTTATTATCTATAGATAGTTTTACTGGCACGAAAAATCATCTCTCGTGGAGCTCTTAAAAAGTTTGTTACTAAAATTTTCAAAAGTTAAAAAATAAGGAGCTCGCTAGATTACTTACATAAGTATACGCTATTAGGGTATATCTCTCCTTATCATCACATTTGAATATTCCATAACTCGAATTACAGATTGATATCCTTCGTATTGTATAGTATTTCCTCTTTTTAGAGTACATAATCTACATTACTTTATGCATATATATAAATCTTTATTACTAATTTTGGATATTTTCTTATTTAAAATGACCATTTAGTTCATAAGAAGTAGTATAGATCTAAATAAACTACTGCGAGATACATTATTATCCAAGTTATAGGGATAATGTATTTGAATAATATAGGATTTTTGATACCTCTTGAAAGCAATAATGACCCAAATCCAGAAACAGTATGTAAGATGAAGAATAGCGCTAATGGAATTATTAGAACTAGGTGCAATTCTAAAGAGTTTCCTCTATTTAACAAGTTAAAGGTTAATGTACTAATTATATTCGAAGTTTGAGGCCCTGCACCGAATCCCGAAATACCCTCTAAGATTGATAAGACTAGTAGGATTATTGAAGTATCTTTTCTGAAATTAGAGCTATAAATTGAATCCTTAAAGGTTGGATCAAAGGCCTTAGTAGAAGATATAGAAGTTGTCATTAGTCCTAATATCCAAACTGGTTGATAGATTAACGTAAATGTCGGAATTATTGCCGAGATAATCATTCCAATGTTACTTTTTCGCATAATCGGGGTACCCCAGAGATTCCCAGTAGCCTAAAACGTTTTTAGATGTGAAGTGAAGCCTAACTAACCATTTAATATAAGTATATCCCCACCATCCCGGTACTGCAAGCCTAACTGGATATCCATGCACTTGTGGCAATGGTTTACCATCAGCCATGTAAGCTACTAGTACATTTGGTTCCTTTGCCTTCACTATAGGCAAATCTGCAGTGTAGCCATCAGCACTATATCCAACTATTTTTATCACATTAGAGTGAGGTTTAACCATGTCGATTATATAACTTAATGGTACTCCTTTCCAGACGATATTTGCTCTGAGAAAGTAGGGGTCTGAAACGCATTGAAGCGTATCCTTAACCTCAATTGAAGGCATGTTAAGTAGATCTTGATAAGTTAATTGCACTGGGTTCTCGACTTCACCATCTACTGTTAAAACGTAGTTACTCAGTAGTATATCGGGTACAATTTGACTATATTGAGCCACATACCAAGAACCAAATGGTGTTAAACCATTTTGAGCATGTTGCATTTCACTAATTGATAACCTACCCAAGACCGACAATGATGAGGAAATGAGGAGTAATTTTAAGAAATTCCTTCTATTTGTTAGCCTCACGACTGAAATAATGAGGCAATGCTATTAAGGATTTTCCCAAATCCAAGCGGTTATTTAAAATATTATAACATTAAATCCTACTTGTGAATAAGGATAAAGTTTGGAATAGGATAGTTATACCGATCTTAGAAAATCTAGTTGCACCATATTCAGTATTTAAGAGGATCTATATTCAAATTATATTGTTAGGTGTAGCAGTACTCATTAACGCAATAGTTTTTGTAAACTATCAGCATTTAGACTGGATTTCCGCTATATACACTGGAGTGAATGTAGTAACTACAGTAGGATTATAATCACCTAACATTTACCAAATGTCATCTACCGAAAAGATAGCATTAACGTTAACTATTATTCTTGCGGTAGGGTTATATACTAGCATAATACAGAATATTGTAGCTACCTTAATAAGTAGAGCTACATGGAATGACGCAAAAGCCAGATGGAGAGGCAGACATATGAAAGGTCATCCTATTTTAATAGGTAACGGTACTGAAATACTTAGCGCGGTTAGGAGACTAAACAGATTTGGTGTAGACTACATTGTGCTGACCAGTTCTAAAGACATTGCTAACGGTATCAGAGGAGATGCAGTAATCCTAGGTGATCCTAAGGACGATAATAACTTAATTTCAGCTGGTATCAGTTATGCAAAAAATGCTATAGTTATAATGGATAACGATATGGAAGCTCTGTTAATAACACTTAAGCTACAAAAACTTAACCCTCCCCTAAAAGTAATAGTTGCAATTAATGATTACTCATTAACTGATCTCTTTAAGACTGCTGGAGCAGATTTGGTAATACCGAGTGAAGACATTATAGGCAGAATAGCAGCTAGTGCTGCTCTCTCAACAAATATTGCAAGCTTAATATTTCCAGAAAGAACTGGAGATATGATAATTGGAATCTTTGAAGTTAGGAAGGTGAAGAAAATTAGTGATTTGCCTAATGAAGTTATTCCGTTAGCTATTATTAGAAACCACAAAATAGATCCTTATTTTAATAAGGATACAGAACTGAACCCCGGAGATCAGTTAATAGTCCTAGGAAATCCATCGACTTTTCAAAAGGTTAGGGAACTCCTAGAGTTGTCTGATTAAAAGAGTTCCTCCAAAAACTTACATCGAAGTACCATTAACTTATCGGAAAAATTTTTATCATGATAATTTCTTGTTAGGTTTTAATATTGAGTTCTAAATTTCAATCTATTCCTATAATATTTTCGCTGTTATTAAATTTTCCGATAATATTTATAACCTTCTACTTATATATTATCATATGCAACTTCAACGGCGTAAAAGAGGAGAAATGGAAATAATACTTGATATATTGAAAAGTTGCGATCCTGAATGCGGTGTTACAAGGGTTATATATGGCGCTGGCATAAATTATGCAGTAGCTCAGAAATATTTAGATCAATTAATAAAAACAGGTGCTTTAAGCATTAAAACTGAAAATGGAAAGAGGCTCTATGAAATAACTGAAAAGGGTAAATTGTTGAGGGCACATATTGAGGAGTTTATAAAGATAAGAGAGAATTTGTATTATGCTAGGGAGAAAGTCATCGAACTTTTAAAACCCAACGTGGATAAACAATAATAAGTAGTCAAAGTTTTCTCTTTATTCTCTCTAGTCGAATTTTCTCATCAAATATTTTCTCTAGCTCATTTAATTTATTGGATATGTATACTCTTAACGGTAAATATATAATATATAAATTCTGAAGTAATACGGTAATATTTACTTTATCCTCGATACCTTGAATATTTATTTTTCCAGAGATGTTTGGTTGTTTATAAAATTCAATTACGTGAGTAATTGTATAAGATCCAACATATTCTCTGCCATGGAAAATAACGGGTAATCCTCCTATATCCCCTTCACATCTATATAATTTATCAGAACTCAGAATAAATTTCCTAACCGGCAAAACTAAAGGTATGAAAAATTCTGGATTAGCTATTATTTTGACTACTATATCGATATCGTGCTTGGTTTTTATTATCTTTGTCCATTCCATTATATATTAGTGTGGCTTTGTGTATAATAAAGTTTAAACTATAACATATAATATAATCTTTTAATACATTTCTATTTTAGTATTAGACTTGATCTATAATTTAACTCTTTTTCTTAAGTTCCCAGTAAACCTTATCGAATGCCTCATTTACTAAACTTAATATGTCATTGAGTTGATTTATATCATCGAAATGTAAAATAATAGTAAAAGCGTTTGTACCTCCATTTTTTCCCGTGAAGTAAATTTCTGGTAATCTGATTTTCATTTTAGGATAGTAGTTTCCTGAAAATGACGTCAATTTGAAATACCTTAAAAACTTTTTAGGATGATAATACCAAGACTAAACAATGAAAATAACGAGTCTCTTCAACAGACGATTTGCAAGGGTAAGGAAGTACCTAGAGAAAGTGAAGAAGACGCTAGGCAGTAAATCCCTAGTGAAGTTACTGGGCGCATCTCTGATCGAAGATGGATCAATGAGGACCAAGTGCACCACGGCTGGAATTGACTACGAATACGCCTTGAGGAAGTTAGAGGAGGTCGCTAAGGTCGATCTAATCGAAGTAGTGAAGGAATTAGTAGGGGAACACAAGGTCCAGCTCTCAATAGACGACACACTAAACGAGAAATACTACGCTGAAGCCGCGTGGGTCTCAGCTCACATGACCCAATTCTTCTACTCCAGGAAGGATAAAACCTACATCCCAGCACACCAAATCCTTGTAGCCACAATAAGGGACTTGGAAACCAACGAGGTCTACTTGATCCACCTCGAGATCTACCTACCACAAAAAGTCGTGAATATCTTGAAACAAGAAGGGAAGCCAGTCCAGTTCAGAACGAAGATCGAAATCGCAATTGAGCTGATAGAGAAAGTGAGGAGGAGGCTTAACGTTAGTTCAATAGCGTTCGATTCGTGGTACGTGAACAGGAGAACTCTTCTGCCCGGTGTTGTTTCGGAACTTAAGGCGAGCGCGCGGGTTACCGAGGGAGGTAGATCCGTGCCGGTCGCCGAGTTCCCCGAGGGAGAGTTCTCCGTCACGTACCTCGGCGTTCCTATTAAATTAATTGTAGTTAATAATTATAAAGGTTGCGGGAGGAGGTACTTCTTCACGACCGACCTAACCATGACCTCTGAGGAGGTAATAACGACTTGGGAGAATAGGTGGGATGTTGAAACTGTGATAAGGGATTTGAAGGTCCTAGGCCTTAGGAGCAGTTCGTTCAAGAGCGTAGTCAAGATCCTCGGATACATGAAGCTTGTTGGCCTAGTTGTGAACTTCCTCCACATCTTGAAGTATGAGCTCGGTTCCCACCTTGGTGTAAAGGCTCTCTCAAGGTACTTGAAAAACGTTTATGGATACTTCCTTGACTATAAGAAACTATTCAGACTACGATAAAATCTATAAAGTACTATTAGGAAAAGAGTCATTAATATAAGCCTTAGCTAAATTAAGTAGATCGTTAGCTGGAACGTCTGCATTAATCAATAATTGATAAGGATATATTAAGGAGTGTTCAGATTCCAATTTTTGAAATACAGTATTTACTAGAAACGCTGAATTAGGTATCTTGATAGTGTTTCCATTAATTGTCTTAATTTCTGTAAAGAGTAGTGATATCTTACTTACTTACTTCTCCGATAATTGGGCCTCCCCATATCCATGATATTAATGAAACGGAATCGTTCAGCCTTATGGTTCTACTAGAAGTCACTAATATTCCAGATAGTATTTTGCGCAATAGTTTGGACTGCTAAACCAATTATAATACCACCTACGGCCCCACCAACTAATACTCCAGTTAAGTTTACTTTTAATGCTGCTAGTATTACAAGAACTAAAATTGTATAAAATATGATATCGAGGGCGACTTTTATACTAGATGCAGTACTTTTCTCTAATTTTATTAGTAATTGATTGTAAATTACACCTTGTAAAATTCTTATAATGTAAAAACCACCTATGGCTATTATAATAACCGTTAATGCTGTAAAGGCATCAGAGGTATACGTGGATATTTGAGGAAAGTAAAACGTTAGTGCTTTCAAAATTACACTGACTACATAGTCCACAAGGGCAAAAATTACTAGAGTGAGAAGAATTTTTATGAAGGGCCTATAATCCATACTATAAAACTTTAAACCATGGGTAATAAGCGTTGCGAGAATTATTTTAACTGATTTATTGAACGTGAGCTAACTACTCTCAGAGGATAGAGAGTTTTGCTTCACAGCCCCATATCTCGCCAAGTACAGTAAGCAGTCGTTTTATTTATGAGTAGGCACCTAAAGATAGGACATTAAAGGAAAAACATAATGAATTGATAACCTCACCCACATGAAGTTTTCTGCATATAGTTTGTAAGGACTACAACAATAGATTTAGGACAAAAATAAAATAGCATAACCCCATACTATATATAGAATCCCATGAAGATTGAGAATGAAGGTCGTGTCAGCGACCGACTATGAGACTCTTCATGGGACCTTTTTCAAAAATCAACAGAATGAAAGGTAAGATAAGGAAAAATAAGCTAACAAAGAACAATTTGTGTATTAAAGTTATAAGAGAATTCTGGGAAATATTACTAATAAGTTCAAGAAAACCACTGTAATTTTCAGCATTACTCCAATATCTTGAATACGGTAATGAGACTACGTAAGGTGACTTATCACCAAAGATTCTGATCTCGTCACTGGAAATACTGTAATTGCTAACTGGACTTCCATTTAAGTAATGTACTAACCCGGTATAATTCTCGTTGTAGTATACTAGAATTGGACCAAATGTTTTCACCAGTCTTATTCCGGTGTAATTTATCTGCGATGTTGAAAGAAGATATTTCATTCCATAAAACGGGCTAGTTAGATTATGGATAAAGCTAGGATCATAAACGAAGCCACTAAATCCCGGCAAATATTGTAAGTATTGATACTGAGTTGCTAAAGAGTAAACATTACTCGGATTATTTTGAGCTAAGTAATCATAAAGTTGATAATACCAAGTAGGTACTGCTTGTGGGCTAAAGGAGAAGATCGAATAAGTTGTTGCTTGCAAACCTCCAGTATTTGTAAGAAGAACTATTAATATCAACGAGAGTAAAGGTATTATGAGCTCCTTAGTTCTTTTTAGATAAAACAAACTTATATCCAGAAGACCGAAACTTAGTAGGTATACCTTAGTTTGGAATGTTGTTATAGCAGCAAGCAATGCAGAAATGATTGGAATATTGAATTGAAAGTTCTGCAAAATAGAATAAATTACAAGTAGAAATCCTAGTGAGGAAATTGTGGCCAAAGCGTATTTATTTTTATATGTAAAAGCGGTAATTATTACAATAGCGAATAGAAGAGCTGACACTATTGTAGAATAATAGGCTAATCCTAATCTTACTAGAGTATTTGATGGGGAAACTAATACGCTAGGGACAACGCCTATGTATAAGTAAATTTCCCAAGATAGTTCTGATAGAAATCCCAGTAGATCAGCCAGAATAGGGTAGATTAAAAACGAATATTTTTTCTCTCTAATTGATAGTAAGATAAAGGGTAATTGAAAAAAGAAGGAGAAGAGAAACATTTGAAAGAAGAAGATCTGGCCAATTACCTCTACAATACTCAAATAAATGAAATATTTCAATCTATCCTTTGCGTCGTTTAGAATTTTGTATGTAAGATAGTACACTAGTGGTTGTAACGAGTAGACTAAAAGTATACTTTCACCATCTCCAGCATAAAATATTGAAATTGCAATAGGGTTTAATGTAAAGATCAAAGGTAAGATTAGTCTTTTAAATAAATCGCCTTTCTTTCCTAACGTAAAGTAAATAGAAATTGGCCCTATTATGAAAGCGAGGAAGTTCAACGTTTTTATGAGGTTGTTGTTACCCATCAAGAGGGATAAATAGTATTCTATCGTAGCTGATGGCGTATATAACCAGGATTTGTAGGTGGAAGTATTGTAGTATCTCCCAGTGTGTAAGGAGGAGATAGTATATAATTCCTCAGCGCTATTAAAAATATTATTACAAAAACTGATACGTAAATTATATCATCTCTTTTTATTAGTCCTTTTAGGTGCATTGAAATCACCGAGATACAGAGCTAATAGTAAAACGAAGAAATATACAAGGGACGAGTAGAGAAGAAAAGGATATGAGACCAATTTAATACTATACAGAAGCATAGCCTCGAGTATAAGTAAAAATAGAGAGAAACCAATAAGTCCTTTGATCCAGTTCTGCACGCTATTATCTTAATCGCATTAGGATTAAACTTTTTCCCCAAGCTTATCTTCTTTCAAATCCAAACTTCTCATACATCATTAATGTCTGTCTATCTAAGCTCGCCTTTACTCTCTTTAACACATCCATGAAATCCTCTAACTTTACTTCAGTCTTAAATTACCGTTAATTGACGCCTCTCTTAGTAAATTCCTCTTTACTTCCTCCACAACTAGTTTTAAATCTGCTGGAGTATAATTCTCGGTAAGTTCAGCAACCTTTGAAATAACATCTCTACTTACAGTTAGATCTCTTATAAGCACCTCTAATACTTTTCCCTTCCTTCCTTATTTGGTGGAGGGATGTAAATTATCTTATCGAATCTGCCAGCCTCAATATTGCTGGGTCTAAGTCCCAAGGTCTGTTAGTAGCACCAACCACTATTACGTTATGGATTTCCCTTAAACCATCCATTTGCCTTAATAATTCCGTTAAGGCATTTCTCCATTCATTAGCCATTCTATTCCTCGCTATCATATCTATCTCATCAATGAATATAATTGCCGGTGCGTTATCTAGGGCAATATAGAATTTCTCAGCTATAATCTTTGGGGCATCTAGAGGACCAGCACTACTTACCTCCTCTCCAGACAGTTCTATGAAATTAAACCTCAAGTCATTAGCTAGGGCCTTAGCAATACTAGTTTTCCAGTCCCAGGTGGGCCATATAGGAGTATGCCTTTAACCGGATATATTCCATTTCTCGGCAAACTCCTTATTGGTTATGGGTAATACTATTGACTCCCTTATTATCCTCTTAACCTCCTCTAAATCTCCTAAATCATTCCAAGAAATGTTAGGAACACCATACGTCTTTATTATTAGTTTTATCCTTTCATATTTTCTAGCAATATTTTCAAATTTAATTATAGTTGAAAGTTGAATAGATGGTTTGTAATTCTCAATTTCTCTTAGAAAGTCTTCAGTTTTTGGACTATTATTCTTACTCATAACCTTATCAACAACGTTCTTAATATCTGCAGGAGAAAATCTTTCACTCTTTTTAGCCAATAGGGAATAATTTACGTCTTCCCTCTTTATGTAACCCCTCCATATTTCCTCTCTACTTTTCTCATCTGGTAAAGCCACGTAGATTACTTCGTCAAATCTCCCTGGTCTTAAAAACGCTTCATCAATTTCTTGAGGTACATTTGTCGCTCCGATTATTAACACCCTTAAGCTCTTATCGTGTAAATCTTGAAGTCTCATTAACATTATATTTACTAACCTATGAGTAACTTCATGCAGATCACTCTGCCTACTCATAGCTAGGCTATCCAATTCGTCTATAAACACAACAGCTGGTGTGTTCATTTCTACTTGATCGAAGAAACTATCTAACAATAGTTCACTCTCACCATACCACTTACTTAATATTTTGCTTGGTCTCAACTCAAAGAAAGCCCAGCCTAATTTATTTGCTAGAGCCTTCGCAATTGTTGTTTTACCAGTTCCAGGTGGACCAAAGAGTATTACTCCGTATGCCCTTCCCTCTTGAACCATTTTAGCTAATTCTTCCAATCTTATTTTAACATCTTTTAAATCATATATTTCATCCCATCTAATATTAGGAATATATAAACTTTAGGTCTTCTATTTTTAGTAGTATTTCCTATCATCATCCTCCTAGAGAAATAACCAGAAAATTAGTGGAACAAGGAAAAATAGTATTGTTAGTATTATCTCCAAGATCAACTGAATAGTATTACTGCTCAATCCTATCAGTATACTAGAGTTATTAGAAGACACTGTCGACATACATTTTTTTTTTCCTCTCAAACCTTTTATCTTTATATGATCCAAGATTTTCTCACATTATAAAA